>JAGUWJ010000073.1 GCA_020062425.1 Actinomycetota bacterium
CTCCCCGTCCGCGCGGGTGTAGAAGGGGGCCACTTTGAGCACGGTGCCGGCCTTCATCGTTTTCACGGGCGAGCCTGCGCGCCCCGGGGGATAGATGTCGATGCCGGCGTGCGACCTGGAGCCGCCGTCCCTCGGCGCACCGAAGTAAGGGTAATCTTGCGGATCTGCCTCCCAGTGGCCGCATGATATAGCGCCGTCGCGGGTGAACGGGTACAGGGGCGTTCCCTCCAGAGGGAAGACCAGGACGGGCGGTGGAGGCGGCGCCGAGGCCGGCGCAGGGGCCGATGAGGCGGCGCCGGGTTCCACAGCCGGAGAGCTCTGCTGCGGGGCTTCGGGCGCAGACTGCTGCGGCTCGGCATCGGCCTGTATCGCGTCCGCGCCCGGGACCCCGTCCAGGCTGACCGTGATGAGGAACCCCTCGAACTGCTCCACTCCGGCCATGGGCTCCTGCTTCAGCACGGTGAGCCTGTCGAGGTTCTCGACACCCCCGGTGTCCTGATGGGGGTTCACCCTCATCTTCAGCTTCGCTTCTTTTGCTTTAGCCCGGGCTTGGGCGAAAGAGAGCCCCACCACGTCGGGCACTACTGTCTCGCTGCCGCTGGTGGCGACAAATATTGCCAAGAACCCGGCGATGAGCCCCACTATGAGCAGACCGGCAAGAACCGGCATCCTGTAAGGATGCCGCCTGTCTGCCGGCCTCCGTATCATGCCTGAGTGTCTGCCTGAATATCCCATCGATCTTCCCTCGCCCGCCGGACCGGCCCTCTGCTTGTTACGGCTTGCATACCCCTTCAGCCTCAAGTGAGAGGATACCTCATTTGACCTCTTTGAGCCGATCGCATCAAGCTCCGTTGAGGCCGCAGGATATGGCGCCGTTGGACCGGAGGCTATAATATTGTGCGGAGCCGCGAAGCACATCCTGGGAGGGGTGTCAGATGTTCGTAGTGAGAACAAGCCGGAGCGTGGCGGTCCTGATCGCTGCGGTGTTGTTGCTGGTGGCAGCCGGGTGCGGCGCTCCCAAGCCGGTCATCAAGTCAGTGAAACCCGATGAGGGGCTTATCCGCACCGGGTTCAAGATATCGGGAACGTCTTTCGACAAGACTCAGAAGAAGAGCACCGTGACCGTCGGCGGCAAGAAGGCGCCCGTCCTCTCATGGTCTGACACGTCCATCGAGGCGACCGTGCCCATCAAGCTCCGCGCGGGGAAATACCCCGTGGTGGTGACGACTGACGGAGGGCCCAGCAACAAGGTGACCTACACGGTGTTCGCCACCTTCACCGGCTCCACACCGCTGCCGGCGATGCTCGAGTTCTTGAAGAACAGGAAGATCGACACTGAAGGCATGTCCTTCAGTGTTGTGGCGACGAGTGCGAGGAACCCCGACTGGAAGCTGGACAAGGCGGAAAAGGCGGGCGAACCCACCTACTACTTCCTCTTCCACAAGACGGCGGACGGCTGGACGCTGGTCGACTTCGGTACCGATTTCACAGCGGAAGAGATGAAGATCGACGGCGCCCCGAGCGACCTCAAACCGCCGACCTAGGGTGTGTCACTTCCTGGCTTGCCAGACGCATGGTGAGCTTTGGTCGGTGGGAGGCGTGACCTCCAGCCAGTCCGCACCTGACTCAGTCAGCAACCCTGTGCAGAGACAGCAGTAGTACGGCAAGCCCTCGCGCCCACCTGACCAGTCGTAACCCTGACGGGTGACGCCCATGCCATGGGGCCTGCGCGTCTCGGAGATGTAGCCCATGACGATGGGCATAGTGAACTCGATGAGTCCCCTCGGCAGGGGCAGGCTCACGGAGACCTTGATAACGGCGTTTTCCAGGCGCTCCCTGGCCTTCGCTACCCGGCCCTGGCTCTCATAGGCGTTGCGCTTTCTAAGCTTGCCGCCGCTGCCGCAGGGGGAAAGCTCCACGCGGATACTTCTATCATCTTCGGTTATCTTCAAACGGGGTGGAGGAAAACCTGCTCCGCCGCTCGTGTCGGCGAGGAAGAAGTCGCCTATTATCGCGCGCGTTGCCTCGCGCCGCGGCAGCCCGCCCAGCAGCCCTGCCACTTGCCCCTTCAAGCACTTCTCGTAGATATACGATATGACCCTGCCCAGGCTCTCCTCACCGGCTTCACGCGCTATGAAGTCCAGTACGGATACGACCATGTTCACGTAAAGGCTGTGCAGGAAGAAGAACTCACCCGCCATCTTCTTGCAGATACCGCGCGCTTTCTTCAGGTCGCCGGAGCGCAGCGCGGCCTCGATGCGGTCCGGGGTGTGCATTACCATCTCCTCGAGCTGTTCATCGGTAAACCAGCGCTCGACGGAGACGGGTTTCCCCTGTCTCTTGGGAGGTTCCAAACCGGAGCGCGTGTAGTACGTCGCAGGGACGCCGTAGCGGTCTTTGTAGAGGTGCCAGCGGCAGACGTCATCAGGGCCTTCCGGTGGGTCGACGGGCCAGCTCAGGAATCCCAGCCTCCGGTAAGGCAGGAGCTCGTTCAGGAAGGCGCAGTGCACGCAGTAGTACGGCAGTCCCTCGCGGTTATACGCCCAGGGGTACGCCCTGGAGGTGGTGCCGAAGCCGATGGGCGGCTCGTACCTTCCCTTTCGCCACAGCCTCCCTCCGCTGCCGCACGGGTCCATTCTGAAGGTGAACTTCTCGTCATCCTCGACCATGAGGAAAGAGCCGCCGTGCTCGCCGGCGCCCGCGCAGCTGTGGGCGACCCATGAGCTCCGCGCGAGCAGGGTAGCCTCGATTCCGCGTTTGACGTCCCCCTCCATCACGTCCAGTATCTGGCGCTCCGCGCTCTGCTCGAAGCAGAACATGAACATTTCGAACAAGTTTTCCTCGCCGAGGTTCTCGCCCACCCAGGTGAACAGCGCGGTGGTGCAGTCCGCGAAGAAGTCGTGGAGGAGTATCCTCTCGCCGCGGAGGTCGCCGCAGAGAAAGACTGCTCTCTCTCTGTCTCCGTTCCGGATCGCTTGCGAGAGGCGCTCGATGACCGGCGTGGCCATCTCTTAATCTCAGCCTCGCTGAACCATGACCCGGTCATGTCGACCATTCAATCCTTTGTTTGACCGCCTGTGCCGCGTCTATTATCAGCACCGCGGCCGCCTGCCGTGACTCTCCAGCATGATCCGAAACACGTCCCTGCTCGAGCGGTGTTGTCCAAGGCCGAGTACCTGCCTTGTCTTTTCATCCGATGCTTTCCACGGGTAGGCGGTGAAATCGAGCGCCCCCGAGGTGCCTTCTATCAGGGGGAAGTGGAGTTTCCATAGCAGGTCCACGGCGGGATAGAGCAGCGGCTTGGGGATGCCGAGCAGGAGCTTGCCCACCATGCGGCCCATCTCGTCGAGGCCGATCGTTCCCTCCCCGACCGCGTGGAAATAACCCTCTGCCTCGGTCTTCAGCACCTTCATGAACACCTCGGCCGCGTCGTCCTCATGCACGAACTGCATCTGCGGCCGCTCCTTCCCCACCCCCGGGATCACGGGCATACGTAAGAAGTAACGCGAGATGTAATTGTCAACGTTTGGCCCATAGACGATGCAGGGGCGCACCACCGCGACCTTGATGTCCGGGTGTTCCTCTTTGAAAGCCGTCACCAGCTGTTCAACGTCGTACTTGTCGGAGGCGTATATGTAATCCGCGTGCCGCCGCGGAGGATCTTCCTCGGTCAGCCACTCCGGGTTGTCCGGAAAGGCCCCGAAGGCGGTGGTCGAAGATGTGACCGTGAGATGCCTTGCCCCGCAGGCCGCGGCAGCCGAGAGAAGGTTGCGGGTGCCGTTGACGTCGATATCGTGCATCTCGGCCTCGTCGTGGATCAGGTCGACGAGGAAGGCCAGGTGGACCACGAGCTTAACGCCGTTTTCCTCGAACAGGTCCGCGAGCATCGGGTCCCGGATATCCATGCAGTAAAGCCGGAGCTTGCTGAATCGGCCCGGTGAGGGCTTGATGTCGACGCCGATGACCCTCGATATGCTCTCGTCCTTCTCTATGAAGTCGAGGATTCTCTGTCCGATGTAGCCCGAGCAACCAGTTATCGCAGCGATCGACATGAACATATACCTCCCTTACTCGTCTCGAAAGGAGACTTCAATGATGCGGTTGGCCTCACCGATGAGCTGCAGCATCTTGGCGTCGCCCATAAGTTTTTCCAGGCCCGTCTCTTTCATGTAACCGATGCCTCCGTGGATCTGGATGGCATCCATGATGACCTCCAGCGCGCTGTCCGTGCAGATGACCTTCGCGAAGTCAGAGCGGCCGCCGGTCGCCAGGGCGCCGAGCGGCTTCCCCTCGAAAGCCTGGATGTAAGCGGCGGTTCCAGCGTTCGTCCTGGCCGCCATGTTTCCCAGCATCCGCCAGATCTCCTGGTGCTCGATGAGCATCGCACCGAACTGGTAACGGTCTTTAGCGTACTGGAGGGCCCTCGCGCTCGCGTTGCGGGCCGCGCCCATCGCGATGGCCGCTGCGAA
>JAGUWJ010000037.1 GCA_020062425.1 Actinomycetota bacterium
CCCGCGGACGGGGCTTCTCGACCACCAGGCGCCGTGTTCCTGGCGCGCGACCTCCTGGACAAGCAGATGGTGGACCTGGAGGGGTACAAGATAGTGCGCGTCAACGACATCCGCCTGGCCTGGTCCGGGAGGGACCTCAGGGTCATAGGAGCCGACATCGGCTTCCTGGCGGTCTTGAGAAGGCTGGGCCTGGGGTCTATCGCAGAGATGCTCCGGGACGTGCGCAAGGTCCCGGTAGGCGAGCAGAGGATACCCTGGAACCTCATATCCAGGCTCGAGCCCATGCCCGACGACTTACGGCTGAGGGTGCCGTACAGCGAGTTCCGAAGGATACACCCCTCGGACATAGCGGACATCATCGAGCAGCTCGACGTAGACCAGAGGGCGAAGGTCCTGGCGCTGGTCGACGATCCCCAGGCGGCGGAGGTCCTCTCCCAGATAATACCCGCGATGAGGACATCGGTGGCGGAGTCCATGGACGACGAGCATCTCTCGGACCTCCTGGAGATAATGCCACCCGACGAGGCCGCCGACATACTGGGCTCTCTGACCAGGGAGAAGGCGCAGGCGCTCCTCGCGCTGATGGGCATCGAGGAGGCCTCGACCGTGTCGGAGCTGCTGGGATACGACCCGATGAGCGCGGGCGGGAAGATGACCACAGAGTTCGTGGCAGTTCCCGACTACCTTACCGCGGACCAGGCGATCGAGACCTTGAGGGAGCGTGGGGCAGAAGCAGAGACGATCTACTACATATACGTGGTGGACCGCGACGGTCATCTCTCAGGGGTGCTCTCTCTCAGGGACCTGCTGCGGGCCCCATCTGACGAGGCCATCGGCCGCATCATGATGAGGGACGTCATAACCACCGACGTGGACGACGACCAGGAGCTGGTGGCGGACAAGCTGGCCAGGTACAACCTGCTGGCGGTGCCGGTGGTCGACCACGACCACGTGCTCAAGGGCATAGTGACGGTTGACGACGCCATCGACGTCATGAGGCAGGAGTCGTCCGAGGACCTGTCGCAGTTATCCGGCGTGGTGCTGGCCGAGGAGGGAGGGTTACCCCGCGGTGTGATGGACGCCAGGCGCTGGGCGGGTACCATGTTCACCTTCCTGGGCGGGATACTGGCCACGGCTCTCTTCGGGCTTTTCAAGCAGGAGTTCGTCACCGCCACGGCGCTGGTACTTTTCGTACCGCTTGCGCTGCGCTCCTCGCACGACGTATCGTTCTGGTCGCTCGCCATGTCCTTGAGCGAGATGCCCGAAGGCCGGACCAGCCGGTCGGGCCTCGGCAGGTTCCTGGCGCGGGAATACGTCTACACTATCGCCGCTGCCATGCTTACCGGCGGGCTGGCGCTTGCGCTGGGGAGGATATGGACAGGGTCTCAGCCTGCGCTGGTGGCAGGCGCCTCGGGTCTCTTCGTGGGCGTCTCCATAGCCGGCCTGCTGGGCCTGATGGCACCGGTGCTCGTCAGGAAAGCGAGGCTTGACCCTGCGATAGCGCCCGGGCGCCTGCTCGGGGTGGCGGTGATAGCGGTATCGATGATCTTCTTCCTGCTGACCAGCAACCTTGTGCTCAAGGCCATGGGGTGACCGGCGCGGGTATCAGTTCCGGAGTGGAAACGTGACTATCAAAGGGAAGAACTCGGCATATCAGAGGTTGAAAGGAAGCCGTCTCGCCCTCCTGCTCGCGGTGATGGGACCCGGCATCATAGTCAGCATGGTGGACAACGACGCCGGCGGCATTGCCACCTACTCCGTCGCCGGGGCCCGCTATGGGTACGAGATACTCTGGGTGATGATCCCCACCGTGGTTCTCCTCTACATGGTGCAGGAGATGAACGCGCGTATGGGCGTGGTCACCGGGAAGGGGCTGGCGGCCCTGATACGGGAACGTTTCTCGCTCCGGCTGACAGCGCTGGTCATGGTAGCCATGCTGGTAGCGAACTTTGCCAACACAGTCTCCAACTTCGCTGGTGTCGCCGCGGGGGCGGAGATATTCGGCGTAAGCGGCTACGTGGCAGTGCCGCTGGCGGCGGCGGGAACGTGGTGGCTCGTCCTGAAGGGGAGCTACAAGACGGTCGAGAAGATATTCCTGCTGGTCAGTCTTGTCTACGTCGCCTACATCGTCTCGGCGTTCATGGCCGGGCCGGACTGGTCCGAGGTCGCCCGGGGTTTCGTGACGCCGGGGGGCACCTTCGACGTGGCGTACATACTGATGATAATCACCATCATCGGCACCACCATCGCTCCCTGGATGCAGTTCTACCAGCAGTCCGCGGTGGTGGACAAGGGACTCGGCGTGGAGAGCCTGGGCTTCGAGCGGGCCGATACCGCCATCGGGGCGGTGTTCCTGGCGGTTACGGCCTCGGCGATAATGATCGCCTGCGCCGCGGCTTTCTTCAACAACCCCGAAGTGGGGGCCACCCAGATCAGTTCGGCCGAGCAGGCGGCGCTCGCTCTTGCCCCGGTCGCGGGCGAGTACGCGTCGTACCTGTTCGCCGCCGGGCTGCTCTTCGCCAGCCTGTTCGCAGGTTCGATCCTGCCGCTCAGCACCGCCTACACCGTCTGCGAGGCTTTCGGTTGGGAGTACGGCATAGACCGAAAGTTCTCACAGGCCCCGAAGTTCTATACCGTTTACACCAGCTTCATAGTGGGAGGCGCCGCCATCATCCTGATACCGGGGATGCCTCTCATACAGGTGATGTTGCTGTCGCAGGCGGTCAACGGCCTCCTGCTCCCGGTGGTGCTCACTTGCATGCTGCTCATAGCGAGAGACCGTGACGTGATGGGGGACCATGTAAACGGCGACACGTACAACACGGTCGCCTGGGTGGTGGTGATGGTCCTGTTCGCCCTTGACATACTGCTCGTTGTATCGACGGTGCTCTGACCGTGCACGCGGGGGGTGTATGAGTTGGAAGAAGGAGAACCGGTAGCACTGAGCGACCTTTTGAAGGTGAAAGTGTACGATGATGAGGACAGGCACATCGGGCACGTTCAGGAGATGGCCGTGGCGGCCGCGCCCGGACAGTCCGTGGTGGGTCACCTCGGTGTCCACCTGCTATGGACCGACAGGGTAGGTGGTCTACTTCTGGTGAGGAGGGTCGAGGACCTGGTGGTCCTGGTGCCCTGGTCCGCGGTGGCACGGGTGGAGGCTGACCGGATAATCCTGGCGGACAGCCATCCAACGCTCGAGGTCGAGACAGCTGAAGGCAAGTGGCTGTTGCGCAGGGACATCTTGAACAAGCAGATGATCGACTCCTCCGGCAACCGTATCCAGAGGGTGGACGACGTGCTGCTCCGACTGGAGGGCGGCGCGTTCCGCGTGGATGGGCTGGAGGTCAGCAGGGGCATGAGGATGACCAGTTCCAGTATCAGGCGTTTCCTGGCGAAGTTGAGCAGGAAATACGGCGCGGGAGAGGGTTCGTACGTGATCCCGTGGGCGGCGGTGGAGAAGGTCGAGGCGGAGGCACTGCTCCTGGGGGAGTCGGTGGATGACTAGCGCGGTTGTTGGACCGTGACGCCGGTGCTATACTCAGCAGCGAAGACACGACCCGGACGCCATGACCGCTGGAGCCCGCAACGGTCGTACTTTTTTCTAGGCGTCGTCGTATACGTATGAAAAAGGTCTATACCAACAGCCACCGCATCGGGCGTTTCAGGTTCACTACGCCCCGCATTCCGGCTTTCATGCGGAAAAGCCACGGCAGGATACTGTTCGTGGCAGCCTGCATGCTGGTCCTGCTGTTCGCGGTATCCTGCGTGCTGGCTCTGGCGGGCTCGAACCTGAACGCCGCG
This sequence comes from Actinomycetota bacterium, assembly GCA_020062425.1. Classification (GTDB taxonomy): domain Bacteria; phylum Actinomycetota; class Geothermincolia; order Fen-727; family Anoxymicrobiaceae; genus JAGUWJ01. The sequence continues at coordinate 3,802 of JAGUWJ010000037.1, forward strand.
GTTGCGCGAAGCGAGACCAGGATCGAGGCTCCGGCGGGGGAGAAGGCCTCACCGCCCGGCCTTTACGCTCAATACGCGATACTCATCGACGGTGAGAGCGGCCGCGTGCTCTTCGAGAAGAACGCGCACGAACAGGTGCCGGTCGCGAGCACCACCAAGATCATGACCGCCCTGGTGGTGAGAGACCAACTGGACCTCGACGAGAAGGTGACCATCACCCCCGAGGCCGCCGACGTGGGGGAGCAGGGTATAGGGGTCACACCGGGTGAGGTCCTCACCGTAGAGGAGCTCCTGTGGGCCCTGCTGGTCTATTCCGCCAACGACGCGGCGTACGCCCTGGCACAGTACACCTCGGGTTCGGTACAGTCTTTCGTGGAGCTCATGAACTCGCGGGCGGCGGCCCTCGGCGGGCGTGAGACGAACTTCGAGAACCCTCACGGCCTCGATATGAACACCCCGGGACATTACTCGAGCGCCTACGATCTGGCCTTGATGGGACGCGAGCTGATGAAAGATCCGGTGCTGGCGCGGATGGTCGGCGCGGAGAGCCACAGCATAAGCGGCCCTCCGGGTCAGCCGGAGCGTATCCTGGAGAACTTGAACGACCTCATAGGCGGGTACAAGGGCGCGAACGGCATCAAGACGGGTTACACCTCCAGGGCCGGCTGGTGCCTGGTGACCTCGGCCGAGCAAAGCGGGAAGAGGCTCATAGGCGTGGTCTTGAACAGCCCCTCCAAGCAGGCCAGGAACGTGGACGCAGCCAACCTGCTCGACTACGGTTTCTCGGCCACTGAGCGCGTTGTGCTGGCAGCAGAGGATCAGAGACTGGGGGTCACACGCGTGAGCGCCTTTCCTCGCAGGTACGTCAAGGCGGTGCCCGCGCACGAGGTCGCCGCGCTGACCCTCAGGGGCTCGGGCGACGTGTTCGACGTAAGGGTCGCGGTGGTCAGGAAGTCGAGAGGGGGCGTAGAGAAGGGCGATGCCCTGGGGACAGTGGAAGCCCTGTTGAACGGCCAGAGGCTGGAGAGGGTCGGGGCCGAGGCGACCAGGACCGCCGGGGCGCCAGGGCCGTTCACTGCGGTGTTCGCGTTCCTCTGGTACTCCCTCTGCTGGATGGGCAAGATAATCTCCGCTCCCGTCAGGGTGTTCTTTTAACCTTTCCGATCCCCGCAAATCCCGTTCTGCAGGGTCTCGCGCCTGCCTGAAAAAGCCCGCCGGATGTGCCCGGAAAGACCCCTGTCGAGGCGGCAGATACTTATTTGACCTGTTTTTGACGTTGGAGTATAAAAAGGTTGGTGAATCCGATGATAAAGATGTCCCTGGTCGGCGTCCGCGTGGAGCTGCCGTCCAATCAACCGATAGTACTCCTCCAGGAGGAAGAGGGTGCCCGCTTCCTGCCTATATGGATCGGCGCCTTCGAGGCCACCGCAATCGCGTTCGCCCTTCAGGGCGTGGAGACCGCAAGGCCGATGACCCACGACCTCTTTAAGAACGTGCTCGAGGACCTGGAGGTGAACGTCGAGCAGATACTGATAAACGACCTCGTGGACGGCACCTTCTACGCCGAGATAACGTACTTCCAGAACGGGGACAAGCACGTGATGAGCGCGCGTCCTTCTGACGCCATCGCGCTGGCGGTCCGTATGGAGATACCCATCTTCGCCGAAGAGAAGGTCCTCGACGAGGCCAGCATAGTCATGGAGACCTCCGAGGAAGAGGAAATTGAGCGGTTCAGGGATTTCCTGGACCACGTCGAACCACAGGACTTTCTTTGACCGGGGCCGTGATTCCCAGGCGGCTCTGCAGGGCTCAACCGAGGCCCCTTCTTTCAACGCCAGCGGCAGTTAGCGACGGGGTGGTTCATGCGTAAGGGAAGAAGCCCATACTGGCACCTCAGGACGGCTCTTCTAATATTCCTCGGCCTGGTGACCGTGGGGACCTGCGGCTACATGATCATCGAGCGGCTGTCGTTCTGGGAAGCGCTCTACATGACGATGATAACGGTATCCACCGTGGGCTACCGTGAGATCGTGCTTCCCTCGCGCGCAGGCGAGATATTCACAATGGTCATTATAGTGAGCGGCCTTGCCACGGTGGTCTACCTGACCACCGCGGTGGTTGACATCCTCATCGAGGGGAGGCTGCTCGACGTGATGGGGAGGCGAAGAGTATTGCGCGAGCTCCAGGATATAACCGGGCATTACGTCATATGCGGTTACGGCCGGGTCGGAAGACAGGTGGCCAAGGAGTGCCAGGCCAGGGGTACCCCCGTGGTGGTCATCGAGAAAGAGCCCGCGGTGGTGGAGGCATGCCTGGGTGACGGGTTCCTGGCGGTCAAAGGTGACGCCGCCGAAGAGCCTACCCTTCGTAAAGCCGGCCTTGAGAGGGCCGAAGGACTGGTGACGGCTCTCTCTTCGGATGCCGACAACCTCTTCGTCACCATGACGGCACGGATGATACGGCCGGATATCTTCATCGTCGGAAGGTGCAACTCCGACGATACGGAGTCCAAGCTGTACCGTGCCGGAGCCGACCGGGCCATCTCGCCGCACAACGTCGGCGGCCGGAGGATGGCTGCCCTCCTGCTGAAACCGATGGTCTGCGATTTCCTCGACGTGGTTACGCACGGGGAGCTGGTGGAACTTACGCTGGAGGACCTCACCGTCGAACGCGGCGCCGCGGTCACCGGGCGTTCCATCAGGGACATCCTGGTGGACGACCTCAAGGGCATCGGTGTACTGGGGTTGAAAAGACCAAAGAGGGATTTCGTCGTGAACCCCTCAGGGAACACCGTGCTGGACGAGGGCGACATACTCATCGTTCAGGGATCTCCCGACCAGGTGCAGGCACTCAGGAAGGTCATGGAAGCCAGGAGATAGGGGACCGGCTGCCGCTGATGCGTAGAAGTAGGTCACACACCGTCGCGCGGGCGTTCGTCGCACTGCTGCTGATGTCGGTCTTCATGTCTTTTCACTTAGCCGGACTGAACGCCCAGGAGGCGACGTACAGCTCTGAACTGGAGCGTGCGCGGGTCCTTGAAAGGGAGATAGCCGAACTCGAGAACAGGCTGGTCAAGGCCCATAGGGACTGGCTGACCGTATCCAGCCGCCTGGAGGAACTCGAGCACGAGATACTCGACTCTTACCAGGAGCTCGACAAGGCCGAACTGGAGCTGGAGGAGGCACGGCGGGAGCTCAACAGACGGCTCCGGTCGCTTTACATCGAGGGGCGCCGCGCTACCCTCATCGACGTCTTCAGCGCCGACGATCTGGCGGACCTGCTGACCAGGTACCATTACGCGTTCAACGTGGCGGAGCTGGAGGCGGAGGCTTTCAGGTCACTCAAGGAGAAGAGGGCCCTGGTGAAGCGGCGCCAGGAGCGGCTCCTCGAGGCGAGGAAGGAGACCGCAAGCCTTCAGGGCGGAGAAGACACGGCGTCCATCGAGGCCATTATCGCAGAGAAGAAGAGGCAGCTCGCGGAGATAAACGCGAGCCTGATAGCAAGCCAGCCGCCGGCGACGGCATCCCGGGCGCCGGGGGACTTCAACCCCAACAGGGTCTTCTACAGGCCGGACCCGGGCGGTTTCGTGAGGACCGGCCAGATCATGTCCGGTTATGCAAGCTGGTACGGCAACGAGTTTCACGGACGCCCCACCGCGAGCGGGGAGGTGTTCGACCAGTACTCGTTCACGTGCGCCCATAAGACCCTTCCCTTCGGGACGTGGCTGATGGTCACCTACAGGGGCCTCTCGGTCATAGTCAGGGTCAACGACAGGGGTCCTTTCGTCGAAGGCCGTTTCCTCGACCTCTCCAGGGGGGCGGCGGAGGTCCTCGGCTTCACGGGGGTCCAGTGGATCGACTGCGAGATAGTGGTCCCCAGGGGGTCTTAGGAAACGCGCCGGATCGCTTCTCTCGACCTCCAGGCCGGGAGTAGCCGCCCGGCTTGTCACCGGATAACGGGGGTGTACTGATTGATCGAGGCTGTGCCGGGCGTGAAGATGCTGGAAAAGACCTGGGGTTCCAACGTCTACTTCCTCGACGGCGAGAAGCCCTCGATGGTGGACGCCGGGTTCCCCCTCGACAGGAAGAGGATAATCCGGGCGCTTGGTTATGACGGGCCGGCCTGCATAATAGCCACTCACTACCACCTGGACCACGTGGGATCGATTCATGCGCTCAAATCGCACTTCGGGTCTACCGTCGCCGCGCACGCCGCCGACGCACCCGTGATGGAGGGGACCGAGCCGTACGAGCGGTACAAACTGGGGGCTTTGAGGACCGTCTATTACCGGATGTTCGCTCCGTTCTACCCTTACGAGCACGTCGGAGTCGACGTCGTCCTCGAAGACGGAGACGTGCTCGACGTGTTCGGCGGGCTGGAGGTGATCCACCTGCCCGGACATACCGACGGCAGCATAGCTCTCTACCAGCGAGACCAGGGAATACTCTTCTCCGGCGACACCATACGCAACGAAGGCGGCGTCCTGGAGGGGCCGCCGCCGCAGTTCAGCACCGGGGTGGATACCGCCTTCAACAGTATCAGGGACCGCCTGCTGGGGCTCGAGTTCGAGGTGATACTGCCGGGGCACGGTGAGCCGGTGACACGGAACGCGAATGCAAGATTGAAAGAGATGCTGAGGGGACGGAAGAGGCTTTGACGAAGGTGAATGAATACGACCTCATAGTCGCCGGCGCCGGTCCTGCCGGCTGCGCGCTGGCCGCCAAGACCGCGGGTAAGGGCGCCAGAGTGTTGCTCCTCGAGAAGGAAGACGATGCCGCGGTCTCGAGGGACTGGGTTGCCGACGTGGAGAAAGGCGCCTTCAGCGAGGCCGGAGTGCCTCAGCCTGCCGGTGAGGCGCTGTTCAAGGAGCCCGGGAGAACGATAATGCTCTCTCCCAGCGGCAGGCACGAGGTAGCGCTGCTCCCGGCTCCATTGACACCGGTGCGCACCGGTGTCTACGTAAGGGAGCTGTTCAGGTGGGCTTCACAGTCCGGGGCCGAAGTAAGGACCGGCTCGAAAGCTCAGGGTCTCATCCTCGAGGGCGGCACCGTGAGGGGAGTGAGAGTCGAAGAGGGGACTTCCAGGGGAGAGTTCTCCGCTCCGCTGGTCGCGGACTGCACCGGCATCACAGGGGACCTGAGGATGAGCGCTCCCGCTGAATGGGGACTGTCGGTACCGGTCAGGGCGGACGAGACGGTGCTGGCCAGGAGAGAAGTCCTCGCCATTGATCCAGAAGCCGCAGCCCTCGCCGTCGAGCGGGGGGCTATCCCGGACGGGATACGGAAGGACCGCATGGGAGCCCTGGGTACGTATTCCGTACAGACACGTTACCTGGACCTCCAGGGGGGCTTCATCGACATCCTGATAGGGATAAAGCCGGCCCCCGGGCTTCCCACCCCGGAGCAGAGGCTCGAGCAGACGCTGAGTGAGCTGCCGTTCGTAGGGGAGCGTATCTTCGGTGACGGAGCGCCCATACCGATAAGGCGTCCGCTCGATTCCCTTGTGGGAGACGGGTTCATGGTTCTGGGGGACAGCGCGTGCCAGACCATACCGGCTCACGGTTCCGGCGTGGCATCCGCGCTCATTGCCGCCGACCTGGCTGCGAGCACGGCGACCCGCGCGATAGGGGAGGGGCGCTTCGACCGAGCCTCCCTGTGGGAGTACAGCCACGCCTTCCTTTCGACCAGGGGGCCCGTGCTCGCGTATTACGACGTTATCCGGAAGTTGACGGACAGGATCGGCGAGAGTGACCTGGAGTTCCTGATGGGGAAGAGGGTGCTGACGGCGGAGGAGGTATACTGCGGGCTGGTTCCCGTGCTGTTCGTCCCCGGCCCGTCGACACTCGCCAGGAAGGTGCTCCGCGGGGCTGGTAAGATGGGATTGCTGGCGAGGTTCTCGATGGTGGGGCTCAAAGCGCGGAGGTTGCAGAAGTGCTTCGAGCGCTACCCCGGTGAGTACGACAGCCGAGCATTCAGATCCTGGCTGGAGCGGCTGCCCGGTTACTGAACGGAAGCTGAGCGCCGGGCCGAGACTCCCACTGCTGATGAGACCACCGCCGAAAGTGCGCCGGCGCAGGCCAGCAGCAGTCCCGGCCCCACTGAGGTGAACAACAGCCCCGGCGTGGCCAGTATATCGACCACGGCGGCCAGGCAGACCACTGCCGCCGCCAGTGAGAGCGCCAGCGCCACCAGGAAGGGCCATCTCGCGCTGAGGACCGCCGCGAGTATGAAGAAGACCGCGAGCGCGGCGGCAAGTGCAAGGGTGACCTTCCCGTCGCGGTCGAGTCCGCCGACACGGAACGAGGCGTCCTCCAGCCAGGGCATCAGGCTGCCGGCCGCGACGCACGCGCTGGAGGCCAACCCGAGGGCCGAGACCCATAGGAACGCCCGACTCAACGTACACCCCCGGTCATGACGCAAACCCGGCCTCGGCGGGAGCCGCGCCGCTCTCGGCCATCATGAGGTATCCACCGAGAGCGCAGAGCAGGCAGCCGATGCAGCCGAAGAAGGCCATGTATAGCCCGTGGCCCGGACCGGTGATGCCGGGGCGCGAGGCGATAAATATCCATTCGTACAACGCGAGCCCCATGGTGACCACGGAAGCAACCGCCGCGATCATGTATGCCGCCTTGTTCTGCAGAAGCAGGGCGGTGATCAGGGCAACGACCATCACGACGCCCAGCGCGAACGTCAGCTTGCCGTCGCCCGAGGTAAGGTTCTCGTACGACCACCCGTTCACGTTGTACAGACCCAGGACGGCGTCGCTCTTCCACTTGAGGAGGCTTCCCACGATCACAATGACCGCGCCGAGGAACACCCCCAGCAGGGTGATGACCGTTGAGCCGATCATGACCTTGGTCGAGCTGCCGACGCGGGAGGGACGTGTTTCCATGTTCTGATCACCACCTAGCCTAAGAGACCGCTGCGGAAAGCTTTCATGTACGACCTGCAGTACCCGTCACGGCCGGAGACAGCCTCGGCCGCGAAAGCCATGGCCACCAGGTCGCGGTCAGTCGGGTCTATTATCGCGGCATCGAGACCGGCCCGCACCGCGGCGGCCATCATGGCCTGGTTCACCGTTGAGCGGGCTGGCAGTCCGAAGGATACGTTGGAGAGACCGAGGATGGTCCCGGCCCCGGGAAGCTCGCTCTTGATGAGCTCGAGCGTCTCAAGAGTAACGCGGCCCTGCTCGCAGTCCGCGCTTACCGGGAGCGCAAGCGGGTCGAAGTAAAGGTTCTCCAGGGGCACGCCGTGGTGCTCGGCGCGGTCGGCGATCCTCCTGCAGACGTCGAGCCTCGCGCCGGGTAGCTCGGGTATGCCGGACCCGTCCATGGCGAGGGCCACCACCCTCGAGGAGTAACGTGCCGCCAGCGGCAGTACGCTCTCCGTGCGGGAAGGATCACCGTTCACCGAGTTGATGAGGGTTGTTCTCCCGTCGAGCGCCTCGAGCCCCCTCTCCAGCACTGACGGATCTGCGGAATCCACGGCGACCGAGGCCTCCGTGGAGACCATGACAATGCCCAGTGCCCATTCCATGGCGGACGCCTCGTCACCGGACCCGGTGCCGACGTTGACGTCTATATAGTCGGCGCCGGCTGCGGCCTGGAGCACGCATAACTCCCGGATGACGCCCTCATCGCGGGCGAGAACCGCTTCCCTGACCCCGGGCAGGGTCCCGTTTATCTTCTCTCCGACGATTATCATCGAAACACCTCCGGCGTCTGGGACGCCTCGCAGGACCGTCTTCCGCAGTTTATATACCACAACCCCCGGGTCCGGTGCAGGCACTCGAGTCGAACACCTGACCGAGTAGGCCAACTCGTAGTATACTTTCCCAGGACTTGAGCTGTCGGGAAAGCAGGAACCCGACGGAAAGGCGGTGCACGTGTCTTACCTGACCAAGTACAAGCTGCTGCTGGACCCGCGCTTGAGCATGGCGAACATGTGGGACCTGTCGGCGGCCATCTACGGTGACCAGTCCATTGCCCTGCTCGAGAAGCCCCTCGACATCAGGTGCATGCCCAAGGACGAGCTCACCTTCAGGGATATGCTCGAGCTGATAAACAGGATGGCAAACGTGCTGAAAGGCCTTGGCGTGTCCCCGGGCAACAGGGTGGTCATCGCCATGGGCAACCGCCTGGAGCTCCTCCTGCTGTGCTTCGCCTGCTTCAAGATAGGAGCGATTGCCGTCCCGCTCAACTACATGCTCAAGGACACCGAGGTCAAGTACGTGACGGAGAACTGCGGAGCGCGCGTCCTGGTGACGGACAGGGACGTCTTCGATTCGAACATAAGGGACAAGGAGTCCATACCCTCCATCGAGACCTGGGTGATGGCCGGCAAGCGGGAGGACGTTCTCGAGGGGTTCGTGCCGCTCGAGGCGGAGATGGACCAGGCGTCTACCACCGCTCCGCCTTTCGAGCTTCACCGTCACGCGACCTGCGCTATCTTCTACACCTCGGGGACCACCGGATTCCCCAAGGGCGCCATGATGACCAGTCACAACCTTCTAACCACCCAGCGGATAACGGCGTGCATACTGCCTGTATCCAACAAGGACATCGGTCTTTCGGGCCTGCCCAACGCCCACCTGATGGGCTTCGCGGTGGCCTTGCTCTGTTTCCTTCTGGGGTCCAGGGGGTATTTCATGCAGTTCTTTCACCCCGTAAGGACGCTGGAGCAGATCGAGAAGCTGAAGGCCAGCGTCTTCGTGGGGGTCCCTGCGATGTACTCAATGCTGCTCGCCAGCGGTGCCGAGAAATACGACCTCTCCTCGATAAAGCTCTGGGTCAGCGGCGCAGACGCCATGCCGGTCGAGCAGATCAAGAAGTTCATGGGCTTCGGGGGGGTCTTCTTCGAGGCGTACGGGCAGGTCGAGACCAGCCCCATCACCTCCATCAAGCTGAGCACGCCGTTCTTGAGCTTCGAGCACGGATGCGTCGGCATACCGGTGTTCCCGGTACGGACCCGCATCTGGGACGAGAACTGCAAGCCGGTGAGGAAAGGCGAGCCCGGCGAGTTGGTCCTGCGGGGACCCAACATCACCAAGGGGTACTGGAACGATTCGGAGAAGAACGAGGAGGCTTTCCTGGGCGGATGGTTCCACACCGGAGACATGGCGCGCAAGGGCAAGTGGAACCTGCTCTACTTCGTCGACAGGAAGAAGGACGTGGTAAAGGCCGGGGGTTACTCTGTGTTCTCCAAGGAAGTGGAGGAGGAGATGAGGGCCCACCCGGCGGTTGACGAGGTCGCCATCGTAGGGCTGCCTCACCCCACGAAGGTCGAGGTCGTGGCGGCGGTTGTGGCACCTAAGAAAGGGGAGAAGCTGACCTCTGAGGAGCTGCTCGCCTGGTGTCGCGATCACATAGCCGACTACAAGGCGCCCAGGTTTATAGAGGTCCGGGAAGAGATGCCTTACGGCATGACGCTGAAAGTGCTGAAGCGCATCCTGAGGGACGAGCTTATGGAAAAGGTCGACTCGTCTAAGCTGTAGCGGTCCACATAATGGGCAGGAGGGTGAATTGAAGAAGAAGGCATACGTCCTCATAAATGTATCGGCGGGCAAGCTGGATTCGGTGATGAGAACGCTCTCGGGGATGCCGCAGGTTGTTTCCGCCGAGGGTGTCTCGGGCCATTGCGACGTGGTAGCGGTCATGAGGGGGCCGGACCTGGAGACGCTCCAGGACACCATCCTCTCCACGGTAAGAGGCGTCGAGGGAATCGTCTCGACGGAGACCTGGATAGTGATGGTACCCCAGCCGGATAGATGGACCAGTGAGGAGCTGGAGCGTTACGTCTCCGAGTTGAGCGGGAGTGAGAGAGCTGCGACCGAGGTACTGGTCGAGAAGAAGCGGGGCACCATGATACCCGAGCTGATCGACGCCATCTCATCCAAGCTGGGGGACAAGGAGTACGACATCCACGATCTCACCGTGGCCATAACGAGCATGACGCGCAAGGCCGAAGAGGAGTACCGCAGGGAGAACCTCATCGAGTTCGAGCCGGACATGGGTTATTTCGTCAACGAGAGGTACCTGGAGGCTCTTGAGGAACTTCTCGCCCGAATCTGACGGCGGTTTTCAACTAAAGGCTTCAAAGATCCTTGGTAAGACGATAGCGAGCCCTGACGGGGGAGAGAACCCTTTCCACTTTCACAGCAGACGTTTTGACTTCCCTCGATAACGACTGCAGACCTTTTCCCATCCCTGGCAACGCCGACGCCTCAGATGTCGTCTAACGGTCGATAGTTGACGTAAGACTTTGAAGGTGGAGGAGAGGAGGTATGGACAAAGGACGGGATTCGGGACAAGTTTACATAATATATATTATGGGACATACGGAGAAGGGGGCCCCTCCGTGCGTGGAGCGGCGCGAGGGGCCGCAAATCCTCTCATAAAGGCGTATTCCAACGCTGTCGAATAAAGAGTTGACATATATATGACGGTGCGCAGGTTCTCATGAAAAAACCTCAGATGACAGCAATGCGCATGAAACTGCTTCGCGAGATACTTGGCGCGAAGGTGCGTTTCCTGGCCATTACGTTCGTGGTAGTCATTGGCGTGGGAATATTCATATCTACCTCGCTGGCATACAGGAACCTGAAGACGTCATACGAGTACACATACGAGAAGCTGAACTTCGCTGATTTCAGGGTAAAGGCGCAGGAGATACCCGCCTACACTGTTGAGAGGCTCAAGGAATTGCCAGGAATTGCCATGGTGACCCCCCGAGTGCGGGCGGACGAGTCCTTCGCCATGGCGGACGGAAAGCGGCTCATCGGGAGGATCACCGGTGTTCAACATGAGCGCCCGATCGTCGATGACCTGCTTATCAAGGAGGGACGGTTCTTCGAGAAGGGCGACCGCAAGGTGTGCATCGCCGAGTCCCACTTCGCGGAGTTCTACGGCATCCACCCCGGTGACACACTCAAATACATAGAGAAGGGAACCGAGGTGCCACTGGAGGTGATCGGGGTCGCCAGCAACCCCGAGTACCTGGTGCTGGCCGGCGAGAAGGGCGACTTCTCCGCCATGCTCTCAGCCTCGGCCATGGCCATAGTGTGGATGCCCAACGAGGACGTACAGTCCATGGCAGGGCTCTCGCGGACGTACAACCAGGTGCTCTTCGAGGTGGACGACCCCGAGGAGATGGAGCCGGTCATCGCTTCCGTGGAAGAGGTAATGAAGTACACCGGCATCGAGGAGGTCGTAACCCTCGAGGAGCACCAGGGCAACAAGATGCTGGAGTCCGACCTGGAGACCTTCCGAAGCTTTGCCCTCTTCTTCCCTGTCCTGTTCCTGGGCATCGCCTGCTTCAGCATCTATATTCTCCTGTCGAGACTGGTCTACACCCAGCGCCCGTTCATCGGGGTCATGCGCGCCATGGGCTACACCCGGTCGCAGATACTGGGCCATTACCTCTCTTTCGCGCTGATAATAGGCTTCCTGGGGGCGGTGCTGGGGGCAGCGCTTGGTTTCGGGGTCTCCTACATCATAACCGGCATCTACGCGGGGACCATCGGGATACCCCTGGTGAAGGTGCGCGTCAACTGGGAGGTCATGGCGACAGGTATGTCGATGTCGGTGCTTTTCTGCGCTGTTGCGGGCCTGGTTCCCGCGATGTCCTCAGCCCGCCTGGACCCCAACAAGGCGATGAGGGGAGAGATGCTGCAGCACGTATTCAGGCGGCCGCTCATCGAGCGCATCTTCCCTCCCCTGTCGCGCACCCCCATGTTCCTCAAGGTCCCGGTGAGGAACATGCTCAGGAACAAGCGCCGCACAGTGTTCACGGTGATAGGCCTCATGTTCTCGGTGATGATGGTGCTGATGTTCCTGGCGGTCCTCAACACGGCCAACACCGCCCTCACGAGAGGGTTCAAAATGAACAACAAGTTCGACATCCTGGCCGTCTTCCTCGGAGGGCGGGATGCCGCGCTGGAGGATAAGATATCCCAGCTCCCGGGGGTGCGTGAGGTGGAGCCTACCGCGGGGTACGACTGCAAGATCTCCTGGAACGGCACCACCTCGGATACGGTGATGGTCGGGATCGAACCGGACAGCTCGATGCGCGCTTTCTATACGCCCGACCGCCAGCCGGTCGAGCTCACCGAGAGGCACATCCTGCTCAACCAGTGGTACAGCAACGACCTCGGCATCGAGGTGGGTGACACCGTCACCGTGAGCACGGAGTTCAATGAGAAGAAGTTCGTGGTGAGCCCGTTCATCGAGGAGCCGATGGGAAGTACTGTTTACCTGACCAGGGGCGAGGTCAGGGAGCTGCTGGACTACGGTACGCCCAGCAGGGGGAGTTTCTACGTGAAGGTCGAGCCAGGCCGGTACGAGGAGGCGCTGGCTTCCCTCCAGGAGGTGAGAGGGCTCGCCACTACGGTGGACCTGCGGGAGATACGCCGGGAGGTCGAGCAGTACATGAAACTCCTCTACATGATCGTGTACGTGATGCTCGTTTTCGCCCTGATCATGGCGTTCACGCTCACCTTCAACACCATCACCATCAACATACTGGAGCGCGAAAAGGAGATCGCCACGATGCGGACCATCGGGACCGAGTCGTGGAAGATCTCCGCCATGACCACGCTGGAGAACGTCATCTTCGGACTGCTCTCGATAATACCCGGATGCATCCTGGGAGTGGTGGTGGCGGATTACGCCATGGGGCTTCAGAGCTCGGAGTACTTCACGCTCTCGCTGGTGGTCAACCCCTCGAGTTACTTCCTGGTGGCCGCAGGGATAATCGTGATACTCCTTATCTGCCAGATACCCTCGCTGCAGTACGTTAAGAGGGTCAGGCTCGCGGAGGCCACCAAGGAGCGGGGCGGCTGAATTCAACTCCGGGGGTCAGACCCCAAAAGGTGAATTTTCATATTAATGTTCTGCTATACTCACCGGGATGAAAGTGACAAGTCGGAAGCTCAAGTTGATAGTGTGCGCTCTTATGGCGCTTATATTTGTACTCTCAACAGGGACTGCGCCCGCGGCAACACAGGAAAATGCCGAAGAGCCGAACGTAGAGTATCAGTTGAGGCCGGTCCCGGAGGACAACGCCGCAATCGATGTGGCGTTGAGCTTCAGCCTTCGCAAAGGTGGAAAAGCGTTACTTCAGGCGGAGTGGGAAAGTTCCAATGAGTTAGGTGGTGAAGCTGAACCCCAGGTCGAGTTCGCTCCCCCAACCGACCCTGGATATACCATCGAGCCATTCATTCCTCCTGGTTTAGATTCGAACGCAGCACGGGATTCTGGCTCAATTGCCTTTGCACCAAGGAAGACGTGGGTCGTCAAAGCGTCAGAAGACGCCCGATACACCTTGAAATACCGGGTAGTGCTCCAGGGACTGGACCAGCCCAGAGGCGGTTCAGAGACCGCTCAGGTCTTTCAGTCGCCCCGGGCTGTAACCGACTCAGACCTCACCGTCTTCAAGGCCTCAGACGTCCTTATATGCCCCAGGAAGGATCTGGACGGAAAGACCTTCAGCAAGACCTACCGCGTTGGGTTCGACGTAGAGAACGACGATAAAGTACTGGTACCCTGGGCTGCGGATGGAAAGAGCAAGACCTCGTATATAGCCGGGTCCGAGAGCGAGCTGCTGGAGAACTTCATCACCTGGGGGCGTCTAGAGCTTGTTAACGACCGCGTCAAGGACACCGAGGTCACGGTTGGGTTCTCCGCGGATTACGAGGACCAGGAGCAATCGGAACGCAAGCTCTACGTAGAGTCGCTCGCCGGGATGCTGGACGACTACCGCCGGACACTGGGCGAGCGCCCCGGGCTGGAGCGGCTGACGGTGACCGCCTGCGGGGCCCACCGGTTCGGCCTCGAGGCTCCTGCGGCAGCAGCGCTCCTCGATTCCGTCCTTCTTTTCCACGGTGGGAAGTCACTGAATGGTGCCGCTGCGATCGCAGCCTCGGCAGGCCTGTTTAACCTGTGGAACGGGCGCTCGCTGGTAGCGAAGCCCGGGGGCGAAGCGGAGTGGTTCCAGTCGGGACTCGAGCTGTTCTACCCCCAGAGGGTAGCGGCGGTGGCCGGCCTGGTGGACTCAAAGGACGCCTACCGCGACTTCTCGCGCGTGTACGAGTCGTACCTGTCTGACCCACGCGCGGGCGAGACCCCGCTCGCTTCAGCCGATGCTGATTCCGACAGCTTCTTCGCGACCAAGGGCGCCGCGGTCACGGCCGCGATGTCCAAGAGGCTGCAGGAGGAATCGAGTCCGGCGAAAGACATCGACTGGCTGCTGGGTGAGCTGGCGGAGAAGTTCGACCACTTCAAGGGCGGCGACTACACCCTCGTCGACATGGCCGAGCTACTGGAGGACGCCACCGACACCAGCTGGGACCGGTTCTTCGAGAGGTACGTGCGGGGGACAGGACCCGTCCTGGCATCGCAGTTCTCCGCCACGGACCTCTTCGGCAGCAATACCACTTTCGGTCGGGTCCTCAACACGGGCAGCGGCTCCGGCAGAAACTGGATATACCTGCTGGTGGCGGTAGTCCTGATCCTGATGATACCGCTGATATTCAGCGCTTACGTGCGCCGCGCGGTCAAGCTCGACCTCTCCATGCCGAAGATACTGCCCGACGACGAGGACGAGGAGGAGTAGCGGGGCGCCGGGAGCCGGCCCTCTCCCCTCCCCCGGCTACCAGGGGCCTTCCTCCAGGCCCGCTGCTTCGAACGCCGAGCGGCGCTGCAGGCAGGATTCGCAGCTCCCGCAGTGCCGGTCACTTACCGGGGTGTAGCAGGAGAAGGTGAGCTCCCAGGGCACTCCCAGCTCCTCCCCCAGCCTGACAACCTCACGTTTGCTCATCCGGACGAGCGGCGCGATCACGCGGATAGCGCTTCCGCCCATAGCGAGGTTCCCCGCCTTCTCGGCGGCATCGATGAAACCCGGCCCGCAGTCGGGGTACCCCGCGGCGTCGTCCGCGCAGGCGCCGAAGTAGACGCTGCAGGCACCGGCGTCGAAGGCAAGGCCGAAGGCGTGCGCGAGCATCACCAGGTTGCGCCCGGGCACGAACGAGGAAGCCACCACTCCCCGGTCGTCAGCGACGGATGCAACCTCTCCCGCCGAGGCGCCGCCGGTAAGAGGCGTCTCCGTGGGAAACTCGAGCCTCACCATGACAGGCTCCGCGACCCCGGCCTCACGCGCGAGAGCGCGCGCCGCCTCGATCTCAGGCCCGGCGGCGAGCTGGCCGTAGTCGAAAGTAATGGGGAGTATGTTCTCTACGCCCAGGTCCCGCGCGGCGAGCATGAGGCATACAGCCGAATCGAGCCCCCCCGAAAGCAGGACCACCACCCCGCTCACCGGCCAGCACCCCCGGCGCGGATCAGCCTGCCGGATATCTCCTGCGCGCCCATGCGCAGGTCGAAGGCGTTCAAGTGCTGTGAGGCGCTGGAGTCGAAGAGCACCTGGGCCCGCGCCGGGAACTCGTCGTCGCCGGTCCAGAGCACGAAAGCGAGACGCACCTTGGGGAAAAGGGAAAAGGCGAACGAGGCGTCCCCCATCTCCAGGCGCTCGCCGGAAAGGGCTCCGCAGGCGGCGGCGAACCCGTCGGCCGAGTCACCGTACCAGGCGGCGAGCGGCTCCTCCACGCTGCGCTTGACCACCGGCTCGTAAAAGCGGCCGTTCGGCAGCTCGCGGTAGGCGATCCATTCGCCCGACGGAGGGGTCCCGTCGGTGCCGGTCAGGTAGAGAAGGCAGAGCAGCTTGAGCGAGAACGAGCCGAGCGACTCCGGCGCCTCGATGGTTATCTCCGGCCAGGCTACGGTGAAGCTCTGTCCCAGCACGGGCACGGTCAGTTCGCCCGTGCCCTCACCGGAGCCCGACCACTCGCCCCCCGCCCTGCCCGCCAGCTCGATCCCCTTCATGGACTTGAGCCTGCTCACCGGGTCGTTGAACGGGTCCTCTCCGCGCTGCATCTCCAAGGCAGGTCACCTCCATGAGAGGATTCTAGCAGTTGTCGGCGGCGCGAATAAGAGCGCGGCGGGGCGCGGTCAGGTGCCGGTGGAGCCGAAACCGCCGTTGCCGCGGGCGGTTTCGTCGAGCTCGTCCGTTTCCTCGAACTCCGCGCGCTCAACCCTCTGGAAGACGAGCTGGCATATCTTGTCGCCGCGCTTGACCTCGAACGGGGTCGAGGGGTCGAGGTTGACCAGCACTACCTTCACCTCGCCCCTGTAGTGGGAATCGATGAGACCGGGGGTGTTCACGATGCTGATGCCGCTTTTCGCCGCGAGCCCGCTGCGGGGCTGGACGAAGCCTGCGTACCCTTCCGGGATGGATATGGCGATCCCGGTCGGGATGACCGACCTCTCCCCGGGGCCCAGCACCGCGTCGACCATGCTGGTAAGGTCGCACCCGGCGTCGCCGTCGTGGGCGTAGCCGGGAACGGGTGCTTCAGGATCGAGCTTCTTGAACCGGACGGAGAACGACAGTTGTCGCCTACCTCACTCTCAAGCGGCGTAGTTGGCTATCTCGGTCGGCCTTGGAACGTGGCACCGCCAGGACTGTATGACCATCTCCTGGTCGTCGACCAGCACCATCGAAGGCGTGCACAGCACGCTGTGGAAGGCGGCCTCCGCCAGGCCTTCGGCCTCATCGAGGTTGAACAGCCTGCTGAACGGGAACTGGTTGGCCACTTCCTTAGCCGCTGGACAGTTGGGACAGTTGTCCTTGACGAACACCTTCAGCAACATGCTTCTCCCCTCCTGTTAGCGATGTCCTCCTGCGTTCCTTGAGCTCCCCGATCTTGCCCTTGTTCCAAGTCGAGACTTTCGAGTAGTAACCGACGATGCGCGTTATGCCGTAGACGTCCTCGGACATGCAGATGGGGCACTCCTCATGGAGACCCCTGCTGGTCTTCCTGCAGCTGTTGCACACCGTGAACTCGGGGCTGAACGCCACCTGGGCCGCCTGGGTGTCGCGGAAGACCTTCTCCACGAACTTCCTTATCGAAGCGGGCGGCGGCATGTGCTCCCCCAGCCAGACATGGATGATGGCGCCGGCCTTGATGAGCGGGTGGAACATGCTCTGCTTGGTCACCCTCTCCACGTAGTCTATGGGGGCGTCCGTCGCCAGGTGGATGCTGTTTGTGTAGTAGTACTGGTCGCCATCCACCTGGCCCTTCACCACGCCGCCGGCCTGCTTGGGGTAGTACTTCATGTCCAGTTTCGCCAGGCGGTAGCCGCTCGACTCCGCCGGCGACTCTTCCAGCACCATGTTGATACCGTACTTCTGCGAGAGCTTCTCGCAGACGATGGACATGTGCGCCACGACCTTCAGACCGAACTTCAGCGCGGCGCCCGACTCGTGGAGCTGGTTCCCGGTGTGGTACTGCACCATCTCGTTCAGGCCCAGCAGACCCGCCAGGTAGGTCAACCTCTCCGTCTTGAGGTACGGCTCCCCGTCGTGCTCCATGCACAGGAGCGACACCGGGCCCTCGCGGCCCAGCTCCATCAGGCTCATTATGAACTTGCGCTTCTGCAGGTGCGCGCGGGCGACCATCTCCAGCGTCTTTTCCAGCTCGCTGAAGAGCATCTCGTCGGAGCCCTGCGCCCGGTAGGCGATGCGCGGCAGGTTGATGGTTATGTTCTGTAATGCCGAGAACCGCATCTTCTCGGGAGTGGTCGCCTCCTTGAGGTCGATCTCCTGCAGCTTGAGCTTGAGCCGGCAGCACTGCGATACGGTGACCTCGTCCCCGCGGTCGAAGACGAAGTAGGTGATGCCCTGGCGGCTGGCCACCTCGCAGGCGAGGTCGAGGAACTCCTCCCAGCCTTCCGTCCTGAAGAAGTCGTCGCTGATGTGGAGGAGCGGCTTGGGGAAAACGAATGTCTTGCCCATGGCGTCGCCCTCGAGGTACACCTCGAAGAGGGCTTCCAGGAAGTCCTGCGATTCGCGCTGGTACTCTTTGTACGTCTTTCCCGTCGGCTCGCCGCCCGGCCCTACGGCGGGGGCGTCCCGCAGGTGGCGCGGCACGTTCCAGTACAGGTTGAAGTCCGTAAAGACAACCTGGCTGCCGCGCGCGCCGGCAAGCTGGTTGAACTCGAAGATGAGCATCTGGGCGAGCTGCTTGATGCGCTCGAAGCTCAAGCCCACCAGGAACGGCGCGAAGAACACGTTGACCGCCTCCCACCCGATTGCCCCCGCGTAGTAAGACTGGAGCGTCGATGCCATCTTCACCATGTGCCCGATGAGCACGTCGGGATGGCGGGCGGGCTTGGAGGTGCTGGTGATGTTGGGGAGCTGCAGGCCGAACTTCTTGACGTACTCCAGGCTGTGACCGCCGCAGTACGGCCGCACGCAGAACCCCAGGTCGTGCAGGTGCAGGGCGCCCTCGTAGTGCGCCCTCGCGATATCCTCCGAGAAGATCCTCTCCAGGGCGAACTGCTTCAGCACCGTCTCCGCGATGGTCAGGTTTATGGACTCCGGGTTATGGGTGGTGTTGGAGTTCTCCTTGTTGGCCTGGGTGATTATGTTCTCCACGTCGTACATGGGAAGCCCGAGGTTGGTGTGCTTCTCCAGCATGTGCGAGAGACCGCGCTCCATGAGCTGGAGGTCGACCAGCTCCCTTATCAGGCTGGTGGTTACACGCGTCTGCCCCGACGAGACCAGGGCCTTCTCCACCTCGTCGGCGATCTCAGATGCCAGCGCGGGCGACGCCTGGGCCTCCAGGATGATGGAGTCCACTATCTTCTGCTTGTCCCAGAGGTTGATCTCCTCACGTGAGACCGTGCTCACCTGGAGGGCGATGTCGGTGGCGTCCCCGGCGGGATCGTAAGTGAAGTCGCCTGTGTTGAGTACCAGGATCCGGGGTGTCACTTGCCGCTCCTTTCGTCTTGTTTCTCCAGCGAGCCCCCCGGGCGCCCGGGGATCAGCTCACCCAGCTCCTTCTGGAACTCGCTGACGTCGTCGAAACGCTTGTACACCGACGCGAACCGCATGTAGGCAACCTCGTCTATGCCCCGCAGCCGCTCCATCACCATATCCCCTACCTCTGACGCGCTTATCTCGCGGTCCTGCCTCTGCATGATCATCTCTTCGACCTCGTCTATGCTCTTCTCTATGAGGGCGGGTTCGACTTCCCGCTTGCTGCAAGCCTTGTAGAAACCGGCTGCGAGCTTCTCGCGGTCGTACGGCTCCCTCTCCCCGTTCCGCTTGACGACCACTACGGCAGCACGCTCGCGGCGCTCGAACGTTGTGAACCGCGACCCGCATCCCGAGCAGTGGCGCCTGCGCCTGATGGCGTTCCCATCCTCTGCCGATCTCGAGTCCACAACCCTGGTCTTGGGGTTGCCACAGTACGGACATCTCATCGATACATACCTTTTTGCTCAGACCCGCCTCTCCAAAGGACCCGGGTTACCGCCCTGGGAACCGCGCTCTCAAGGCCGTTGGACCGCCCGGGGCACATTTTGTGCTGGAGGCAATTTAGCCCCACAAGATGAGGGGTGTCAAGGGGATTTTTGAGGAAAAAATCTCTGTCGAACGAGTACAGGGTTTGACCCCTCGATGAAGTTGGACCGGAGCTTTAAACCGGTGTTCTCGCCGGTCCGTCGAGGGCTGGACCACCCTCGATTCCCATGCCTGCGCCGGTACCGGCGGGGCGCCAACCCTGGAGGTATCCTGAAGGCACAGGGGGCGTGGGCCGCGGCAGGCGCGGTGCGTCGGGGTGCATACTTGAGTCCGGGTCCAGAGAAAAAAGTTTTTAAGCTTGAAGAAGAGGTCAAAGCATATTTACCAATTACTGGCGAGGTTCTCGCGCGCGGGCCTGGTAACGCTCGAACCGGGCCCGTTTTTCAGCGGGCAGTTCCACGGTGAGCACAGCGGTGTCGCCCCGGTACTCGCGCGCCCGGACGTTTCCGGCCCTGTACAGTTCGGATATGAGGTCGCCTCGGGACGCGGGTATCTCCAGGATCAGGGCCTCGGTGGTACCCGCATCGCGCAAGACGGCATCGAGGAGTTCTTCGATGCCGGCGCCGGAGACCGCCGAGACGAGGTGCGCGTCCTCGAAAGCGCGCCCGAGGCGCGTTACGTCGGCGGGCTCGACGAGATCTATCTTGTTCAGGGCGAGGACGCGCGGTATCCCGTCAGCTCCTATCTCCGCGAGGACACCTTCCACGGCCTTGATCCTCTCGGGCATACCCTCCTCTCTCGCAGCGTCCGCCACGTGAACCAGCAGGTCCGCTTCTCTCACCACCTCCAGCGTGGACCTGAAAGAGGCTACCAGCTCGTGCGGGAGGTTTCGGATGAACCCTACGGTGTCGGAGAGGACCGCCGCCTGGCCGTTAGGCAGCAGAATCCTTCGGGTGGCGGAATCGAGCGTGCTGAAGAGCCTGTCTTCCACCAGTTCGCTCGAGCCGGTCAGCGCGTTCAGCAGCGACGACTTACCGCTGTTGGTGTAGCCCACCAGGCATACAGAGGGCAGTCCCGCGCGCACCCTGAGCTTGCGCTGGGTGCCCCTCACCGCTTCCATGCGCGAGAGCTCGGACTCCAGCTTCCGTATCCTCTTCCTGATGCGGCGCCGGTCGACCTCGAGCTTGGTCTCACCGGGGCCCCGCCTGGTGCCGATGCCGCCGCCCATCCTGGACATCTCTATCCCCCGCCCCCGGATACGCGGCAGGAGGTAGGTCAGTTGGGCCAGCTCCACCTGGGTCGCACCCTCCCGGGTGTGGGCGTGCTGGGCGAAGATGTCGAGGATGAGTGCGCGCCTGTCTATCACTCTGGCATCCAGGGCCGAGGCCAGCCGGTCCTGCTGGCCGATGGTGAGCTCGTTCGAGAAGATGACCAGCGTGGCGCCGGCGGCGGAGACGTCCCGGCTCACCTCGTCCAGCTTTCCCTTGCCGAGCAGGATGGCGGGGTCGAGAGAAGACCGCTTCTGCACCGCCCGGCCGACCACCCGGGCCCCGGCGGTGGAGGCGAGCGCGGCAAGCTCGTCGAGCGTCTCTTCCGCCACGTTGTCGGTGGTGTCCGTCGGTATTACCGCTACAAGGAAACAGGGCTCTTGGTCTTCACCGGTGTCGGGGTCCACCTAGAAGACTTCTTTCAGGCGGGAGACGGCTTCGTCCATGCGCTCGTCGGGTACGGTGAGTGAGATCCTCACGTACCCCTCGCCGGAGGGTCCGTATGCGTTCCCGGGTGTGAAGAAGACGCCGGCGCGCTCCAGGACATGGGTGGAGAAGCCTACGGAGTCGAACCCGTCGGGGACCGCCATCCAGATGTAGATGCTGCCCTTGGGCGGCTCGACCTCCCAGCCCAGGCCGGAGAGCGCGCTCACCAGCCTGTCGCGGCGCGCGCCGTAGATCTCCACCATCCTCTGGACGGTCCCGCTCTCGTGATCGAGGGCCTCCACTGCGGCGAGCTGCACCGGGTTGAAGATGCCGGAGTCTATGTTGGTCTTGATGGTCCCCAGGGCGCGTATGACCTCCTCGTTGCCGCAGGCGAAACCCACGCGCCAGCCGGTCATGTTGAACGTCTTGGACAGCGAGTGGAACTCCACCGCCACGTCCACGGCGCCGTCGAACTGGAGCACGCTGGGAGCCACGTATCCGTCGTAGGTTATCTCCGAGTAGGCGTTATCGTGCGCCAGCACAAGGTCGTTCGCCCTCGCGAACTCGATGGCCAGCCGGAAGAACTCGTCCGGCGCCACCGCGCCGGTGGGGTTGTTGGGGTAGTTTATCCAGAGCACCTTGGCCCGCTTCACTTCATCCCGGGGCAGAGCGTCCAGCCGGGGCAGGAAATCGTTCTCCTTCTTCAGGGGCAGGAACAGGCTCTCCGCGCCAGCGAGCAGGGTACCCATCTCGTAGACCGGGTAGCCGGGCTCGGGCACCAGGGCCACGTCACCGGGATCGAGCAGGGCCAGCGCGATGTGGGCGACCCCCTCTTTTGAGCCCATGAGGGGAAGGACCTGGCTCGACGGCTCGATGCTCACGTCGAACCTGCGCTCGAACCAGTCGGCGGCCGATCGGCGGAACTCGTCCAGCCCGAAGTACGAAGGGTAACGGTGGTGTTCAGGGTTCAGTACCTCGGCGCGGAGGCGCTCTATTACGGGGTCCGGCGTGGGGATGTCGGGGTCGCCGATGCCGAAACTGATGACGTCCACCCCTTCCGCCTTCTTCTCGGCCAGCTTCCTGTCAACCTCGGCGAAAAGGTAAGGGGGTATCTTCTCCAGCCTTGCTGAAATCCTCATCACGTCACCGTCTTCCCGTCGTACACGTGGCGCGCCGGTCCGGTCAGCCGGACGCCGTCTTCCGCCCATTCCACGGTGAGCGCGCCGCCGGGGAGCCAGACCCTGGCTTGCTTTCCCGTCAGCCCGTTCAGGTGCGCTGCGACGAGCGAAGCGCAAGCTCCTGTGCCGCAGGCCATGGTCTCCCCCACCCCGCGCTCCCAGACGCGCACCTCGAGCTCGCCGGGGCCGCCCACGCGGACGAACTCTACGTTGGTCCGCTCGGGGAATATGGAAAGGTTCTCCACGAGCGGGCCGACCCGCTCAACCGGGTACGAGGCCACTTCGTCCACGAAGACAACGCAGTGAGGGTTACCCATGGAGACGCAGGTTGCTGCGAGCGTCTCACTCTCACCGGTCTCCAGGCGCACCCCCACCGCCTCCCCTTCCCCATCCATGGGTATCTCCTCGCGGCGCCAGGCGGGAGCGCCCATCGAAACTGTGAAGAGGTCACCGCCGTCGGTGTCCCGCACCCTCCGCACCGTCTTTATGCCCGCCCCGGTCTCGATCGAGATCTCGTCCGCGGCTACCATGCCGCAGTCGAGCGCGAACAGGTAGAGCGCACGGACCCCGTTGCCGCACATCTGCGCCTCGGAGCCGTCGGCGTTATAGATGCGCATGCGCATATCGGCCGAATCGGACGGCAACAGCAGGATAACGCCATCGGCTCCTATGCCCCTGTGGCGGTCGCAGAGCTCGCCCACCCTTATGCTGCAGATGTCGTCCTCACCGGACGCGCGGTCGAGCAGTATGAAATCGTTCGCGGTGGCCTCGTACTTGGAAAACTCCATGCGGTCAATTCTCCAGTTTTGAGGAGAGATATTCAAGTACGAGAGCTGACGTGTCTGCGAGAGAACGCTCTGTCTTTTCGAGCGGGTCTCCGGCGGTGCCGGGGACCTGGAACCAGCGTATCCTGGGGTCCTTGCGGAACCATGTCATCTGTCTTTTGGCGAAGTTCCGGGTTCTGGTCTTGATCTGCCGCACGGCTTCCTCGAGCGTGGACTCGCCCTCGAGGTAGGCCAGGATCTGCCGGTATCCCAGCGAGTCCCCTGCGGAGCTGCCGCGGCGCAGCCCGTTCCGGAACAGGGCCTTAACCTCCTCGATGAGCCCCGCGGAGATCATGGTGTCCACCCTGTCGTCGATGAGCCGGTAGAGAAGCTGCCTGTCCATGGTCAGCCCCGCCACGCGCAGGTCGTACGGCGACTCGAAGTCGGCCCAGGAAGCCTGCCTCGCAGAGACCGGCCTGTCGCCGGTCCGCGCTATCTCGATGGCCTTCAACACCCGCCTGCGGTTGGAGGGCGGTATCTCGCGCGCCGCATCAAAGTCGAGGTCCTCGAGCAGCGCGTGCAGCTCGAGGTCGGTCATGTCGGAGAGCTCCTCCAGCATCTCCACGCGGAAGAGCGCCGGGTCGCCTGTATTGGAGAAGTCGAGGTCGTCCGCCACCGCCCTGTAGTAGAGCCCCGAGCCGCCTGTCAGCAGAGG
>JAGUWJ010000129.1 GCA_020062425.1 Actinomycetota bacterium
CTCCAGCGGCTGAGGGACAAGCTCGCGACCTACGCCGCGGGTCAGGGTCTCGAGGTCGTCACCGTCAAGTCCACAAGCGATTCTGACAACATCCCCTTCGAGGATGCGGGGGTACCTTCGGTGTGGCTCGGCTGGTGCGACGAAAACGGAACGCTCTCCACCGACAACGAATACGCCAGCGTGGTCGCCGCCAAGGTCGAGACGGTAGGGAAGCTGGTGGAGACGTTCCTTAGAGACCTTTCGTCTGACGAACTGGAGGAGCTCAAGTACTGATGGATGAGACAGGAGCACACACTACACCCGAGTTCCTCGAGGGAGCGGAGGTCGCGAGCGCGAGGAGGAGAAGACAGCCCGGTTTCGCAGAGCAGCTCCCGCTGCTCGAGCAGGACCTGGAGCTGAAGAAGAAGCTGACCGTTGCCGTTACCGTTATCGCATCGGTATTCCTGGGAGGCCTGGTCGCGGGGGCGGTCCTGGGGTATTTCGTCTGACCGCGCTGGCCCTCATCAGGGAGCGGGGCGTCTCATGGAGTGGTCTTAGTGGGGGTGCTGGAGGCCTCCTGGGAAGCCAGGAAGTCGTTTCGCACATAGCCTTCGGACATCACGTCTTCACCCGAGACGCGCACCTCGGCTTTCACCTTGTACCACTTCTCGGAGTCGGAGCCCGACACTTCGGCCAGAACCGTGACCTGCTGGCCGTCCTTCAGGAACCCCACCAGCTCGGATGTCGCATCGGGTGTGGAGCGCATCCTCACGCCCTCGCCATCAACCACCATGGTGATGGGCGCGCTAGCAGCGGGCGCGGACTGCTCGGCCTGCGCCTGCTCTTCCTCCTGCTTGGCGGCGGCCTCCTCTTGCGCTTTCTTCTGGCTGACTTTCTTGGCGGCCTCCTTCTGTGGCTTACGGAAGGAGTCGGTTATCCTCCAGCCGAAGGCGAAACCCACCACGAATATCCCGGCGAGCACCAGCCCCAGCAGCACTATCAGCATAGCTTCGGCGGCCCTGGTCCTGAACGAGCTCTTGCGCGGGCTTCTGGCCCGCGGCGCAACCTCGTCCTCCACGGCGTATTTCCATGCCACCACCGTGGCGTTATCGGTAGCGTCCCGGCTGAAGGAGAGACGCACCAGCTGGCTCGCGCTCCGCTGGACGCTGGTGGCAGACAGCAGGTTCTCGATTATCTCTTCTTCGTCCACGTTTGCCCAGAAGCCGTCGGTGCAGAGGAAGAGGACGTCGCCGGGCGAGAGCTCGACCTCGTTATAACCGGCTCTGACCTCCGGGGCCTGACCCAGGAACTCACCGATAGCGGGTGCTCCCTCCACGGCGGCAGGGGAAGGGACGTCGAACAGCTTCTCCCCGGCGGCGACACCGGCAGGTACCGGCCTGTCGACCTTCCCTCCGGAAGGCACCAGGTTGTAGAGCCTGTCGTCGTGAAGAAGGTATATCCTGGTGCTCCCCACGTGGCCGATGTAGGCGCGCTCGGCGTCGGCAAGGGCCGCCGTGAGAGAAACCTGGGGTCGGTGCACGCCTGCCTGCGCTTCGGGCTCGGGTTGCAGGGACTCGTTGACCCTCGAAAGGGCGTCGAGTAAGAGCGCCCGTATGTGCTCGCCGTCCAGCTCCTCCTCTGCGATGACCGCGGGCTCGACGAGGTCGCGGAGTCTGTCGAGCGCGGTCTTGGCGGGGTTGTCGCCCTGTGCCAGCTCACCCGAAGCGTCGGCGACGGCCAGGTAGGAGATTATGGGCAATGGGACCCTGCGGTGCGCGTAGTCGTAGATGAAATGCGAGTCCTGGGCGACCTGCTGCTCGCCCAGGTGAGACGCAGATCCTACGTTGGAACTCGTTTCGGGCACCTGCACCTCCTGGACAGTCTGCCGCCGGCCGACGAAGGAATGATACCCTCTCGATGATGCCGGCACAACAGGATCATACGCCCGACGTCTCGCAGGTCAGAGCTGCACGTTCAGGGCGCGCTCGATGTCGACCTCACCCTCGAGGACCAGCTTTCCGTCACGCGCGGCGATTCCCGAAATCGAGTAGGGGAGGTCGTCGCGCACCACGAATACGGGGTTCTCGGTCATTATCTGGCGTACCAGCTCGACCCCGTACTCGGGCATCCTGATGCCTGACACCTGGATCTCCTGCGGCCTGAAGAACACCTTTTTGCCGTCCACCGGCTCCAGCTGACCCCTGGACTCGACCTCCACTACCGCCAGGCCGATGTCCACTTTTCCCGAAACGTCTATGGCATCGCCGGTTATGGTCATCTGCGGGTCGGTGACGTAGGAGTGCTTGAGGGAGAAAAAGCGTTCTATCTCGTCCTGGCCGATCGTCGCCTCGAAGGTCCCATCCGGCCAGTCTTTGCTCTCGAGCACGACGCGGTCGAAGTTCACCTGCTGCAGGGCAACTCCGTCTACCTTCACTTCGAGGTCGTCGTACTCCTTGAAGGCGAGCTTCAGGGCGGGAAAGGCTTTCACCTTGACCGTTACGTCCTTGGCGTCGGGATACCTCTCGAGTATCTCGTTCCTGGCATACGAGGCCGCGATGCGGGGAACGGCTATCTCGCTGGCCACCCACAGCAGTATCAGGACAACGACCACTACGGCAGGGACCCAGAAGGCCCAGCTCCTGAAGAAGCTCTTTCTGCCCGGAGACTCTGCTTCGGCCATAGCTCAACCGTCGGACTTGAGTATCACCAGTGCGTCGACCGCCACAACCGAACCGTCTGCGGCTATGATGAGCGGGTTTACGTCTATCTCGGCCACGTCGTCCTGCTCGACTCCGGCCCGTCCGAGTCCGACCAGCGCTTTCGCCAGCGTGGCCTTGTCGGCGGGGGCCATGCGCCGCACCGGGCCTAGGATATCCCTGGCTCTGATGTCCTCCATCATCTGAAGGGCTTCGTCCTCGTCGATCGGGGCCACCCGGAAGGAAGTGTCTTTCAGTATCTCCGTGAAGATGCCGCCCAGGCCGAACATCACGCACGGCCCGAACTGCGGGTCCCTTATCAGACCTATCACCAGTTCCCGCTCGCCTGAGACCATCTCCTGGATCAGGATGCCTTCGGAGGGCGTGTCTCCCAGGTTGACCTTTATCTTGTCGTAGGCGAACCTGAGCTCTTCCTCGCCCCTTACGCCCACCAGTACCAGCTCGCGCTCGGTCTTGTGAGTCACCTCGGGGCCGCACGCCTTGAGCACCACGGGGTACCCTATCTCACCCGCGGCCTCCACGGCCTCGTCGGGGGTCGTGGTCAACCGTTCGGCGACGACCGGTACGCCGTACTTCTTGAGAAAAAGCTTCGAATCGTACTCGGAGAGGGCCGACTGGCCCCTGTTGAGCGCCTGCTCGATAATCTTGTCTTTCGCCACCTTCACCTCACCTTCCGATGATGTACCCATCGGGGTCTACCTCCTCACGCAGTATACGGAGCTCCTCCTGTGTAGGGGGAGGGGTGATCTCGAGACTCTTCGCCTTCAGCAACTCGAACCCGCAGTTATCCTGCACCTGCTCCACGCTCACACCGGGGTGGAGGGACTCGATGCGCATCCGGCAGGTCTCGTCGTCGTAGCCAAGTATACACAGGTTGGTGATGACCTTGTAGGGGCCGGTGTTCGCGGGCAGTCCCGCTTTCTCGCGGGCACCTTTGCCGTTCAGGTAACCCGGCGTGGTAATGAAGTCCACCCTCTCCACGAAGCGGCGGTTGTCCATAGGGGTTATGACGATGGTCCGCCAGCAGAGGCTCGCCAGGTCGTTCGCGCCCCCGCTGCCGGGCAGGCGGGCCTTGGGCTGCTGGTAGTCTTCGCCTATCATGGTGGAGTTCAAGTTTCCGTACATGTCTATCTGGGCGCCGCCCAGGAACGTGTAGTCCACCATGCCCCGCTGGCAGGCCTCCATGACGTCGTTCATGGTGCTGGCGATCAGCGCCTTGTATGAGGTGCGCGAGTCGCCCACGGAGATGGGAAGGCCCGGCATCTGGGGAGCGACCGCACCGGCCTCGAATATCGTGATGACGTTGGGGCTGTGA
Organism: Actinomycetota bacterium; assembly: GCA_020062425.1. Classification (GTDB taxonomy): domain Bacteria; phylum Actinomycetota; class Geothermincolia; order Fen-727; family Anoxymicrobiaceae; genus JAGUWJ01. The sequence continues at coordinate 4,012 of JAGUWJ010000129.1, forward strand.
AGTTTCTGGGCGAGCATGGTCGCCGCCATGGGGACTCCCGTACCCACGAAGACCGTGGAGTTGTCCTCGATGACCCTGGACCCGACGCAGACGAGCAGCTCCAGCGGGTTGTAATCAGCGCACATTGTCCGGTCCTCCTAGCCCTTGTTGGTGAAGATGAGCTTCTCGATTCCCCTGAGCTCGATCATACGTCTGACTCCGCCGATCTTCTCTATGTAATCCTCGAAGTTCTTCACGTTGTAGATGTACTCCTGGTAGAACCGCTCGGTGCCCTCCTCGGTCTTCACTGTGTCGAGGTACATCTTGAAATAATCCTCGTCGAACCAGTACTCGCCGGGCATGTTTCCGGGGTGGCTGCCGTACGGCACCTCCACCACGGCGTCTACGCACCAGTAGGGGATGGTGGTGGCTTGAGGGTTCGCCCTGACCTCGTCGTGGGATATGAGCCGTTCGCAGGTGATTATCACCCGCTTCGCCGCGCGGGCGAGCTGGGGGTCGGAAACCATGATGCCGTCCTTGATGAGGCTGTTCCCGTAGCTGTCGGCTTCGTGGACGTGGATTATGGCGACGTCGGGGTAGAGCGCCGGCAGCGCGGCGAACTTCTTGCCGGTGAACGGGCAGGTGATGCTCCTGGCAGCGGAACGCTTGAAGGTGTCGGTGCCCAGCATGTGCCGCGAGGGGATGAACGAGAGCCCGGCCGCGGCCGCGGCGAACCTCCAGGCGAGAGCGCCGTTCGACCAGTCGGTCTTGCGGATGTCCTTGCTCTGGAACGCCCTGCGGGCGCTGGCGGAGAGCCCGCGTATCTCATATCCGATCACGTAGGAGATGTCGCAGCGGTCCATGCAGCCGGCAGTGGCCAAAAGGTCGCTGTCGTAGATGGAGGTGTGGCCGGCCATGCCGAGGTTTCTCTTTTTCTGACGGACAATCTCCATCAATATCGCGGTGGGGATTCGGACGTGCCCGAAGCCGCCCACCGCGATGTAGTCGCCGTCGTTGATATGGACTCCCACCGCCTGCTCCACCGAGGTCACCTTGTTCACAAGACCCCGGTTCTTGTTTTTGAAGAATGCCCTGGCATTGTCGGGGTCGGGGTCGCAGAACAACTCCTCGATGCCCGCGTCCAGGTCAACGATGTCTTCGTACAAGGTTCCTGACCTCCTCTTGCTAGGGAGCGCCTGTCTCACGGGGGTAATAGATATCACAATCAGGGGGTGAACACAATGTAGCAAGCAGCGCGAACTTACGCGTTCAAAGACTCTGCCGGCTGGACAAGGGGGTCTGTCCCTTGCAGTCAAGTCGGCACAGGCTGAACAGTCATTACCCTTCGACTTAACTCACGGGGACTGACCCCACCAATCGTTGAGCTAAGGCTTCTTCAACCCGAGTATCTCGCGGGCTTCGTCGGGGCTGGCTATCTCGCGGTCGGCGAGCTTCGCTATCTCGGACGCCTTCTTCACCTGGTCCCAGGAGCCCTCGGAGAGCTTGCCCTTGCTTATCCAGATGTTATCCTCCAGGCCGACCCTGATGTGGCCGCCGTTGACCGCGGCGTGGTAAGCGCTGGCGAAGCAGGCGGGTCCGACCCCGCACGAGCTGAAGGTGGCGTCGTCGGGGATGGTCTCCAGGAACAGCCCGTAGTTGCGGGTCGAGAAGGGCATCCCGCCCAGAACCCCGAAAACGAACTGGAAGTGAAGAGGCTCGACGAACAGGCCTTCCTGCTCTGCTATGAACAGTACGTTGTAGAGCCCGCCCATATCGTAGATCTCGAACTCCGGGCTGGTGCCGGCGTCCTTCATGGTCTTGCCGTACCACTCGAGCTGCTGGAAGGTGTTCTCGAAGACTATCTCGAAGAGCACCTTGTGCTCTTTCCAGTCTCCCACCGCGAAATTCATGCTGTTGGTGTTGAGCGACGCCATCTCCGGCTGGAACGTCTCCACAACCGCGATGCGCTCTTCCTTGCTGGCGAACGGCGAGATGGCCGTGCTCAGGTTGATGACGATGGGGCAAGCCGCCCTGATGCCCTCGACGATGGGGCGAAGTATCTCCAGGTCGGGGGTGGGGGCGCCGTGCTCGGGGTCGCGGGCGTGGATGTGCACTATCGCCGCGCCGTTCTCGTAGCACTTGACCGCCTCGTCGATGAACTCCTGGGTGGTGTAAGGTACGCCGGGATTCTGTTCCTTCCTGGTAGCCGCGCCTGCGAGAGCAGCGGTTATGATGCACTTCTCACTAGTAGCCGCCATAAAGTACCACCTCCGCGATTAATACTCTGACTCATGAGCAAGGGTATTTATAACACAAATCCTCGAGGAATCAAAAATCGGGCAACCCGGCGGTCGCGGGGGGCCGCGGGGGCTTCACTACAGACCCCCGAGCGAGAGCCGGACGCAGCCGGAGCCGGTCTCGCGCCCCCCGCACAGACATGACTTACCAAGCGGTCATTCACTCTATCGGTCACTCGTTCCTGGATAACCGCACCCGCTACTTGTCCGCCCGGTGCGTCAATGAAAAAAGTACCCGAAAGCCCATTCGTTGACTCACAAATAAATGTACCCCAAATGTTTCTTCTTTCTGAGCCATTCTCCATGAC
>JAGUWJ010000100.1 GCA_020062425.1 Actinomycetota bacterium
GGAACGCGCTCTCCGCCAACCCGGTTCCGCTCCTGGTGCCTTGCCACCGGGTCGTACGCTCTGACGGTGGCACAGGGGGATGGAGCGGTAGACCCGGGTGGAAGGAGTTCCTGCTGGAAACCGAGCGGACCTCGGCAGCCTGCGGAGCCGACCAGGTGGAGGGCTTGAATTGGAGATAATGCTGATAACGGGGATGTCGGGCGCCGGCAAGACGGTGGCGCTCAAATGTCTGGAGGACCTCGGTTACTTCGCTATCGACAACCTTCCACCCGCTCTCATCCCGAACATCGCAGAGCTGGGCAAGGCCAAGGGAGAGGAGCTCGAAAGGGTAGCTGTCGTTACCGACATAAGGGGGGGCACCGGGTTCGATCTCCTGTTCGCCGCGCTGGAGAAGCTCGAGACCGCGGTCTATACGATAGTCTTCCTCGACGCCTCGAACGAGGTGCTGCTCAGGCGCTTCTCCGAGACCAGACGTCTCCACCCTCTGGAGGGCGAGGGCCTGAGGGTGCGAGACACCATCAACCAGGAGCGCATCCTGCTCCAACCGGTGAGAGAGCGCGCCGACCTGGTGATAGACACCTCTGCGACCAGCATCTACGAGCTGCGTGACGAGCTCAGGATGGTCGTGCCCACCCCTGACGAACTGAGCACCACCAGGCTTACCTTCATCTCCTTCGGCTACAAGTATGGGCATCCCCTGGATGCGGATATAGTGTTCGATGTAAGGTTCCTGCCCAATCCGTTCTGGGAGCCGCAGCTGAAGGACCTCGACGGCACTGACAGGGCTGTGATCGAATACGTCATCGCGCAGCCTGAGACCGCGGAGTTCCTGCGGATGTTCTCAGAGATGCTGATACTCCTTCTGCCGAGTTACCAGCGGCAGAGGAGACCGTTTCTCACCATCGGTCTGGGGTGCACCGGGGGCCGGCACCGCTCGGTCGTGCTCTCGGACCTCCTGTCGGTGATGTTCAGGGCTTCCGGTTACTCGACCGGTGTCATACACAGGGATCTGGCGAAGCGGTAGTGTCCAACGTTCAGAAGGTCAAAGACGAACTGGCTCACGTCCAACCCAGCAGGAGGTGCTGCAAGGTAGCGGAGCTGAGCGCGCTCCTCCACACTGACGGCACCTTTACCATCCGGGGCAGAGAAGGTCACCTTTTCGCCACCGAGAGCTCCTCCCCGGGTACGGCCCGCAAGATCTACTCTCTGTTCCTGTCAATCTTCTCCGTCGAGACCTCCGTGCTCAAGGTCACCCGCAGCACCCCCAGGAGGGGAAACGTCTACAGGCTGGAGATACCCGAGCAGCCCGGCTTCCACCAGGTGTTGAACGAGCTGGGTGTTCTTGATTCCCACCTTTCTCCCGAGCCCACCCTGCCGTCCCGGATAGTCCGTAACGACTGCTGCGTGTCCGCTGCTCTCAGGGGCGCTTTCCTCGGGGGAGGATACGTGAGCGAACCGTACGGCCCGGCGGACCTGGAGATATCCTTCTCCACCCAGCCGGCATGCCTCTCTTTCGAGGAGCTCATGAGGCGGAAAAGCTTGAGCCCCAGAAAACGGGAGCGGCGGGGACACTGGGTCCTTTACATGAAGCGCCGGAGCGACATCTCTTCCTTCCTGGCGGCGACCGGGGCTCACGAAGCGCACTTGGCCTGGGAGAGCCAGGCCATAATGAACGCCACCAGGAACAGCGTGAACAGGCTGGTGAACTGCGACGCGGCCAACGCCGGCCGCCTGGCGCAGGCTTCTTCCAGGCAGCGGGAGATACTTAGAAGGCTGGAAGAGATGGGCGCTCTTGAACGGGCCGATGAGAAGCTCAAAGAGCTCGCGCTGACGCGCCTGGCCAACCCGCAGGCGTCTCTCTCGGAACTCGGGAAGATGCTCGAACCGCCCGTCTCCAAATCGGTGGTTCAGGGTCGCATGGCCAGGCTCGAGAGGATGCTCCCGCCTGAGGAAAAGCCGGTGGACCACCGCTGAAGCATGCGTGTTTTGCCCTCAACCGCGCTCCCCTGTACTGATATAATGTTCCATTGCAGACAGTTGGTTTCTTTCCGAAAGGAGTGTTCGATCATGGCCGTCAGGGTTGGGATAAACGGGTTCGGCAGGATCGGGAGGCTGGTGACGAGGGCAGCCTGCGGGGACCCTGAAATCGAGATAGTCGCCATCAACGACCTGGCTGACGCAAAGACCCTCGCGCACCTCTTCAAGTACGATTCCGTTCACGGGCCGTTCCGCGGTGACGCCTCAGCCGCTGACGACGGGACACTGAACATCGACGGCAAGAAGCTCCAGGTCCTTCAGGTGCGCGAACCCTCGGAGCTGCCGTGGAAGTCCCTCGGGGTCGAAGTGGTAGTGGAATCCACCGGCCTGTTCACTTCCGGTGAGAAGGCGTCGAAGCACCTGGAGGCCGGGGCCTCCAAGGTCATCATCAGCGCGCCGGCGACTGACCCCGACCTGACTGTCGTACTCGGTGTGAACGAGGGGATGTACGACGCCGGCAAGCACAACGTGGTCTCCAACGCTTCGTGCACCACTAACGCGCTCGTTCCGGTCGTGAAGGTGCTCATGGACAGCTTCGGCTTCAAGCGCGGATACATGACAACCATCCACGCGTACACCAACGACCAGGTGATACTGGATGCCCCGCACAAGGACCTGAGGCGCGCACGAGCAGCCGCCATGTCGATAATCCCTACCACCACTGGGGCCGCGCGGGCCACCGGGCTGGTCATACCGAAGCTCAAGGGCAAACTGGACGGCGTTGCCATGCGCGTGCCCACTTTCGACGCCTCCGTTGTGGACCTGGTCGCGGAACTCGACCGTGAGGTCACAAAAGAAGAGGTCAACAAAGCCGTGGCCGCCGCCGCGGATAAGGGCGCCTTCAAGGGCATCCTCCAGTACACCGAGGACCCCATCGTCAGCATCGACGTAGTGGGAAGCACTTACTCGTCCGTCTTCGACGCGCAATCCACAATGACCATGGGCAACTTGGTGAAGGTCCTATCGTGGTACGACAACGAGTGGGGTTACTCGAACAGGGTAGTGGACCTTATCAAGTTCGTCGCCGCGTGACGCGCGCGGATCGGTGGACCCCATGATCGAGCTTCCAAAGAAGACAATCCGCGATATCGACGTCAGCGGCAAGAAAGTCCTGGTCAGGGTGGACTTCAACGTGCCTCTAGATATCGAGCGCAACGTGGTCGATGATACGCGCATACGCGGGGCGCTTCCGACTATACGCTACCTGCTGGACAACGGAGCGCGGCCCATCCTGATGTCGCACCTGGGGCGCCCCAAAGGCCAGGTGGTGGAGAGCCTGAGGATGGCGCCGGTGGGACGGCGCCTGGCGGAGCTCCTGGACCGGCCGGTGCTCAGCCTGAAGGAGTGCATCGGCCCCCGCGTCAAGGAGGCTGTCGAAGAGAACCCGGACAAGGTCATACTGCTCGAGAACCTGCGCTTCTATCCCGGTGAGCGCGAGAACCTGGCCGATTTCGCCAAGCAGCTCGCCGAACTCGCCGACATATACGTCAACGACGCCTTCGGCACCAGCCACCGCGCGCATGCCTCTACCGTCGGGGTGACTGTTTTCCTGCCTTCGGTGATGGGCCTCTTGATGGAGAAGGAGCTCGAGACGCTGGGGGGGCTTCTGGAGAGCCCCGAGCGTCCCTTCGTGGTGGTGCTGGGCGGGAACAAGGTCTCCGACAAGCTGGGCGTCATTGACAGCTTCCTGGAGATAGCTGATACCATCCTTACAGGCGGTGGCATGTGCTTCACCGTGATCAGCAGCATGGGGCTCCCCATTGGGGACTCCGTGGTTGAGGAGGACCAGATAAAGCAGATCTCCTCGGTCATGAAGAAGGCTCGCCGCAAGGGTGTCAAGGTGGTTGTACCCATGGACTTCGTGGTGGCCGACCGCTTTGACAAGGACGCCAACTTCAGGACCGTCCCCACCGAGTCCATTCCCGACGGGTGGCTTGGGCTCGACATCGGCCCCGCCACCATCCAGAAGTACTGCGAGATCTTGAGCGAAGCGAAGACCATATTCTGGAACGGCCCCATGGGGGTCTTCGAATGGCCCTCCTTCGAGAACGGCACCAGGGGGATAGCCGATTGCATCGCTCTCGCCGACGCTACCACCGTAGTCGGAGGAGGGGACTCGGATGCCGCCCTGAGGCAGTTCGGGCTTGAGGACGATATGGATTTCGTCTCCACCGGAGGTGGAGCGGCCATGAGGTTGCTGGAGGGGAAGAAACTGCCCGCCGTGGAGGCACTGACCGACCGTTGACCGGAGGAGGTTCAACGTTGCGAAAGCCCGTGATTGCCGGTAACTGGAAGATGAACATGCTGCCCGAAGAAGCCGTCACCCTTGTGAGAGGCATATGGCAGGAGATAGAGGGTCACGACAAGGTGGAGGCTGTCGTCTGCCCGCCCTTCGTCGACATCCCCGCCGTCAGCGAACTCATCAGGAACGCAGGGATGGCCGTCGGCCTGGGGGCCCAGAACATGCACTGGGAGGAGTCGGGGGCTTATACCGGCGAGGTGTCGCCGCTGATGCTGAAAAAGTTCGAGGTAACGCATGTGATCATCGGCCACTCGGAGCGAAGGCAGTTCTTCGGGGAGACCGACCAGGGCGTGAACCGAAAGGTCAAGGCGGCCCTCGCGCACGGGTTCATCCCCATCATGTGTTGCGGCGAGACCCTCAAGCAGCGAGAAGCCGGCGAGACGGAGAGCGTCGTGGTGAACCAGGTCAAGTGCGGACTGTTCGAACTCGACACGGAAGGCGCGCGCTCCGTGATAATTGCCTACGAGCCTATCTGGGCTATAGGCACCGGCAAGGCCGCCACCGCTGATGACGCGGATGAAGTCTGTGGCATCATACGTGAGGTGGTCTCGCGGGATTTCGGGGATGAGATAGCGCAGGCGGTGAGGATACAGTACGGTGGCAGCGTGACGCCGGACAACATCTCCGAGCTCATGTCCCGCGAGAACGTCGACGGCGCGCTGGTCGGCGGTGCCAGCCTCAAACCGGACGTCTTCGCCGGGATCGTGAGGTATTCTTGACATCGATAAGGCCTTTCCTCCTCGCCATCCTAGACGGCTGGGGGGCCGGCCGGGCCTGTAATGGCAATGCTATCCAAGCTGCTTCCACGCCCGTCATGGACTCGCTTTTCGAATCTTGCCCGCACACCACGCTCGGAGCTTCCGGCGAGTCGGTGGGCCTTCCGCCCGGCCAGATGGGAAACAGTGAGGTCGGACACCTCAACATAGGGGCGGGGCGCCTGGTGCTCCAGGACTTCCTGAGGATAAACAGGTCTATCGACCGGGGTGATTTCTTCAGGAAAGATGCGCTGATGAGCGCCATCCGGCGGTCAGCAGCGCAAGGCTCGACCCTTCACCTGCTGGGGCTGCTCTCCGACGGGGGTGTGCACAGCCACATCGATCACCTGCTGGCCCTGCTGGAGATGGCGAAAGAGGCCGGGGTGAACAGGGTCACCATGCACGCATTCCTCGATGGCAGGGACGTACCCCCGCGAAGCGCCCTGGAGTACGTCAGGCTGCTGGAGGAGCGCACCTCTGGCGGGGCCGGCTATATACGGACCATCGCCGGTCGTTACTATGCCATGGACCGTGACCGCCGCTGGGAGAGGACCAGGCTCTCATATGACGCCATCGTCAAAGGGGAAGGCCCTCTGGTTCAGTCAGCGGAGCAGGCTGTCCTCGATTCGTACCGGGACGGGTTGGACGACGAGTTCCTGGTCCCCCGGGTAGTGGGGGAACCGCGGCCCATGAGCCCGGATGACACGGTGATATTCTTCAATTTCCGCCCGGACCGGCCGCGACAGCTGACGCAGGCCCTTGTCTCAGGTCAATTCGGTGAGTTCGACAGGGGAGAAGACCCGCCCCTGCCGTACATGGTGACCATGACCGAATACGACCCGCGGTTCGGCCTCCCGGTGGCTTTCCCTCCGGAGAAGGTCCGTAATGTGCTGGCCGACGTCCTATCCGGGCACGGGTTGAGGCAGATTCATATCGCCGAGACCGAGAAATACGCTCACGTGACTTACTTCTTCAACGGCGGTGTCGAAGAGCCGAAGGTCGGAGAGGACAGGGTCCTCATCCCTTCCCCCAGCGTTGCCACCTATGACCTGAAGCCCGAGATGAGCGCACGAGAGGTCGCCGACGAGACCATCAGGCGCATCGAGAGCGGTGTTTATGATTTCATTGTCATGAACTTCGCCAATGGCGATATGGTAGGTCATACCGGCTTCTTCGATGCCGCGGTCAAAGCCGTCGAAGCGGTGGACGAGAACCTCGGAAGGGTACTCCGAGCCCTGAGCTCTGCAGGTGGTGGCGCTTTTGTTACCTCCGACCACGGTAATGCCGACGAGATGGGAGAGACCGGCTCTCCATGTACCGCCCACTCCCTCGCACGCGTCCCATTCATCGATGTCACTGGTGCCGCGGAAGAACTGCGGGACGACGGCACCCTGGGCGACGTATCTCCGACGGTGCTCGAGGCGATGGACCTTCCACAGCCTGCCGAGATGACCGGCCGCTCGCTGTACACCCGGGCCCGGTGCGTCAATGAAAAAAGTACCCGAAAGCCCATTCGTTGACTCACAAATAAATGTACCCCAAATGTTTCTTCTTTCTGAGCCATTCTCCATGAC
>JAGUWJ010000181.1 GCA_020062425.1 Actinomycetota bacterium
ACCGTGCGAGTCCATGGCACCGCGCTTTGAGCTCAGTTCCACCTGGCGCTTCGGATCCGCCTCCTGGCGCAGCTGGCGCAGCACTTCTACGCCCTGCCCCAGGCCGGTCGCGCCGACAGGGTGACCGAAGCCGATGAGCCCGCCGGAGGTATTTGTCGGCAGGTCGCCGCCCAGGTCGAAGACACCTTTCTCGGCGAGCTTGCCGCTCTCGCCCGGCTTGCACAGGCCGAGGTCCTCGTAGGAGACCAGCTCGACTCCGGAGTAAGCGTCGTGGACCTCGAAGCAGTCGAGGTCTTCACGAGGATGTTTGATGCCCGCCATCTCGTATGCCTGCACCGAGCCGAACTGCTTCCCGCGGAAGTGCGTTATGCCCGGGTCGGGGAACGGTCTGTCGGCCATCCTCATGAAGTCGGTCCCGCATCCCGTGCCGACGAGTTCCACCGTAGGCTTGGAACCCCATGACTTCGCGTTCTTTTTCGCCCACTCCTCAGTAGCGAACACCAGGCAGGCCGCGCCGTCCGAGAGCAGGCAGTTGTCGAGCAGTTTGTAGGGGTAGGTGATCATCTTGGAGTTCATGACGTCCTCGACGGTGATGTCCATCGGGTAATGAGCCTTGGGGTTGTACATCGCGTTGCGATGGTTCTTGACGCTGATGGTGGCGAACTGCTCTTCCTTCGTCCCGTACCTGTCCATGTGGGCGGTCATCATCATCGCGTAGTAGGCGATGTAGAACCCGGCGACCTGCACTTCCCAGTCGGTATCGGATGCGAGAGCGATGAACTGCTGAGCGACATCCGAGGGTACTTGGCGGCCCATGTTTTCTCCGCCGAACACTATCATCGAATCGCAGAGACCCGACTTGATGTAGGCGTAGGCGTTCCGGATAGCCAGGCCCCCGGTCCCCCCACCGCCCTCGACGCGCACATTGGGCTTGGGGCACATTCCGATGTTGTCGTGGAAGATGGCTCCTGCCTTCAACTGCTTGTCGAAGTGGTCGCTGAAGTAACTGGTGGTGCTGTGCTCGATGTCCTCTATCCTGGTGCCGGAATCATCCAGCGCCTCGAGCACCGCCTCATTCATCCAGTCGCGCATGTTGCCGTCCGTCCGCTCCGCGGCGAATTTGGAGATACCGCCGCCGATGACGTAGACCCTGCTCTTGTTGTCCAGAATCTCCATATCACATCCCATCCCTTTTCAGTCTGCTGCCGTTGCATTCGCGCCAATGCCCCCCAGAAGTGCTGCCCGGCTCAGGGGGGCAGAGGCCAACTTAGTCTATCAAAATACAAGAGTGGTAAATACCAGTTAGTTCAATACTACAGTCTATTTTAGGGTACGTTTACGGAGGAAGCAGCGGGTGTTCGCGCGGCGCATTGGATTATACTTGCGCGGTGAGAGAGGGGATGCATGAAAGAGCATTTCGACAGCCAGAGGGCGCACGGCGTTATATCGGACCTCGCCGCCATGCGGCGGTTCCCCGGCACGGAGGGCGAGGCACGGGCGCGCGCCTACCTCATCGAAGCTGGGCGCAAGATGGGCGTACCCATGCGCGAGGAGCAGTTCACTTACTCCACCAGAGCGCTCAAGGTGTACATCCCGGTCGCTTCTCTGTGCGCGGCATCTGTCTGCGCCGCGGGGTCCATCTCTTACCTCTACTCATCCTGGTTCAACCTTGTGACGGGAGCGCTGGTGCTGGTGGCGATCTACCTCTCCTTCAAGTGGTCGGGGGGGTTCGAGAAGTCCGCGGGAAAGGGCGGCCCGCTCGAGTCGGCCAACCTGGTGGGTGTCGTCCCCGGGAGGGAGTCGCGAGGCACGGTGTTACTGAGCGCACATTACGACGCCAAGAGCCAGGTGATGCCGGTGGTGATGAGAGCGGGGCTGTTTATCGTCGGGGCTCTGAGCGCCGCTGTGCTGGGGGCGGCGCTTATCGTCACCGGTGTCCTGGAAGCGGCCGGCGTCGATGTGCGGATCGTGGGGCTGCTGTTCTGGATATCGCTCCTCCCCACGGTCGTGATCTTCTCCCAGGTCTTCAACTTCACCGGCAACAGGTCGCCGGGAGCCCTGGACAACGCTGCGGGAGAGGCGGTCATCCTGGAGGTCGCACGGGTGCTCAAGGAAAGCCCGCTGGAGAATCTGGACGTGCGGGTGGCTTCGTTCGGGTGCGAGGAGGTGGGCCTGACCGGGTCGATCAAGTATCTCGCGGCGCACACGGAGGAACTGGCCGAAAAGCCATGCTTCATACTCAACTTCGATATGCCGTTCTCCCCCTCGGGGCGCCTGATGCTGAACACCGCGTTCGAGTTCCCGCCGCGCCGCACCAGCGCGAAGCTGAACGGGCTTGCCAGGGACGCGGCTCAAGAGATGGGCTTTGAGATACACGGTATATACCTGCCCCTCGGCGCTGCGGCGGACCACATGCCGTGGACCAGGAGTGGGTTCGAGGCGACCGGGTTCATTTCGACCACGACGTACGTTCACAGCCCGCGGGATACGCTGGAGAGGATTAACAGGGAGGGGTTGCGCAGGACCGGCGAGGTGGCGCTTGCCGTAGTCCGCGCCCTCGACAAAGAATTTCCATTGGGGACTGACCCTTAACCGGAAGTGCGCGTTTCTTCTATTGGGGTTCCGTTGGTGTCAGGCACCAACGGACCAACGGAAATATGGGGTCAGGCACCTTACCGGAAATTCCTATATTGGGGTCTGACCCCCAGATGTGAATCTAGAGATCGCTCTCCGTGCGCGCGCCCACGCTCAGGTACCTGTCTATCGAG
>JAGUWJ010000191.1 GCA_020062425.1 Actinomycetota bacterium
CCCCGGCCACCAGCCCGTCCGCGGTGTCGGCGAGGGCGTCCAGGTGCAGACCGCGCGAGGCCAGCTCCCAGACCGCAACGGTAAGAAAAGCGCGCACAAGGGGTGGCAGGCTTCCCGCCGCCGTCCACACCAGGAAGAGCAAGCCTCCCAAGAGCCATCCTGCGAGCGGGAAGTAGGCAGAGGAACCCTCGAGCACCTTCCGTCCCGGAACCGGCGTCACGGTCAGGAAGCTCAAGGCCGCGCTCATCCTTCCGACCTCTCGAGAAACCGCCTTCATAGCCCGCCCGCCATCCGTTCGATCATGCTCATGTCCAGCTCGCTCTCCATCACGTCCGCGAGCCTTTCCAGGCACGCGTCGGCTGTGTAAGCGGATTCTCCGACAGGCCTGTCAAGGAAGCGTCCCAGAGCCTCCAGCACAGACCTGTTGTCGAACAGACCGTGAAGATGAGTGCCGAAGACCAGGCCATCGTCCGATATCGCACCGTCGAGCATCCCGCCCTCGAGCTCTACGAACGGCCTGTCGCCGCAGGTGACCCTACCCGTGTGTATCTCGTAACCGCTCACCCGGGCTCCTTCGCTGCCGGGCAGCGGAGCCGCTTCCACCGTTACGCGGCCGGCAGAGCGGCGGGAGACCTTGGGCGCACAATACACGGTCTCCATGTCCAGTAAGCCAATGCCGTTCCGGGTTCCAACCGCTTCGACGCCCTCTGGATCGCGCAGGACGCGACCGAGCATCTGGTATCCGCCGCAGATACCGGCGACCGCGCCGCCCCACGCCCTGGCGTCGATGATCGCTCGGTCCAGGCCGGTTGACTCCAGCCAGTCCAGGTCCGCAAACGTGTTCCGCGAACCGGGAATGATTATCATCTTCACCCCACGGATGTCTCCCGGGCGCCGGGCCCAGCGGAAACCGAGCGCCTCGAGCGGGCGCAGGTCTGTGAAGTTCGACATGTAAGGGAGGGCCACTACGGCCACCGGGGCCCCGGCCTCTCCCTGGTAAGAGGGTGTGTCCTCCTCGTCGAGTGCCGAGAAGTCCATGTAAGGGAGCACCCCGATCACCGGCTTGCCGGTCCTTCTCTCGATATAGGTCAATCCCGGAGCGAGCAGCGAGATGTCGCCCCTGAACTTGTTGACTATGATGCCTTCCACAAGCTGCCTCTCACCCGGCCTCAATACGGCGAGAGTCCCCACCACCGATGCGATAGCACCGCCTCTGTCGATGTCGGTTACCAGGAGCACCGGCGCGCCGGCCAGCCTTGCCACCTTCATGTTGCAGATATCAAACCTGCGCAGGTTGACCTCCGCGGGGCTGCCGGCGCCCTCTATCACCACCAGGTCGTAGATGCCCTTCAACCGCTCCAGCGCTCCCGCGGCCACCTTGAGAGCTTCGCGGGAGACCTCCCTGGTGTACTCGCGCGCCCAGCAGTCGCAATGGTGTTCTCCCAGGAAGATCACCTCGCACCTGTGCCCTTCCCTCGGCTTGAGCAGAACAGGGTTCATGAGCACCGAGGGCTCGACACCCGCCGCTCTAGCCTGCAGTTCCTGGGCTCTGGCTATTTCCCCTCCCTCGACGGCGACAACCGAGTTGAGGCTCATGTTCTGCGATTTGAACGGCGCCACCCGCAAGCCCCGCCTGGCGAGGAGCCTGCATAGGCCTGCGGTCACGACAGTCTTGCCGACGTGCGATCCAGTACCCTGGACCATCAGACAAGAAGCGGTCATCTCAACCTCACAGGTATTCCCGCCACCATCAGCGACACTTCGTCTGCCACTGCGGCAACCTCGCGATTCACTGCGCCGAGCGCTTCGACGAACAAGCGCCCCAGCTCGTTCGGAGGGACCAGCCCCGACCCCACCTCGTTGGTCACGAAGATGTTGAGCGCGAAAGCGTCCAGCGCGGCCCTCGCCGCTTCGAGCGCCTCGATGACGACCTGTTCCCCGGACGCGCCCTCCAGCAGCCTTCTCGAGACGTAGAGACCAAGGCAATCCAGCACCAGCACCTCCCCGCCATCATTACTCGTGAGCGCATCTGCTAGGCGGCCGGAGACCACCTCGACAGTCCTCCAGCTACGAGGCCTCTCGGCCCGATGCTTCTCGATGCGGGATTCCATCTCTTCATCGCTTTCCAGGGCTGTCGCCGCGAAGAGCACGCCGCACTCCCCGTGGGCCTTGGCCAGCTCGAGCGCACGCCTGCTCTTGCCGCTGCGGACTCCGCCTGTCAACAGGATGAGCTTTCCCATATCTCCTCCAGGGCTCCGACGGCCTCGTCGTCCGACGATACCAGTCCCAGCTTGGGGACGCCGGCAAGAAGGCCCGACGCCTCCTCGGTGAAGTCCCGACCTTCGATACCCGCTATGGCCAGGACCGGCATGCCCCCGTCGGCCAGCTCCCGTACGGCGTTGACGTTCTTCAGGTTACCGGACCCGATCGGTACCGCTGTGAGGACAGCGACATCCGCAGAGCCCGCCAGCTCGATGTTCTCGCGGTAAGCGTCCTCGGTGATGGTCGTGAACGGTGCCTCGGCCACCAGCGGCAACCCGAGCTCTCTCGCGGTCACCTCGTCTGTATCCATTGCGTTTACAACCCCGACCGACACGAAGTAGCCGAGGTCGACCAGCCTCCGCATCAGGGCGGCACCAGTCCCGCCCCCGCAGATGAGGTGCACCTTCAGCTTCCTGGCGGGCCGCCTCCTTGGTGAGAACGTCAGGTACGCGCGGCCCGCGTGCTTGTGGACCTGCGCCTCTACGCCATAGACGGAGGCCAGGGAGTCAGGGGAGAGGACCTCTTCGATCGCTCCTGCTGCGAAGAGCTTCCCCTCGTAGAGCATGGCGGCCTCTTTGAAGTAGAGAAGGGCGAGGTTCAGGTCATGTAGAACGCAGACCACAGTCATACCTTCGGCGTTGAGCCGGACCAGCAAGTCGAAAATGGACAGCTGGTGGGAGACGTCGAGGTGGCTTGCGGGCTCGTCCAGCAGGAGGGCCTCCGGCTCCTGCGCAAGGGCCTGCGCCAGCACGAACATCTGGCGCTCACCACCGGACAGCTCGTTGAACGGCCTGTCGGCCAGCTCCACCACCCCCAGGCGGTCGAGGATGCCGGCGACGCTCCGGGCACCGGCTTCGCCCCTGTGGCAGTAGCGGCCCATCTCCACTACCTCCCTGGCGGTGAAGTCGAAATCCAGGGCGTACGACTGCGGTACTATAGCCAGCTTCCTGGCGAGGTCCCTCCTGCGGTACTGCGAGGCCGGCCTGCCTCCCAGCAGGATCGAACCCTCGTCCGGAACCAGCATGCCGTCCATGAGCTTCAAGAGCGTGCTCTTTCCGCTTCCGTTCGGGCCGACCATGCAAAGGAAGTCCCCTTTCTCCACATCGAGGGACACGTCTTTCAAAGCGGGAACGGCATCGTACGAGAACGAGGCGCCCTCGAGCCTTATCAGCGCCATCAGCCGGGCCTCCTTCTGAGAAGGAAAAGGAAGAAAGGCGCTCCGAAGAATACAGTCACTACACCAACGGGTATCTCCGAAGGCGCGAAGGCTGTTCGCGCCACCAGGTCAGACAGCACCATCACGATCGAGCCGAAAAGGATCGACAGCATCAGCATGCGCCTGTGTCCGGGGCCAAGCACCAGGCGTGCCAGGTGTGGCACCACCAGCCCAACGAAGCCGATGATCCCCGACACGGAGACCGAAACCGCCGTCAGCAGGGCCGCTACCACGAAAAGCACCCGCTTGACGTGTTCCACCTCCACCCCCAGCTCGAGAGCGCGTTCCTCACCCTGCAGGAGTATGTCCAGCTCGTCCGAGAAGAAGAAAGGTACCGCGAGCAGGGGGAGTATCACCAGGGCGATCTTGACCTCGTTCCAGCCGCGGCCCGAGAAGCTGCCCAGCAGCCAGTAGATCACGCGGTGAACGTCGTTGCCGCTCTTTATGAGAAGTATCGCCTGTATGGCGAAGAACAGGTAAGAGAGCGTGACCCCGGCGAGCAGCAGCCTGTAGATGTTCATCTTTCCGTGGCGTGTGGCTATCCCATATACGGCGAAGAGGGTCAGAAGCCCTCCCGCCATGGCGAAGACGGTGAGCCAGGGTATGTCGGGAAGCTTTATGAAGATGGCGACGGTCGCCCCCAGCGCGGCGCCTGACGAAACACCTGTGACGTAGGGATCGGCAAGGGGATTGAGCAGCAGGCCTTGGAGACATGCGCCCGCCAGCGCCAGGGCCGCACCCACCATGAGCGCGAGGATGATCCTGGGGAGCCGTATCGTCCAGAACACCACCGACACCGGGTCGCCCGTCGAGCGTCCGGTAAAGATGTAGTCGAGCACCTTTCCCGGGGTGACCCGCGCGGGCCCGACGGCCAGGGCGGCGAACGTAGAGAGCAGGAGCAGTGCCACCGTTACTGCAAAGACCCACGCCGTATATTTATCTCTATTCGCCCTTATCTCTTGAAACACCGGCCTCCTCGAATGTCGCCATCTCGGCGAGCACCCTCGCCGAGGCTTCCAGGACGGCCATGGCGAGCGCCGCTCCGGTACCCTCGCCCAGCCGCATGTCCAGGTGGAGAAACGGCTCCAGCCCCAGTGCTTCGAGCACCGGTCCGTGGCCGGGCTCCACGGAAAGGTGTGAGGCGAACATCACACTGCGGGCTCCCGGGCACAGGCACTCCGCGAGCAGCGCCGCCGCGGCGGAGATGAACCCGTCTATCACCACCGGGACCCCCGAGCCGGCGCAGGCGAGCATGACGCCCGCCATCGCGCCTATCTCAAGCCCTCCCACGCGGGCGAGCACGTCGAGCGGGTCGTTCCGTTCCGGTTGGTTGAGGTCGAGTGCGCGCTCCACAACCTGCACCTTCCGGGCCACACCCCGTTCGTCCAGTCCTGTGCCCCTGCCGACCAGGGTTGCCGGTGGAAGGTCGGTCAAGACGGCCGAAACGGCGGACGCTGCCGTGGTGTTGCCGATGCCCATCTCCCCCGCGGCGACCATACCCACGCCGCCGGC
>JAGUWJ010000113.1 GCA_020062425.1 Actinomycetota bacterium
GTCATCCTCTCGAGGCTGATGATGGACGCGCCCTCCACCCCCACCGCGCCGCCGACCACACCGGTCCGCGAGCCCGAGACCACTATGCGCTCGCCCCGGCCCCGGATGGCTTTCACCGCGCCGACCACCTGTGAGGTACTCTCCGGAAAGTAGATGGCCGAGACTGTCTCGCATTCCATCTTTGATTCATCGGAGAGATAGGAGTCATACGACTCCGCGACGCACTCGCCCTTGACCACGGAGCACTGCTCCGGCTCGATATCTTCAATGCGGATCCTGTTCATGTGAACAAGGATAATACTTGAACAGCAGGTATTTCGAGGTCAGATTCAAGAAAGACAGGGAAAACGCTTTCCTTAGTCCGCCCACCGGCGCAGTACTTGCAGTGAGCGCCGTCGAAAAGTAGAGTGAAAGGTGCACCGCGCGGACGCTGCCCGCGGTTGCAGAACATAACGATTCTCGGAAGGGTTGGTGGCACCGATGGGCTGGAAGCAGGAAGAGGATAAGTTCGAAGGCGGGCTGTGGGCGGACGAGGGCTGCCTGAGGGAACCCTGCCCCGAGCAGCCTCGGGTGAGTGTCATCACCACCTGCCGCAACAGCGCCAGGGGCATAGAGAGAACCATCGACAGCGTCCTCGGCCAGACCTACCCCAACATCGAGTACATCGTCATCGACGGATGCTCCACCGACGGGACCGTCGACGTAATCAGAAAATACGAGGACCGGCTCACCTACTGGGTCAGCGAGCCGTGCGAGGGGCGATTCAACGCGGTCAACAGGGGCATCGCGCTCGCCACCGGTGAGCTGGTGGGTGTGCTCGACTGCAATGCCTCCTACCTCCCTCAAACGGTTGAGGAGGTCGTGGAGGCCAGCCTGGCCCAGCCCGGCGCACAGGTTGTACACGGCCACATGCAGCTCTTAGACGAGTACGGGCGCCTCACCGGGTACAATGAAGGCAACCTGGTGAGCATCAAGCAGAAGTTCGAGCTGAACGCCCCGACCTGTTTCATCAAACGGTCGCTCCTCGAGGAGGAGGGGTTCCGCACCGACTTCAAACTCCTCGCGGACTACGAGCTGTTGCTGCGCCTGCACCTCGCCGGTGTCTGGTTCTATCCCATAGATAAGCCTCTCGCCCGGTCGAGGCTCGCCGGGACCGGTTCCGCTGGTTTCCGCGAGAGGGCCGAGGCCTACAACATAAGGTGGGAACACCAGCAGCTCACCACCCCGCAGTACGTCGGCCGCCGGCTGGCTCTCCTCTACCGGGCGCCGTTGCGGCGCCTGCGTGACGCCGCCGGACGTAAGTTCTACAAGGAGATAGACGAGCTTCGCGCGGAGAGCGCGGTCTACAGGATCAACAACCGCGCCTTGAGGAACGACCTGGAGAGGACCTACACCGAGATGTCCGGGCTCCAGGCCGAGATTGAGGAGATGTCGGGCGAGATAGACCGGCTGGGCGTCGAACTTGCTTTCAAGGACGCCGAGCTGGAGCGGTTCGCGGACGAGCTGGCCCTGAAAAACGACGAGCTCGAGCGGCTCCTGGCTGCGCTGGCGGGACGGGATGACGAGGTAAAACGTCTCGCGGCGGAGCTGGAGGAAGCCGAGCGGAAGATGCTCGCTCCACCCACCGCCGTTCCCGAGAGGCCCGCTGCCACTCCGCAGAGCGCCCAGCGCTCGCCCGGAGCGCTGTCGAGGCTCTTCAAGCGGAGGAAGATCAAGCAGGGCGGGCAGTAGCGGGGCCGTGATGCGGTAGAGAGCCGGGTTTCCCGGGGTTCAGCCCTGAACTGACGACACGAACTCGCGCAGGGCGTCGTTGAAGGCCTCAGGACGGTCGAGGTTCGCCGTGTGGCCTGCGCCCGGGATTACCACGAGCTTTCCTTTCCTTACCGCGGCCATGAACTCTTCCTCCCCCGCCCGGAACGGAAGGTCGTCCTCTCCGTTGACGAAGAGGACCGGTCCAGTGTAAGACCTGATCTTCGCAGTGAAATCGATGTCGAGCAGCTCTGCTGTGCCTGTCGGCCTGCCCCTCATCCTGACCCAACAGCGCGCGATAATTGCTGAAAGCCGGCGCGGTAGGGCGCGCCCCAGCAGGTGACCGGTGGAGCGCGCCGCCGGACTCCTGGCCGCGAGCCTGCGCGCAAAGGCGGTGAGCCTGTATGAGAGCGCCAGCAGAAGATGCGGGTTCACGCTGCAGCTCGCGAGCGTCAGGCCGGAGACCTTTTCCGGGTGCCTGGATGCGAACTCCATCGCTGAGTATCCACCGAGAGATAACCCCACCAGGAGAGCGCGGCCTCCCGCAGCCTCATCGATGACGCGTTCGATCTCAGCCACCGCGCGTTCGAGAGTGAACGGTACGCCGACTGACACTCCGAAACCCGGCAGGTCCATCGAGATGACCCGGTACTCCCCGGATAGGCTTTGTGCCTGCAGGGCCCACTGGTTCCTGTCGGACCTGATGCCGTGCAAGAACAATATCGCGGGCGCGCCGGCCGGCCCAGCCACGTCGCAGCTTCTTATGCTCCCGGGATCACTATTCATGCTCGAAAGTCAACTCGATTTCTTGTCATAACCAGGTGATATGCTTGCTCTGGTGGGCCCGTGGTCTAATGGGAAAACTTCCGACTAGCCAATCGGAAAATGAGGGTTCGATTCCCTCCCGGTCCACCTTCAACTCCTCCAGGTTGACGTAAGCCTCCCCGGGGAACGATAATTGCATTGATTGGCTAGTCGATATGCACCACGGTCCTGGCCCCGGGAAACCGGGGCCTATCCTTTTTCGCCGACTCTCAGTCCTACTCCACTATCTCCTGGATGTACCCTATCGAGTCATGGCCCCCGGCCTTGCCGTTGAAGTACATGGCACGCTCGCAGATGATAGGCCTTTTCGGCGGTCCCGTAGTAAGACTCTCCACCATTATCGATGCGCCGCCGCCCGCCGTCAGGGTGTCGCTCATGGTGTAGGTCTGGCGGCTCTGCTTCGGAATGACATCGGTGAAGCTTGGGTTGTCTGTCCCAAGGGTCGTGAGGTAAGTGACCCTCACCGTCACGGGCACAGAGTTGGGGTTCGCGACCAGCGTGTACGTCTCGCCGCCGCCGGCAACTCCTCCAGCCGGGAGTATATTGGTCATGCCTCCCGCGCGCACCCCGATTGAGTCGTGCGCCGCCTCGCCCGAGCCGTCATCCCAGTACATCGCCCTCTCGGCGATGACGGCGTACGAGCCGCTTACCATCGTGGAGAAGTCGGTGTTCTTCAGGAAGTCGTTCACCCGAATGGTTTTCCTGGAATTTGCGGCCATGGGGATGGGGCTCTCCGGGTGCGTGACTGGCCCGTTGTTGGTCAGATATGTCACGGTCACGCTGTTCGCCACATCGTTCGGGTTCTGTATCAGCACGTAAGTGGAGAAGCCGTAGTTGGTCGTGCCCTCCGCGAGGAAGCTCTCCCTCCAGACGCGGTTGGTCCCGATGCTGTCGTGTCCGCAGCGCTTGTTGTTGCGGTACATGGCCCTCTCGGGTATCACGGGCACATCGGATTCAACCTTGATTGACGCGTCCTTATTGCCGATGTCATCCGCCATGTTGTAGCTCTTGCGGGAGTTCTTGGGAATCACCTTCCGACGGCTCTGCGGGTCTTCATTCTCTATCATGTAGGTGACCGTGCAGGTAGCCTCCTGGTCGTTGGGGTTCTGTATCAGCAGCCAGCACTCGAACCCCCAGTTGGACGAGCCTTCGGGCAGGTACCAGCTCGTGTCAGGGGTGTTAACGCCGATGGAGCAGTGAGATTCCATCGCGTAAGCGTGGCCCGGTATCGGCTCCCAGTGCATCGAGCGGTCCACAGCGATCGCTTCGCCCTCGACGCAGCGCACTTCGGTGGAGAAATCGCGCTCGCCCACCTTCTCTTTGGGGTTGATGATGGTCTGAGACGTTGCGGGAAGGTTGAAGAGCCCGCCTGAAACAGGCCCGGTGTCGGTCTGGTAAGTCACCGCCGCGGTCACATCGCTGTTGTTGGGGTTGGCGATGGCAATCCAGGTGCTGAATCCCCAGGCGGTGCTGCCCTCCGCCAGGTACCATACGTCCGATCCGTCCGGCTGGGCGGCCGCATTGACCCCCTGTCCCGAGACGGAAAGGGCGGGCGATGCCATGAGCGAGCAGGTCAGGATACCCAGCGCCACTGCGCACAGAACGTACGAGATATGTTGCTTCAGGGTTCCTGTGGATACTGTGGTGAGCATTGCAATCATCACCCTTTCTGACTCGGGTCTCGAGGGGCATCCCGGCGGGATACCTGTCCCCTGCAGGTGTCAGCAATTTTATCACGAATGAGAACTCTCAACGGGCGTGACTGATCGCACGTGCCTGCATCGGAGAGATAGTCTGGAGTACCGACAGAGGGAGGAGCGGCAGCATGAAAGGTGACCTCGCGCATTTCGACATCCCCGCGGACGACGCCGATAGACTGGCGGCGTTCTACAGCGACGTTCTCGGCTGGGAAGTGGCCCCACCGATGTCCGACTACAACGACTACCGGCTCATAAAGACCTCCGACAGGGAAGGCGCGGTGGCCGGCGGTATGGGGCCGAAGGGCACCCCCGACCAGGCTCCCATGAACTTCTACGAGGTCGATAGCCTTGAAGAGACCGCGGCGAAGGTGGCTTCAAGCGGAGGGACGGTTATCATGGAAAGGATGCCCGTTCCCAAGTTCGGTTACATGGCGGTCTGCATCGATCCCGAGGGCAACTCCTTCGGGCTCTGGGTGGAAGACGCTAACGCCTCGGCTTGAGTTCGCGGTCAGTCCTTATGCTCACGCCCCCAGGGCGGCTGCGGCCTTTTCCGCGTCCTCCTGCGACACCACGATCATGAGGTAGTACTCGCCCTGCGATACCGTGGCGCTCCCTACCAGCATATTGACGCCGGCCTCCGAGAGGGGCTTCGTCACCGCCGCCCCGACTCCGACCTTGTCCACGCCGCTGAGCAGGAACCCCGCGAGCTTCTCAAGGGTGAGGTCTCTGGAAGAGGCGAACTCCTCCAGGCCCTCCGGCTTGTCAGGGACGAAGTAAGCCATTCCCTTGCCACCACCGCAGGAAAAGGCGGCCATGTGAAAGATGTTCAAGCCGGCATCGGAGACCCCCGAGAGAAGACCCTGCAGGGCACCCGGCTTGTCGTCGATCTCGACCCGGAATACGTCAATACTCTGTGCCGCCATATCTACCCCTTTCTCTTTCAACTCCCGCGAGACGAGCATGTTCGTATGCGCATTCTATCTCAAGTGAGGCCCGTCCTCCGGCCTACTCACCGTCCCCGTACATCGCCCTCTCGGCGACCACCGGGCGGTCGCTCGTCACCCGGGCCGAGACGTCGTAGACCCCCGGCACGGTGTGGGCGACGTTGAACGTCACCCGCGAGCGCGCGGGTATGATAGCCCTCGGGCCGTCTCTCTCACCGTACGGGGTCATGTAATCGACTCGCGCCGTGGCGCTGCCTTCCCCGGGGTTCTGAACCAGCACCCAGGTCTCGAAGCCCTCTCCGGTGGAACCTTCGGCGAGGTACCAGTCAACGGCGGGGGCGAGTGCCCCGATCGAGTCGTGGGCCAGGATCCGGCCCTTCCCGTAAACGGCGCGCTCGGCGACCACAGGCCTGTCGGCCTCGACGAGGGTGGAGATCTCCCATGTGTCGGGTAACACAGCGCCAACGTCGAAAGTCTTCCTCGAGCCCGGCTTCACCGTGTCGGCTACTGCCGCCACCGCGCCGTCGGGAGTCATATAGGTTATCGAGATCTCCGCCGGGCTCGGGTTGGGGTTCTGTACCAGCAGCCATGTCTCGAATCCCGGCCCCGTGGAGCCCTCGGCGAAGTGCCAGACCTTCGACGCGTGGGAGGCGCCCACCGAAGAGTGCCCCCAGCTCTTGTCGGTTGCGTACATCGCCCGCTCGGCCACCACCGGCGCGTCCGCCGTGACCCTGGTCGATACGTCCCACCTGCCAGGGACGGTATCAGCGGCGTTGAAAGTACGGCGGGTCTGCGGCTCGATGGTCCCCTCGGGACCTGCCACCGGCCCCTGTGCCGTCATGTAGGTTATAGAGAAGCGCGCGGGGGCGTCCTCGGGGTTCTGCACCAGCACCCAGGTCTCGAAGCCGTCTCCGGTGGAGCCCTCGGCGAGGTACCACGCTTTCCCCGCGCTGGTGGCACCGATCGAGGCATGCCCCCAGCCCCTGCCCGTGCCGTACATGGCCCGCTCGGCTACCACGGGCCGGCTGCTCCTCACCACGGTCGAGACGGACCACTCCCCCTGCACCGTGTCGGCCGCGTTCACGCTGACGCGCGACCTCCCCGGAAGCTTGAACCTCGGCCCGGCCTCGCGGCGGTCCGCGCAGAGGTAATCGATCTGGACGGAAGCAGCCCCGTCATCCGGGTTCTGCACCAGCACCCAGGTCTCGAACCCCTCACCGGTGGAGCCCTCGGCAAGGTACCAGGTGCGCGCTGCGGCGACGCTGCCGATGGAGCCGCTCCCCCAGGCCCGCCCACTCGGGGGTACGTCAACCAGGCCGCCCATGATGCTTCCTCCCGCACCTGCTACCCAGACGTGTCCCGTACCGTACGAAGTGACGGCGGTGAGGTCCTGGCGGCACCCGGCAGCCTGGACGCCCCAGTCGCGCCCGTCGTAGCTGGCCAC
>JAGUWJ010000066.1 GCA_020062425.1 Actinomycetota bacterium
CGCGTATTGATGAGCACGCCCACCACGCCGTCGGAGTCGACGAGGGCGGAGGCGATGCCTTCGAGCTCTTTCCAGGAGCCGTCCCTGTGGCGCACCCTGAACGAGCCGCGGTAGACGATATCCGGGTCCTGCCACAGGCTGCGGAAGGCCACCCGCGCCACCGCCCTCTCGTCGGGATGGACCAGTTCGAAGACGTCAGTGCCCTGCAGTTCATCGGGGGAATATGCGATGAAGTCCTCTATCGACGGGTTCACGAACTTTATCAAGCCGCCTTCTCCGATGACCGTGAGGATGTCGCTCGAGCTCTCGACCAGTTTCCTGGCCCGCTCCTCGCTGACCCTTCTCGCCGTCTCGAACTCCGTTATGTCCACACCGCTCACCATGAGACATCTCCTGCCCCCTATCACGACGGGGACCAGCGATATGAGATGGTCTCGCCTCTCGCCGGAACTGGTCTGGCTCTCTACCTGAAGGTTCCTTATCACGCCGTCCTTTTTGACCCTCTCGACCACCCAGTCGCGATCGTACTGGCCGGCGATGACCTTGAGCCCCATACCGGTCTTTCCGATGACGTCCTCGAGTTTGTAGCCAAAGGCCTCGAGGAAGGCCTCGTTAGCGTCGATGATCTCGCCTGTCTCGGCGTCGCTCAAGACCATCAGGTTGGGAGCGTTCTTGAACAGGTTCGCGAATTTCTCCTCGGACTTCTGGAGGGTCAGCCCGGAGAGCTCTTTCGCGATGTAGGCTCCCATGTGAGCGACTATCGTCTCCAGCGCCCGCCGCGATGGCGCCGGGATCTCATCCGCCTCGTGAGATGCCACGTTCAGGCATGCAATGACTTCGCCTTCGTAGCGTACCAGCAGGATGGCTCCGGCTCTCAGGCCCTCGGCCCGCTCGGCTTCCATGGTGCCGGGCGGGGATTCGTGGACCTTCAGGTAGATGGGTGCGTAGCCGCCCATCAGCGTGGCGAGGCTGCGCTCACTTTCTACGCGCAGTATCTGTTTCCTGAACTCAACCGATATGCCGAGCGAATGTCTCAATATGAACGCACCGCTCGCCTGTTCGGCGAGGAACACACCCCCGCAGTCCATCCCCGAGATCTCCATAGCCGAACGCAGGCAGAGGTCGAGCACCTCCTCAATACTCCCCGCCCGGAGCGCCGCGATGGCCAGGTCGCGCTGTATCTCGACCTCCTGCTGCGCCGCCTTCAACGCGGTTATGTCCCTGCCGACCGCCTGCACCTCTACGACGTTGCCCCCGCTGTCCCTTATGGGGCTTCCCCACCACTGCAGCCAAAAGGCTCCCTTCGGTGTCTCATGCTTCCACTCGAAAGAGATGTCTCTCACGCCCTTGGATACGAGGACCATCGCCGGGATTATCTTCTCGACATCCATCTCCCCTTCGTCTAAGTCCAGCAAGGACATCAGGCTCCTTCTGAGGTAGTAACCCTCCGGCTCCCCGAAGAACTCCTGGAACGCGTCGTTGACAAAGGTCACCTCGTAAGTCTCCGGCTTGAACCGGCAAATACAGTCCCTTTGCACCTCGACCACCGCGCGGAAGCGCTCCTCGGAGCGCCGGACGTCCTCCTGCATGGCCTTGCGCTCGCTGGTGTCCCTTGCAATGACCGCCAGGCCGATGGGCGTGCCGTCGCTGGAGTCGATGCGCGCCCCGGTTATCTCGAACGACAGACGTCGGGAATCGCGTGTGACGAAGTCGAACTCCAGCGGGCCGACCTCGCCTTTGGTCTTTATGGTGTCGAAGAGCTGGAGAATGGCTGCTCGGCCTTCTCGTTCCCTGAGCGTCCCCGGGTTGTACCCTGACAGCTCTTCGTCGCTCAGAGTGGTCAGTCTCCTGACACTCTCGTTCCAGGCTAAAAGCGAGCCTTCCATATCAAAGACCATGAACAGGTCTTTCATGGAATCGAGGGCGGTCTGCATCATTATCCTATGCCTGCGCAGAGTGCTTTCCGTCCTCTGCATCGAAGTCGTCTGCAGGGCTTTCTCCACGTTCTCGACCAGCATCGTGGAAAGCCGCTTGTCCTTCACCACGTAGGCGAAAGCGCCTATCCTGAAGGCGTCAGCAGCGACCTGCTCGTCGCCATGCCCGGTCACCATGACAACCGGAGGAGCGTCATCAAGGGCGACGATATGTTCCAGAAGTCTGAGGCCGTCTACGTCGGGGAGTTGATAGTCGAGCGTGACGAGGTCGTAGGTGTTACTTGAGAGCATCTCACGGGCGGCGGCGCAGGATTCCGCGAGCTCGACCTCGGCTTCCAGCTTCATCCTGAGCAGGGTTTTCACCAGCTGCGCCTGGCCGGGCTCGTCCTCCACGGTTAGAATGCGGACCCTTGGCTTCTCAGTCACGGCCTTCTCCAGGTAATAACCACTCTTTCGCCTCGGTCGACCACCACCCCGTTAATTCTCGTACTTAATCGAACTCAGTGTCCACTTCGCGTCGAAAAACATCGGGGTCCAGATTCCGGGAAAGCAAGAAGAGCCCCCGGCCTGTCCGCCGGGGGCTCTTGTTCTCAGCACTGCAGGTCAAAGAATGTCAGGGAAGGTCAGACGGTTGGCCCGGGACGCTGTTGGGCTTGATGGGATCGCCTCCGTAGCTCTTCACCACCCAGGTTCCGTTCTCCCAGTGCAGCAGGAAGTACATGGTCCCCGCCTGCGCGTTGGTGCCGGTTACTATCTCCCAATCGGGGTCGACCTTGCTTATCTTGGTCACGGACAGGTTCCATGCGGAGGTATCGGTGCCCTGCTCCTTCTGCTGTATGAACGCACCGATCACCTGAGCCTCGGTCTCGGGGTGGGCGATGTCCTTGGGGACACCCATGGCGACCAGCTCGTCGTAAGTGTATGCGCCCATCCCCTTTGCGACCCAGTTGCCGTTTTCCTTGTGAAGCACCAGCTGCTGGTCTGGGCTCCCAGCCTTCTTGACCAGTCCGATCTCCCAGTTGGAATCGATGATGCTGTCGCGCCAAATGGTCATGGAGTATCCGGCCGGGTCTATGCCGCGCGCCTTGAGGTAATCGAGGAACGCCTGTGCCTGGGTCTCCGGGGCTGGCTTCTCGTAGAGGTCCGACGGAGCTCCCTTGGCCTTTATCTCGTCCCTGTTCAGCGCGGAGCCCTCGTCCTTCACGACCCAGACGCCGTTATCCTTGTAAAGGAGGAAATACATGGACTGCTGGCCGGACTTTGACGCCTTGTCTATCTTCCAGTCAGGGTCCTTCTCGCTCACCTGGACTACGCTGAATATCCATCCGCCGGTATCGATGTTGTTCTTCTTCATGTAATCGAGCATAGTCTGCGCGGGGGTGTTGCTCTCAACCTCTCCCTCTTTGCGATCCGGTGCGGGCGGCGCGCCCTCTTCAACCGTGAAATCGACCTGGTTGCTCTCTCCCTGCTCGGTAAGGACCGTCACGCCCTGGGGTGCGGCCGCGAGTTCCAGCGGCACCTTGACCGTAACCTTGGTGTCGGTCCACGCGACCACGTCGGCGCCCTTGTCCCCGAAGGTGACGGTACCCTCGCCCTGGGTCTTGCCGAAGCCCGAACCGTTTATGACCACCTGCGTCCCCACGGGTCCCTGTTGCGGATCCAGAGAGTCGATCACGGGCTTCTTGGCTCCGCAGCCGCCGGCCAACGTCATGCCGGCCACCAGTACCAGGGCGAAGGCGAGCACGAATATGCTCCTCTTTACCCTGACGCGTAGTCGCTTTCTTGTCTTCATCAGCCACCTCCGTCAAAGAACACTCGCGCCGACTGACATTTCTAACCCCATCTCTAGATATATATTCTGTCAACCGCCGCCTTCGACCTCTACTTGATGGTCAGTTCCCGGGCTGCCTGCTGCCCGATTTCCGTCTCTTGACTTGCTTGTTCTGCTTGTATTATCATGTGCTTGTAATGTTTGGACTTCGTTATCTCCTCTCCACTTACGGACCCGCCCGGGGAAAGGAGCAGTCATGAGCGAGTTGAGACGTCTGATCGAAGAGGAGACCGCGCAGACCACCGCCGAGTACGCGCTGGTGATACTGGGTGCGGCGGCTGTAGCTGGTGCGTTGATCGCATGGGCCATGAATTTGAGAGAACAGCAGTGGGCGCGGTTCTCTGCCTCGGCGGCGATCAGTATTTGCGCTGCAGCTTACTCAGACTCAGGGACGATGGTGGTCTTGCCGTCTATCCACTCCACCAGCTTTGAGTCCCTGAAGTACATCTGGTAAGCCGCCTGCGCCGCGCTGAACACAATAGCGATGGAGACCACCACCGCCTCCCCTGTCAGCTGCCCGGTAGCCCACGACGTGACGGCACCCGCCCCCGCGCAAGCCGCTAGGGCGATGAGCAGGTTCCATCTCCTGGGCAGTCCTGCCTGCTTTAGAACGTTGACCAGTAGGGGCATGAGCACACCCACTATCAACGCCGCCGCCTCTGTCTTTCCCATGAGGTCCTCCTTACTTCCACTTGGCAAGCGTCGAGCCCACCACCGCCACCGGCGAGGCGCACTTCACGGTGAGCGAAGCGCCGCCGATGTACTTGTCCCTGCTGAGGTACTGACTCATCTCAACCCATTTGCGGGAATACGCGGGCAGGGTCACCTTGAACGTGGCACCCGCCGTCTCTTTCGACCCGCCGTTTATGAGTGAGATGGTGCCGCTGTCCCGGGTCACCCATACATAGACATCCACCGGCTTCGGTGACGGGTTGTGCAGCGTCAGCCCCGGGAACACCGCCTGGAACTGCGGCAGTGAGTTGAAGATGTCGGGGATGGAGTAGACGTGATACTTCCCCTCTTTCGGGCAGGGGAACGTCGGGCAGTACATGGTTGCCTCCTCTTTTCTCGTCATGGGGACAGGCGGCCACGCGTGCCCCAGGTAAAGCAGGACCCCCCGCGCAAGCGACTCCGCGCAGGTCTGCCTCCATTCGGGGCTCCTCTCCGCCGCAGCGTCGGGGTTGCGGTCGTGCCAGTTAGTCTCGATCAGCGCCGATGGAATACCGACGCTCTCGGGTATGCGAATGACGGCCACCCCGTTGACGCCGGGGGTGCGCTGCTGGTAACCGCGGTTGCGGTATCCGGTGACCTTCTGTCCGCTCCAGGTGAAGATCATGGAGGCGCAGTAGGTCTCCATCACAGCGGTATACCAGGGCCTTGAGCGCTCCTCCTGTTTGCAGCAGAGCGCCGCCCAGTGTGAGCCCGTGTCATAACCCGCGTCGGAGTGGATGGAGAGTGCCAGCTTCGCGCCCCAGTAGACCAGCTCGCGCGCGCCGTCGGAGTTTGCGTCACTGGCGCCGGCGAATATCATGCAAGAGTGTCCCGCCTGCTCGAGCAGCGGCTTCAGGCGCCGTGCGATGTCCTGGCAGAACTCGGCTTCCGTGCCGCCGCCCAGAACGTAGTTGCTCCACTGTGTCGAGGGCAGGAGCCCTATCTTCACGGCAGCCTCCTTTCCCTTAAGAGCTGTAGCCCGTCCGCGATGACGGTTAACACGGAATCGAGCCACGAAAAAAGCCGCCCCAGTAGGCGGCTGCGGAAGCGTCTCAAGCGTCTCATCTCAACCTGCTCAGGAAAGCCACGGCAAGCCCGACCACGGCAGAGGAGAGGACGGTGACCAGCACGGCCAGAGCGTATGACACTTTGCCCTTCACCGCGTCCGCCATTCTCGCGTCCATGTCTTTGCGGCATTCCTCGCGCTTGTCCACTTCGCGCTCAAGCAATTGTGAGAACTGCGAGTTCTGTTCGCGCAGCACCTTGTAGACCTCACTGACGTCGCAGCGCAGTTCTCTCACCTGTTCCTCGAGACGCAGCAGCGAACCGTTCAGCTCGGCGCGGGTGACGTAGTTGTCGGACATAATCTCTCCTTACAGGTAAGCGCATACCGCCTTGATAATTAGTGGGAATCTCGTGGAACCGTCCACGTAAACAGTCGTGGTATTCGCGGAGGTCGTGCACCCTGCGTTGAAGTAGTAGGTTGTCTTTGCGGCAAGGGTTATCACACCTTCAACAACCGGCGTTCCAGTTATGGAAATCGCAGTAGCGCCCGTGGCCGTCGAGCCTATTGTGGCCGTCCAGGCACTATCGGATTCGTTGTTGTTGCCTGTGCTCAACGTACATTCTGCAACAACCCCGGCCGAATTCCTGGTAGCGCGGAGTGGGACCTTATACCGGACATTCCAGACCCCTATCGGTATGGAGATGTTGGTCACATTGTAGTATGTGGGCACTATGCTGGCCGTCGCCTGGGAGTAGTCGGCGGCGTATGATGCGGAAACCGTCCACTTATCCGGGTCCATCGGGAACCCCGCCGGCGCTCTTGCTATCGATACACACGGATCATCGATGGCCGCATTTACCAATGTGTAGTCCGTCCCTCCATAGATGGTGAGTGTTGTGTTCGGTGCGCCATAGGCAACCTTGGTGATGATGAAATATTTAACGGTGGTCTGGGTCAGCATAACCTTCATCCCGGCCCAGTACTTCAAGGTCTTATCACCGGGAATGGTGAGAGTGAACGTCGGAGCATCCGCGCTGGCATAGGTCCAAACTTCCGCGGCTGTTCCTTCTCTTCCGGGACTCCAAGACGGAACTGGCCAAGGAATGTCCGGGACTATTTGTGAAAGGGGAATCGGTTCTCTCATATCTTTGTCTTCGCTTCCTGCTTCGCCAGGATCTTCTCAGCCATCAAACCGACGCCACCCGGAGACATCGTTACTCTTCTGTCCTCACAGTTATAGGTAGTCTCCGCGACCTCGAAGGTAGAGAGTTCATCAACGATGGTCTTTGTGTATCCGGTGATCTGAGTAGGGTAGAGGTTCTCTATATACACAACCTTATGTGCCCGGACCTTCGCCGGGTTCACCTCGATCCCCGTCTCCGCATCCCACACCTTCATAGCCACGAAGTTGGTGTTGGGCTTGATCCTCTTCCTCTCCTCCAGTACAACTTCCGCGATCTGCTGGGCCATAGCCAAACTGCAGTTCCCCTGGATTGCGAGGGTCCCGTCTCTCCTTCCATACAACGCCGCCGAGTCTTCATCCGGTCCAGCGGTGGGCCAGTTGAAGTACTTGAAGATATTGCCGTCTGCCGTATAGGAGACTCGGAGATAATTCTCCACACCCTCTATCGCCCGGCTGAGATCCACCTCTCCATCTTCCACTCTGACCACATAGTCCGGAGTGTCCCCCTTCGGTCGATAGAAGAAGTTCTTGTCCTCCCAGATGGCGACCTCATAATTGTTCGCGCGGTTGATGCGATCCAGGACCTCGATGTAGTAAGTCTGAGGGCTCAAGTCGAAACCATAAGGATAAACATAGTCTTCCGTCACCACTTCCCCTTCCCCGAGTTCCAGATCTTCATCGGTCAGAAGGTTGGCCAGGATCCACGTAGAACCCGCCGTGCTATTGCCAAAGGTGGCCGTACTCCACCGGCTCGACAGTTCATTCGAGAACCCCACGCACTCGATGGGCAGAGAGACGTCAGACGTAGCAGAGAGGCCGGGGTTAAAGATCCTCCCTTCCCAAACAACGTCCAGGCCGCTCCTGATCACGACCTGGTTTCTGGGCTGAAGATCTTCATACCAGAACTGCGGATGCCTCCTGACATCGAACAGGGCCGTTGAGAATCCAAGCCCCGCCGCCGTCGAGAACTCCAGACCATTGATCTCGTGCTCTATCGAGTCGTAGCCCTCCGACCGATCAGGGGTCCAGAGTTCTAGCGACAATGGGGGCCAGTATGGTTCGCTCATGACACCTTGTACCTCGGCCTGAATCTGAATCTGACCCCGAATCTGGGGGACAGAGCGCTGTTGCCATCTGTGTCTTTTACCGCGACCAGGACCATGTTGATGCCTTCCGGATCCGCGACAAAAGCAGGACTCCCCTTCGTGTTCGAGGGGTCGAAGACCTGAGCCGTATCCAGAGAAGAAGTCAACGCCGTGAAGATCCTGAGAGAATGAGAATCGAGGATCAGGTAATCCGAGTTCGTCCAGTTGCGGACCTCCACCACCGCCCGATCCGTGGGGATGAGGGCAATGTGGTCATACCAGAAGTCCTCTGTATTCAAAGAGTCCGGAGAGAACCGGAGGACCTGCTCGATCTTCTCTGGGTCCGCATTCTCTGAAACCTTGTGGGACGGGATGCTAAACTCCCCCGCCCTCTCCTCCAGGAAGACCAGCTCTCTCCAGGCAGTTATGGGGTTTTCTAGATCCAGTTCCGTCAATCCCGCCAGGGGAGTGATCTCCTGCCCTCCATCCGTCTGCAACCGCGCCTCCAGTGTCACATTGTCAAGAGCCGTGGTCGCTCCAAAGGATAGGCCGGCCGTCGGAATATAAGTGCCACGGTGAGAGTCAAGAGGAAAGATCGCCTCGATGTAATAGTCCGAGATGGTGGCCAGCCAAAGGTTGTCGAGGTAGTGATATCCATACCCTCCCTTGGTGGTCCCTGACACCTTCCACGTCACCTTGATCTGCGTGGTTCCGACAGGGCAATCATAAGGGTAGATGTAGGCGGTGAACCTCTTCCATGCACTCGGGGCCGTCTTGTTGTAAACGAACTTGGTCCCCAGGAGATTGCTTCCCGCGTCATAGAACCCCACATAGACGGCAGAGGTCAACTGGAACCCTTTGTTAGCCGACCTCCTCAGGTCGAATGACAGGATGCGAGTGGTGACAGGGTTATGTGCCATGAGGTCCGAGATAAGATACTCTCTGCATCGCCCGGCAGAAGACCTCCCCGCCTGAGCGGATGCCGCTCCTTGAGTGTAGTAGGCGGTGTTCGCCTGGAGATAAGCGCCCGTGATTCCCGAGCGCGTCTCGGTCCAGTTGCCCCAGTTGGTGGTGTTCCCACTCCCGGTATAAGTCTCGAAGGACGGATTGAGGATTGCCTGCGCGGGGATGTCAATGTAGCAGTAGTCCTCCGATCGTCTCCCATTCAGGGTTACGACATTCGGGCCTCCCGGTTCCTGGACTGCATTGAAGTCTGCATGGTACCTCCGACGCTGGCCCAGGACAAGGTCGGTGAACCTGTCATACTCGGAATCGATATAAACATCCATCTCAGCAGGAAGATCCCCTTCAATATCAGAGGGTGGAATGTTAATGGTCAGCGCTCCGGAACTCTGGTGGTCGGGTATGTACTTCACGCGATTGAACCTGATCTTGTCAACCACCAGCACGGAGGCCACCGTTGCGTTGTTACGAATCACTCTTTTGACCTTGACCGTGCCAGTGGGAAAAGCGGGAGCATTCCCTCCCACGGGGTTGATGATGCTGTAGCCGTCGATATCACAAGCATCGATCCATACGTCTGAGGTCGCGGGGTTGTAGTCCTCGACCATCGCGAGGGTACCGAGCAAGGCACCAGCCGCAGAGTAACAGAGGATATCCACCTCTGCGTTTGCCGCCCCCGATTCCTCATAGACGGGAACTTCCAGACGATAGTGGTTATCGGCGTCAACGGGAATGAAGTTCGAGTCCGTGATCGCGGCAACGTCTGTTCCACCGGCGGTTGTCAGGAGTTCGCAGGAAAGACTCCCGTCAAGGACGTTGTTGCCTGCAATAGTAACGTTCCCAGCGTTGGTTTCGGTGTATGTCCAGCCGATGTCACTGAGGATTCCTGTGTAGAGCCTGCCGTTGTTCACTCCTGCAATCAGGTTCGAGCCGTCAGAGTCGGACGCGCAACACCGCCAGGTCTTATTCACATTCCCGGCGGGAGTGCGCTCTGCCCATGTCGCGCCGCTGTCATCGGACGTATAAAGCCTTCCGCCGTACACCCCGGCGATGAGGTTCGAGCCATTGTCGTCTGACGCACAACAGTCCCAGAATTTGTCAGCATCACCCGCTGGCTGTCTCTCGGTCCAGTTCGCGCCCGAGTTGGCAGAAGTGTAAAGGCGGCCATTATCAATCCCTGCTATGAGGTTAGAGCCATCATCGTCAGAGGCGCAACACCACCAGCTCTTATCTGCCGCTCCAGCAGGCTGACGCTCAGTCCACACTACACCAGAGTTCGCGGAGGTATAAAGCCTTCCGCCGTCAACCCCGGCAATGAGATTTGTGCCATCGGCATCGGACGCACAACAGTGCCAGAATTTGTCTACATTTCCCGCCGGTTGTCGTTCTGTCCACGTTGCGCCGCCGTCATCGGACGTATAAAGCCTTTCGCCGTACACCCCGGCGATGAGATTTGTGCCATCGGCATCGGAGGCGCAACAGTACCAGGATTTGTCCACGTCTCCAGCGGGCCGACGTTCTGTCCACG
>JAGUWJ010000115.1 GCA_020062425.1 Actinomycetota bacterium
AGGCAAGAAACCCGGGTTCACGCTTCGGCCTGCGGCCTCTCGCTCCATACCGGTAGAAGGCCGTGCCCCCGCTGACCTACTCAGGTTTTACACGAACGAATCGATCAGCTGTGTTCCTGGAATGGCTAAAGTCCCATCTCCAGGAGCTTGCGGCGCGCCTCGTCGTTCATCTCTTCCAGGAGGGGTGCGCAGTCTTCCAGGCTCTTGTTACCGGCTACCAGCTCCCCGGCGAAACCCATACAGGAGGGGAGTCCGCACTCCTTGCAGTTGGTGCGGGGCAGCAGCTTGTACACGTCGAGTATCCTGGGCTTTTCCCTGGCGGAGTGGTCTGGGGTTAGCTCGTCCCGCCTGTCCCAGATATCGTTCAGCCATTCGATCGTCCGCCGCACTTCTTCAAGCCCCTTCTCGCGGCCGTCCAGGCTGCTCACGGCCACTTCGTGCGGTCTAAGGGCGTACTTGTGCCCACCGTGCACCCAGACGAGGACCGGGACGTCGGTAGTGAATTCCCCCTTGCGAATAACGGCGTTCACATACGGGAGAAGCTCCGTGATGTCGGCCTTGACGGCCACTTTCGCGAAGAGCTCGTCACAGGAAGGATGCTGACAATCCGGAGTGCCGAACTCGATGTCGTAATCTTCTATGAGCATGATTTGAACCTCCAGAAGATCATCTCCTGACAAGGGTGAGTACCATCTTGAACCGCCGTACCGCTTTCAAGGAATGAGGCTCACCGGCGGGCATGATGACCATCTCACCTTCGTTCAGCCGCAGACGATCCCCCGATATCGCCACCTCGACCTCGCCGTCTATGACATGGACCAGCGCGTCGAACGGAGCGGTATGCTCGCTCAATCCCTCACCTTCGTCGAAGGCGAAGACGGTTACCGTGCCGGCGTCGCCCTTGACGATCTCACGACTCACGACCGAGCCGCTCTGGTAGGAGACCAGCTCCCGCCCGTCCAACACAAGCCCCTTCAACCCTTCGCGCTCGAAGTTCTCGTCCTTCCCGTCCATCGACCTTCTTCTTTTCGCTCCTACTTCTCCTGCTGGAGCTGTTCGGTGACCTCGTCATACAGCTCCTGCCAGGCGTCGGTGAACTCGGCTGCGGCCACCTGTATCGAATCGAGCTTGTTCAGGAGCGGCTCATCACTGGCAATGGCTTTCTTAAGATTGTCCCAGGCCTTGCTCAGATCCTCCGTCTGGATGTCCGTGACAGTCTTGGCCGACTCGATGACGTCGTCAAACGACTTCTGAACCTCATCGGTGGCCTCGTTGAACGCCTCCGAACTCGAATACGTGTCGGGGTTCAGCAGCGTCGGGAGAGAGTCCTTCAGGGTCTCGAGGTCGGTCTCGAGCTGGGCCCTGGCCTCCTCCGGCGACGGCTCGCCGCAGCCGGCGACCGCGAAAGCGGCGCCGCCAATGGCCAGAGCGAGAACCAGCAGAATCACAATAGTTTTTCTCATTTGAACGACCCCTTTCTCTGCAGACATCCAGGACGTCGCCTTCGCGGGTAACCGATTAATTCAACCACCCGACCGTTTTCCTGTCCAGTCGTGCCCGTTGCTTCAGGTCCTTTTCGCGGACGGGTCTGCGGCTGAGAACCATCATTGTCAACGGCCGCTCGTTGAGTATCAATATTTACGTAGGTGAATCAGGAGGCAGAAATGGGAAACAGACTCAGACTGGTTGCCGGTACAGCCCCTCCGTGGGGGGCGGAGTGCCCGCCACCCGTATCCGCGACGGACGAATATATCCTGGACGCTTACTCACAGGCGGTAATAGGAGCGTCCGACGAGGTCAGCCCGTCCGTCGTCAATATCGCCGTCAAAAGGGAGTCCGATGCGGGAAACCGTGGTCGTACACCGAGGGACGCGAGCGGTACCGGATCAGGTTTCGTCTTCACCAGTGACGGATTCATCCTTACTAACAGCCATGTTGTTCGCGGCGCGGTCAAGCTCGAGGTCACCTTGCAGGACGGCAGGGTGTTGGCCGCGGACCTTGTCGGGGACGATCCAGAGACCGATTTGGCCGTGGTGAGGATAAGCGCTGCTGAACTCTCAGCAGCCACTCTAGGTGACTCCCAGTGGCTGAAGGTGGGGCAGCTGGTCGTGGCTGTAGGTAACCCTTTCGGGTTCCAGTGCTCTGTGACAGCTGGCGTCGTCAGCGCTCTCGGGCGCTCGCTCAGGACCGATTCCGGGCGGCTGATCGATAATGTGATCCAGACGGATGCCGCCCTCAACCCGGGCAACTCGGGCGGGCCGCTGGTCAACTCCAGGGGCGAGGTCATCGGCGTGAACACAGCCATAATCCTTCCAGCCCAGGGGATCTGTTTCGCGACAGCCGTCAACACGGCCAAGTTCGTCGCCGGACGCCTGATGACACATGGAAAGGTCAAGCGGAGCTACCTCGGTGTTGCCGGACAGGACGCTCCGCTGCACAGACGAATAGTACGTTTTCACAGTCTGGAGGTGGAGACGGGATTCCTGGTGACCGGTGTTGAAGAGGGCGGACCCGCTCAGCTCGCGGGGCTGAAGGAAGGCGACGTCATAATCGGGTACGGCCAGTGCGCGGTACGAGGCATAGACGACCTCCATGTCCTCCTCACCGAGGAGCAGATCGGGCGCGAAGCGACCGTGGCCGTAATCCGTCGTACAGAAAGGCTGGAACTCCAGGTGATCTCGACGGAGAAGGAAACATCCTGACCGTCTTCTGCCTTAAGGCAGGCAGAGCTCCTATCAGGGCAGGCGCTCAGTCGACGTCCACGCTCTCTTTGCAGACCCTGCAGCGCTTGGCGCCCCTGAACAGCTCAGCGCCGCAGTGAGGGCAGCGGTATCGCGCTTCCTCCTCCTCGACCCACTTCTCGGTGCCGACCTCCCGCCAGCGCGGCACAGCCCGGAGCATAACCCTCTTGCCGACAGGCATGGGGAACTCCTCGATGAACTGGCAGGGAAAATCGTCACACTGGTAGCATCCCTCGTAGCCCTTTTCACCCGCGCAGTTCTTGATGGGGCATACCCTGCAGTAGCTGAAAACGGCGTCACCCTCGGCGAGGCAGCCCTCGCAGCGTATCTCGTCGGGGGAGAGACCGTAAACGGGGGCCAGCCTCTCGCGGAACTTCTCGTTCTCGTCACGGGTGGCGTACATTATCGCGCATACGCCGCAGTAGAGGCCGCAGGGGGGGATCCATTCTTTCTTGACTTCCATCTCGCTCCTTTCGTGAAGGGCGGACGATTGCTCAGGACTCTTTCATATCAGTCTCGAATAAAAAAGTCGAGGGTAGTTTGCTCGCGCGCGCGGTAAGGGATATCCTTGCGGAGGTATGCATTCCTGAGTGAAAGGACAGCGAGATGATCCTGCTCAATCCGAAGAAGTTCGACTGGAAGTTTCCCGACAAGCGCTCGGAAGATCTGATGCGCGACACCACTGAGTTCTTCGAGGGGAAGGGGAGGGGCAAGACCAAGAAAGACGACCACGAGCGGACCTGGTACCAGGACTTCCTGGATTTCCAGAAAGATGCCGGCGCTTTTTCCACACTGCTCACCCCCGCGGGGTACGCGCTCGACGAGGACTCCCGCTGGGATACCTGGCGCAACTGCGCCTTCAACGAGATCACGGCGTTCTACGGCCTTGCCTACTGGTACACCTGGCAGGTGAGCATCCTGGGGCTGGGTCCCATCTGGATGGGGCAGAACGAGGAAGTCAAGAAGCGAACCGCCGAGCTCCTGCGCGACGGTGGTATCTTCGCCTTCGGGCTTTCCGAGAAGGAGCACGGGGCCGACCTCTACTCGACGGAGATGGCGCTCAAAGATCTCGGAGACGGCAAGTACCTCGCCAACGGGCGGAAGTACTACATCGGCAACGCCAACGAGGCCGCGCTGGTATCGACCTTCGGCAAGATGGCCGACAGTGACGAATACGTCTTCTTCGTGGTGGGGGACAGGAACGGCAAGTTCGAGGTCGTGCAGAACGTGGTGAACTCGCAGAACTTCGTGGCCGAGTACGCTCTCAACGACTACCCCATAAGCGACGCCGAGATCCTCACCAGGGGTCGCGACGCCTGGGATTCCGCTCTCAACACCGTGAACGTGGGCAAGTTCAACCTCGGCTGGGCCTCCATCGGCATCTGCACCCACGCCTTCTATGAGGCCATCGACCACGCATCACACCGCTACCTCTACAAGCACTTCGTGACCGAGTTCACCCACATCAAGCAGCTGTTCGTGGACGCCTACACCAGGCTGGTGGCCATGAAGCTCTTCGCGCTCCGCGCCATCGACTACATGCGCTCGGCGTCCCCCGAGGACCGGCGCTACCTGCTCTACAATCCCATGGTGAAGATGAAGGTCACCACCCAGGGCGAGGAAGTGATAAACCTGCTGTGGGACGTCATCGCCGCCAAGGGGTTCGAGAAGGACATGTACTTCGAGCAGGCCGCGAGGGACATCAGGGCTCTTCCCAAACTGGAGGGGACGGTCCACGTGAACATGGCGCTCATCATCAAGTTCATGCCGAACTACTTCTTCAACCCGGGCGAGTTCCCCGAGATAGGTCAGAGGATGGACGCGGCGGACGACACCTTCCTCTTCGACCAGGGGCCGACCAAGGGCTTGAGCAAGATACAGTTCCACGACTACAACATCGCCTACGGCAGCGTGGACCTGCCGAACGTGAACGTGTTCAAGGAGCAGATAGAGGTCCTTAAGGAGATGCTGCTGAAAGCCCAGCCCTCGGACGAGCAGATCGACGACATCGACTTCCTGCTCATCCTGGGAGAGCTGTTCACCCTGGTCGGCTATGGGCAGCTCATCATCGAGAACTCGAAGATCCTCGGCGTGTCGGACGCCCTGCTGGACCAGATATTCGACTTCATGGTGAGGGACTTCTCCAAGTTCGCCCTCCAGCTCTACTCCAAGACCTCCAGCACGGACGTGCAGATGGACCTCTGCCTGAAGATGTTGCGCAAGCCCGTTGCGGACGCCGGACGCTTTGGTAAGGTACTCGAGGAGGCCTACTCGCTCGAGGGCCAGTACAAGTGGAGCGATTAGCCACACTGGGCGGATCATGAAACGTAAGAAAGGATCTCGGACTTGGCCTTGATGGATGACATCAGGGGTTTCGCGGCGTCCATCGGCGCCGAGCTGAAGGAGAAGAAAGGCGTCTGGACCATGAGGCTGGTCGTCGCCGAGCGCAAGGCGTTCCTCTCCAGGAAAAAGCTCGAGTATGCGGCGAAGTTCAGCATCAATGACGCATCCAGAGAGGTCCGCTTCACCGAACTGCTGAAAGAGAGCGGCTCGGGTGTCTCCGGCGGGGACGACGCGGCTCCCGGATTCGGTTTCAAGAAAGAGACCTACAGGACAGGCACCGGCCCCCGTGACGGTGACATCAAGCAGCAATCAGATTACTTCGGCCAGCAGTACACCTACGATTTCGACTGGAGCGAGATCAGAACCCGATTCGAGCAGGCGGCCGAAGATGCGGGCTACACCTTCAAGTACTCGGTGACCGGCGCGGGCATCTAGGCCTGACCCGTGCCGGCGAGGTTCTTCTCCACCCAGGAGAGCATGGAGTCGAGGCGCTCCAGCACGTCTTCCGCCTGGTCGCGTTCTATTATCAACGGTGGGAGTATCTGGCTCACCGAGGTGTCGTTGTTGGCGTAGACGGTGAAGACGCCGTTCTGCATCCCGGCAAGGGTCATCATCGGCCCGCACAGCTCGTTTTTCATCTTGAGCCCCATGAAAAGCCCCCGCTGCCGGGTCTCGAGGAGCAGGTCCGGGTGGCTCGCCTTCAGCTCCGCGAACCCGTCTGCGAACACGCGTGCCATCTCGCTGACATGCTCGAGAAACTCCGGCCTCTCGAGTATCTCCAGGACCTTCATGGTCACCCTGCACCCCAACTCGGGACCGCCGAAAGTCGAGATATGGATGAACGGGTTCTCGTGCAGGAACTGGTTCAGCCGGTCACTGTAGAGAACGGCGGTCAGCGGGTAAATCCCACCCGAGAGTCCCTTGCCGGTGACGATCATATCGGGGACCACATCGTAGGTGTCGATGCACCAGTTGGCGCCGCAGCGACCCAGGCCGGTCTGGACCTCGTCCATTATCATCAGCGTGCCTCGCTCGTCGCATATCCTCCTCACCCCTGCGTAGAAGTCCTCCGGGGGAACCACGATACCCAGGGTCGCGGGGACGGTCTCGAAGAGGACGCAGGCTGTGGTCTCGTCCACCGCTTTATCCAGCGTTTCCAGGTCGCCGAACGGAACGTGCGTGTACCCGGGGACGAGAGGCTCGAACGGCTTTGAATACTTCTCGTCACCCGCCGGCAGGGCGAACCCGGTGTGGCCGTGGTAGCCGCCCGCCGCCGATACTACTCCCGGGCGGCCGGTATGACCCCTGGCGACCTTTATGGCGGTATCTATCGACTCGCCTCCGCTCACTCCGAACACGACCCGGTTGATGTCCCCGGGAGATATGCGGGCGAGCCGCTCCGCGAGCAGGGCTCTGTGCTCGCTTATGACGTGGTGGTTGCCGATATCCAGCTCGGAGGCGGCGCTGATGAGCGCGTCGATTATCTCCGGGTGCCTGTGTCCCAGGTTGAAAACGCCCCCGTTGCAGTGGCAGTTGACGTAGCTGTTGCCGTCCAGGTCGTAGAGGTAGATGCCGTCGCGCCTGCCCAGCACGAAATCCATCCCGGCGGCTTTGAAGAACTCCACCTTTCCGCTGGACACGTGCCTCGCGAACAGCTCGATTATCTCTTCCTTCGAGAGACTTCCGATAACACTCATCTGCGTCCTCCAGTCGAACAGGTCAGGGGTTCACCTCTTGATCTTCCCGGGTAGTATGTACGGGTAATCGCCGCGGAGAACGCGGGTTCGCATGAAGCGGTCGAGCTTCCTTGCCGACAGGTACAGAATCCAGATAAGAGCGTCCTCCCTGTAGTAGGAGCGGACCTCCTTGACGGTTATAGGTTCAACCCCGAGCTCCGCAGCCTCGCCGGCGAAGAAGTCGTTCGCCAGCTCTACCAGGTCGCCGATGCGCTCCGGCAACTGCTCCTTGTAGAAATTGGCTATTAGGTCGATGGTCACGAGCTTCAGGTCGTAGTAGCGGGTCATGACGTCTTCCAGGAACAGTAGGCGTATGAGCCAGACCAGGAAGGAGGGGGCGCTTCTCAGGAAGAGCTCGGGGTCGAGCTGCTCTGCGCCGTCCACCCTGAACAAGGGGGTGCTGGTGTCGAAGTAGATGAGCTCAATTCGCTCGGGCAGTACGGTGTCTGAAGGGTTGAAACCCTTTATGGACCAGTTCGATATCTGCCCGTCGAGGCCTATCTCGACGCGGCCGTCGGCGCGGTTGAACTCCCACACGCGCGACAGCTCTCCGAGTACGGCGCGTACGAGGCGCAGGACTTCCTCCCGCGGCAGGAGGTGGATGGCCTTATGGCAGAAAGAGAGCGGCTCGACCTTCTCCTGGGCCAGGAACAGCACCGGCCTCCCGCTCTTACCGGTGAGGTTCGCGTGACCATAAGGGACCAGCTTGAGTCCCACTTCATTTGTGAGCAGCCTACAGTATTCATCAAACGACGACAGGTAACGGTCCAGTTCGTCCAGGTCGCGGAAGACGGGGAGCCTCTTGTACGCGACCCGTCTCTTATCTTGCGCGCCTATCTCAAAGACGGTCGTTATCTCTCCGTACCCCAGGATGGATGCCGGGATGGAGCCCGATTCAGGGTGGCGCGGGTCGAGCTGTCTTTCGAACCCTTCTAACAGCTCTAGGTCGAGCTCGAGGCCCAAATGCCACCTCCCGGCGTGGTTGTGCGGTCACCTTGTTATTGAGTAATATCATTTACAGATTGAGCAGGCAATCGATATCTTTGCCGTGCGGTATTGTGTAGCCCGATCCGGTCGGGCGAGAGCCCAAGGAGGGCGGTTTATGAACACGGGACCTGTGACCAACCTGGTGGCGAGCGCAGCCCTGAACCTCATGGCTTTTAACTTCAACAAGAGGTCATCAGTCCGGGAGTACATGCGCAGCAACGGCTCCTGGATAGATTTCACCATCGGCATCGTCATCGAGGACAGCTCTTTCGAGCGCGCGCTCACCTTCAGGAACGGGCAGGTGACCGTCTTGAAGAAGATACCCGCCGACGCCGACTGCAAGCTGATAGTCCCATACGAGAAGACGTTCAAAGAGCTCCTAGGCCTGCCCCCGAACGAGACGCTCACCTACCTCATGAAGAACAAGATAAGGACCGAGGGCAACCTCTCCTACATGAGCCTGTTCAACTACTACGTGGCGGTCCAGCTCGCGCGGATAAACAAGGGCAAGTTCGCCAAGGTCAAGAAGAAGGACCATGCGCAGAGGCTCGCCGAGGCGCCCGACGTCGATCCTGGCATCCGCAGTGAGATGCCCAAGAGACACCGGGAGAGGATGGTCGGAGAGAGGGTGGACCAGGGCGTCAAGCACCTGGAGGACCCTTTTCTGTCTCGGTACGGGATAGAAGACTTTCCCAGGCTTGAGAAGTTCCTGGATATACATTTTACTGTCAGGCCCGAGCTCTGCTCGGAGAGGCCAAAGCTCCTCACCGACTGGTTCGTGGAAAACGGGTTCGAGACCGATCGAGAAGGCAACCCCTGGTTCCCGCCCTTAAGGCAGGGGTACGCGTTCAAGTACCTCATGGAGAACAGGAAGCCG
Organism: Actinomycetota bacterium; assembly: GCA_020062425.1. Taxonomy (GTDB): domain Bacteria; phylum Actinomycetota; class Geothermincolia; order Fen-727; family Anoxymicrobiaceae; genus JAGUWJ01. The sequence continues at coordinate 8,685 of JAGUWJ010000115.1, forward strand.
ATCATCCGCGAGGACGACCTCATCGCGGGGACGACGTCGAGCAGAGAGATAGGCGTGGTCATCTACCCCGACACCCACGGTACAACCATCTGGAGCGAGCTGGGCTCCACGGGGGACCGCCTTCTGAACCCTTATACCACCGACGAGGAGACCGCCGCCACGTTCCACCGTTACATCTTCCCCTACTGGGTACACAGGAACATGCGCGAGTGGGTGAGGGAGACGTACGGGAACCCGCTCAGCCAGCAGATGGACGAGCGGTTCGCGGTGTACTTCATGTGGAAGACCGCCGCCCTTTCCCACACCATCGCCGACTTCCCCAAGGTGTTGAAGCTGGGGTTGTCCGGCATCATCAGGGAGATAGAGGAGGAGTTGGCCTCGGACGAGGACGCCGGCCAGGAGAAAAAGGACACCCTGCGCGGGATGGTTCTTTGCCTGGAGGGCGTGGGCACGTATGCCGAGCATCTATCGGAGCAGGCCGCGCGCGAGGCGGCGCGGGAGAACGACCTCGCCCGCAAGAAGGAGCTCGAGCGGCTGGCGGATATCTGCGCGCGAGTCCCCTGGAACCCGAGCGAGACCGTGGACGAGGCGCTGAACGCCATCTGGATCGTGTGGCTGTCGCTTCACATGGAGAGCACCAACGCGGGGCTGTCCATCGGCCGCATGGACCAGTGGCTTCAGCCGTTCTTCGAGGCGGACGTGGCCAGGCTCTCGACGGAGGAGGAGAAAGAGGAGTACGTCAAGCGGGTCATCGAGCTTGTGGGGTGCTTTTACATGAGATGTACCGACCACCTCCCGTTGATTCCCGACATTGGGAACTACCTCTTCGGGGGAAGCTCGTCAGACCAGGTCATTACCCTTGGCGGGGTCACCCCTGAGGGCGAGGACGCCGTGAACGACATGACCTACGTCTTCCTGAAGGTGACCGAGATACTGAACATCAGGGACCCCAACGTCAACGCGAGGTACCACCCCGACAAGAACTCCGAGACGTACCTCAAGCGGTTGTGCGAGGTCAACCTCATCACAGCGGCGACACCGTCGATGCATAACGACAAGGTGGTGATGGAGTCGCTCGCGGAGTTCGACTATCCTCCCGAGGATTTGCGCGACTGGTCCGCCACGGGCTGCGTGGAGCCGACGCTTTGTGGGAAGCACCTCGGCCACACCAACTGCATGATGATGAACGTGGTGGCAGCGCTCGAGATGGCCCTCAACAACGGCAGGCACCCTCTGATGAACTGGGAGGTGGGCCCGAAGACCGGGAGCATCGGGAACGGTGACTTCCAGACATTCGAGGACTTCTACCAGGCGTTCTGCACGCAGTACGAGTTCCTCATCGACAACTCGGTGGAGTACAACAACCTGCTCGGCGAGGCGCACAGCGTCATCCGGCCGACCCCACTCCTGTCCTCGCTCATCAGCGACTCCATCGATAAGGGCAAGGACGTGACGGTCGGCGGCGCGCGCTACAACACCTCCGGCACCGCCAATATCGGTCTCGCCGACGTGACCGATTCGCTGATGGTCATAAAGCAGCTGGTATACGACGAGGGCAAGGTCAGTTTCGGCGATCTCAAGAAGGCAGTCGACACAGACTTCGAGAACGACCCCGCACTGCACGCTCTCGTCACCAGCAAGGTCCCACTATTCGGATCAGGCGACGAGGAAGCGGTGGCGATGGCGCAGAGGGTATCAAGGTTCGCGCACGACAAGTTTGCAGCCCATAGGAACTTCCGGGGCGGTAAGTACACGACGGGCTGGTGGTCTATGTCGAACCACGTGGCGTTCGGTACGCTCTCGGGGGCGCTGCCGTCGGGGCGACGCGCGGGGAAGGCGTTCACCCCCGGCCTGACCCCGGAGCCGAACGCCAGCAGGAACCTGCTCGACAACATACGTGACGTGGCGAAGCTCGACCCGCACTGCATGAACAACAACATCGCCTTCAACGTGAAGGTCGTTCCCGGGGCTACCGACACCCACGAGCGGGTGGTGGACCACATGTTCTCGTACGCCAAGACTTACTTCGACCTGGGCGGCATGCAGATGCAGATGAACGTGGTGACATCCGAGATGCTGCGCGACGCCATGGCGCACCCCGAGAACTACCGCAACCTCCTGGTGCGGATTTCAGGTTACAACGCGTATTTCGTGACGCTGTACCGCGAGCTGCAGCTGGAGCTCATTGAGCGGGCCGAGTACGGGATATGAGCAAGACGGGAATGACGACGAGATGACGCACGAGCCTCCCGAAAAGCGGAGGCCCCTCATACTGGAGATCAAAGGCAATTCGCTGGACGACGGCCCCGGGATACGGACCGTGGTCTTCTTCAAGGGGTGCCCGCTCTCCTGTATCTGGTGCCACAATCCGGAAAGCAAGAAGACCGGGCCCGAGCTGTCGTTCGACCCCCGCGAGTGCGTGGGGTGCGACTCCTGCATCGGGGTGTGCCCCCTGGGCGCGCTCGATCGCGCGAACGCGCGGTTCATCGACCGGGAGAAGTGCGACCTCTGTTACGAGTGTGTAGAGGCCTGCCCTTCGGGAGCGCTATCCAGGGTCGGGCGCTACTTGGAACCTGACGAGGTGGTGGCGGAGGTCGAGAAGGACCTGCCCTTCTTCAGGACCTCGGGCGGCGGGGTGACGTTCTCGGGTGGCGAGCCCACGCTTTACATGGATTACGCGTCGGACCTCCTCTCCCGCTTGAAGGAGATCGGCGTGCACACCCTGATCGAGACCTGCGGGCTGTTCGACTGGGAGCAGTTCGGAGCAAAGATGCTGCCGCTGCTCGACACGGTATACTTCGACCTGAAGATCGCCGACCCCGACAAGCACAAGGCTCACTGCGGGGCATCGAACGACGTCATCCTCGAGAACTTCCGTAGGCTCTGTGACGTGTGCGCGGACGGCGGCCCGGAGCTTCTGCCTCGCATCCCGCTCATCCCGGGCTCGACCTCCGACGAAGAGAATTTGAAGTCCATCGCCGGGATACTCGAGCAGAACGGCATGGGGCGGCTGGCGGTCCTGCAGTACAACCCGTTATGGGTGGAGAAGAGCGGAAAGATAGGCGCACCTGCGCCCCCTCTGGGAGGGACAGGGTGGACGAAGTGGATGGAGCGTGCCGAACTCGAGCGCTGCCGGTCTTACTTCGATGATTTTGAGCTGGCCTGACCCCAAAGGTTGGATTATTCTTCGAGGCCGCGGTGGGGAAGGTTCCTCTTGGCAGGCCCGTTGATGACGTGGCCGTACGGGTCGTAGCGGGAGCCGTGGCAGGGGCAGTCCCAGGTCTTCTCCGTAGAATTCCAATCGACGATGCATTTCATATGGGTGCAGACGGGGGACATCGCGTGGAGCCTGCCATCCTCGTCACGGTAGACCGCGGCCTTAGACGAGTCGAGCTGGACGATGGCGCCCTCACCCCTGGCGATGTCCTCAGGGTTGGATGTGCGGGCCTGGGAAAGACGGCCCTTGAAGAAATTCACCATGGCGCCAGGCGCCTGCTTCAACCACGCTGCGCTCATCAGCGTCCCCCTCTCCCTCGCGAGAGTGCCCTAGGTGTGGTTGCTTCTCTATTCGGTCTGTAAATCCTGTTTCTTCAGGCGATACGCGTAATAACCTTCAGACTCGTAGACCAGAGAGAGGCCTTTCGAGCGCCCGGCGTCCTCGAGAACACGCCTTAGTTCCGTCTCTTCGTAACGCTCTCCCTCGACGATGACGTACTCGATGCCGACCCTCCTCAGGTGCGCTAGTGACCGCTCGGATGGGAAATCACGGGTGGCCTTCACCGCTTTCTTGTAAGAGAGCGGCACGTAACCGGAGTAGCCGTTAAGGATTTTCTTCCAGTTGGCGGTGTTGTGGTAGATGCGGTGGGACTCCATGTACGCGAACGAAAGGTCATCCATGCCCGAGGGGGAGCCCGGATCGTAGTTGGCGAGCGGGAGCACAACACCGGGCGAGGGCCCGTCCAGCTCCGCCAGCCAGTGAAAGACGGCGGGGAACTCAGCTCGAGTCTCCAACCTTTTCATCTCGATACCTGATGGGAGCACTTCCACGAACATCAGGACGATAAGGACGACCAGGCACGCTGTTACCGCCGTTTCCCCCAGGCGTCCGGAAAGCTTCTCGCGGAGCCACCTGACCCCGAAACCCGAGAACACGGAAAGGGACAGGAGCACCAGCACGAACATCCTGGCGGGGGTCCTGATGGCCTTGAAGCCGGGGAAAAAGCGGTAGAGCAGTTCGTACGGCATCGGGAGGTCGAGGAACCTGCCGAACGCGTAAAGAGCCACCCCCAGGCACATCACCACCGCCACAACCATGAGGACCGCGTAGAACCACAGGATAAAAGGCTTGTTCCGCCCCTTCCTGACGAGCCAGGCGATCCCAGCGATAGAGAGAAACAGCGGCAGGAGGCCCGTGAACAGGGACCGCTCCGAGGCGTTGCCCCTCGTGTATGGGTCCGGGCGGAGAAAGCCGGTGGCGGACCCCCAGACCATGCTCTGGGGTGGCGCCACCAGGAAATCGCCCGGGTCCGCCGAGTAGCCGTATATCTCGGAGAGATCTCTTTCGAAGTTCGGGTTCAGCTCCCGGGCTTTGAGGTAGGGGAGGGTGAACGGAGTGAGCACCACCCCAATAAGAAGAAACGAGGCGAGTAGCCAGGCTGTCCATCTGAAGGCGCGCTTCCGCTCGCCCGGTAAGGCGTCTCGCCGGATGATGCGCCATATGAGCTTTCTCTGGAACAGGGCCAGTACAGCGAGATAGATGCCTACGGCTAGAACCAGGAAGAACCCGTAGCTCCAGACGGTGAGGAACATCGCGATCGTGCAGGCCCCGAAGAGCAGCGCATAGCCCGGCTTTTTCTTCTCCGTGTAGAGGTGCAGACACAGGATGGCCAGGGGCAGAAAGCCGGTGGAGAGGAGCTGCATGTGATTTATGTGCGCGAGTTTGTACATAGAGAAGCCGAATACCACCCCTCCCGCGAACGCACCCAGGTGGTCGCGTGTGAGGTGGTATACGAGGAGGTACGCCCCGAGGGCGCTCAGTATGAAGCTGAAGATTATGACGAAGTTGAAACCGAGTACGCCGTTCCGTGTCAGGGCGAGCACCGGGAGGGCGATGAGGGAGCTCATGAACTGGTGGTCGGAGTAAGCCAACGTGTAGCGGTTGGGGTAGAACATGCTGGCATTGAAGAGGTTGAAGGGGCTGGTCTTGAGGGAATGGGCGGTCCAGGTGAGCACGTATATGTTGAAGAGGGTGTCGCCCTCGTTCTCCTCCATAGTGTGGTCGTCCGCCTTCGAGACGAGCGGACGGGTGTAGAAAAGGGTCATCAACGTGAAGAGCAACACGACCAGCACCAGGATAGCCGTCGTCTTTCGCGCCCCCAAGGCCACGCTCCTTAAGTTCTTAAGCGGAGCGGGGCGAGCCCGCCCGCTGACAATGCTATTTCTCGGGGATAGCGGCATCAACCTTTTCCGCCGCGGAAGAAAGCCCTGTGGACAGGGAGTCCAGAGCGGCGTTGAAACGTTCCTGGAACTGAGCCCTGGACTGCTGTGTGATCGAGTCGAACTTTCCGGCAAGTGAGGGGATCAGTGACTGGAGGTAGTCGAGCTGGGCTACAGCCTGCGAGGTCAGGCCCTCGAGATACGCGTAGTAGGCCTCGATCTCCACCAGCAGCTGCTCATACTCCTGGGCGACATCGGAGGTCTCCTGAGCTGCGGCAGAGACGTCTTCCGAGGCCTGCTGGACGGATTCCTCCAGAGCTTGCATGGTCTGTGTCACTTCATCCACCATCGCCTGATACTGCTCTGCATCGCCCTGAGCCTCGGCGCTCTCGAGTTCCTCCATCTCCTTCAAAGCGGCCTCGGCCTCCCGCTGGATCTCTTCATACTGCTGGACGGCTTCCTCCTGGCTCAACTCGTCATCGTTCCCCCCCAGCACCAGAAACACCGCTGTCGCTGCCGCGGCGACCAACATGCAGAGGACGACAACAACCGCCAGGACCTTCCAGGTGCTCCGCCTGGCCGTTCCTGATGTTTCTTCCATCTCGCGGTCTCCTTTCCGCAGGCCTTCTTTATTATCGGTGTCTAGCGCCGGCGAGTGGTATCATGGCACCACTATTTTATTCGACGCCCGGGTCGGATAGACGCGAGGAAGCAATGATATATACGGTTACTCTCAACCCCACACTCGATATCACCTACGTGATAGAGGAAGTCATCTTCGGTGAGCCGGTGCGCGCGCTGGAGGTGGTGAAGTCACCCGGTGGAAAGGGCATCAACGTCTCGCGGGCGCTTCGCGCCATAGGGACCGACTCGGTTGCGTTGTGCACCGTGGGAGGGTACGAGGGGGAGGAAGTCCTCGGGCTCCTGCACGACGAGGGCCTCATCATCCAGACTGTGAAGATCGATAACGAAACCCGCACCAACGTAGTCATCCTTGGGAGGAGCGACAAGCGCGAGCTGGTCATAAGGTCCGCCGGCCCCGCGGTCTCCGAGCGCGAAGTTGAGCGCATCGTCGATGTCATATTCAGGATAGCCGAGACTCCGGAGGTCCTGGTCCTGTCGGGTTCTCTGCCTCCGGGGATGAACGAGGATATCTATCACATGCTGATCGTAGAGGGGAAGCGGAGGGGTTCAAAGGTGGTGCTGGACAGCGCGGGGAGGCCCTTTGCCGCAGGACTGGAGGCCGCTCCCTACATGATCAAGCCCAACCTCCTGGAACTGGAGGAACTGGCCGGGTCCGTCTTCCATAGCGATGAGCGGATAATCGAGTTCTGCCGTGCTCTCAACGCCAAGGGCGTCGAGATAGCGGTGGTGTCCAAAGGCCGCGAGGGAGCGCTGATGGTCACGGGGGATACCGTACTGAGCGGAACCGTGCCCGAGCTCGACGAGGACACGGTCGGCGCGGGTGACTCCATGGTGGCCGGCATGGTGTCGGGACTGGTGCAGGAGAAGCCCCTGGAGGAGATCTTCCGCCTGGGTCTTGCCTGTTCGGTGTCGGCGATAATGAACAGGGGGCCGGGTCTGGCGGAACCGGAGACGCTGGAAGACGCTTTGCAGGCCGTGGCCGTCGAAAAGCTCGACATGTAGGCGCGCCGGATGGGTCAGGCCGTGGAGCGCCTCTCACGCTTCCGCTTCTTACTCTCGACCATCAGGCGCACCACCTCTTCACTCGACCTCTTGGCGGTGATACCCAGTGTCTCGCGGGTGATCTCGTCTGAGGCGGTCCACCTGTACCTTATGAAGTCCAGCATGCCCGAAGGCCCCTCTACGAGCGGAGCGTGAAGTTTCCAGAGGAGGTCCACCGAAGGGTAGAGCAGGCCGGCGGGAAGGCCTGCCAACCGCTTGCCGGCGAGCTCCGCGATGCGTTCCACGTTCACCGTCCCGGAGCCCACGGCGTGGAAGTGGCCTTCGGCCTCCTTCTCAAGGATTCGCATGAAGACCTCGGCCACGTCGTCCTCGTGGACGAACTGCATCTCCGGCCTGGCGCCGCCTACGCCGGGAAAAAACGGCAGCCTTAGGATGAAGCGGGACAGGTAGTTATCAACGTTGGGGCCGTAGACGATGCACGGACGCACGACAGCCACCTTCATCCCGGGGTTCGCCTCGATGAACTCCCGCATGATTGTCTCCACCTCGAACTTGTCTGACGCGTAGGTGAAGTTCGGCTGCCTTCTTGGCGGGTGCTCCTCTGTGAGCCACTCGGGGTTGTCGGGCAGGGCCCCGAAGGCCGACGTGCTGGAGGCGACGACCAGGTGTCTCACCCTGGCGCGCGAAGCCGCCTGCAGGACGTTTCGCGCCCCGCGGACGTCGATGTCGTGCATCAGCGCGTTGTCGTGGAGCGGATTGAGTATGAAGGCGAGGTGGACGACTGTATCCACGTTGTTGTCCTCGAACAGGCGCACCACAGCCTCGTCGCGCACGTCCAGCAGGTGAAAGTCGAGTTTGGTTGTGGCATTGGCGGGCGGTTTGATGTCTATCCCCACGACTCTCGAGACCCTGTCTTCATCGTCGAGGAACAAACGAAGGCGGGAACCTATATAGCCAGAGCATCCGGTGACCGCTACAACCGACATGTTACCTCCCGGGGTGGCTGAGCCTGGAAAGAGGTTATAATTATATCGCCAGTCGCGCCACTGCAAGGGGATCCAGCATTACAACAGGAGATGGTGAACGCATGCCGGCAGACGCCGAGAGGAAGAAGGGGAACTACCTTAAGCCGATATATCTGATCGGTGCCTACGGGCTGAAGTACGCGCCCCGGTTATCGACGCATCTGTCCCTGCCTGTGTTGCGCGCGCGGAAAGAGAAAGATTCCGTACCTTTCTCACCGCTCGAGAAACCTTTCAGGGAGTGCAGGGCCGCTCTCATCACCACGGGGGGAGTGCACCTCAAGAACCAGGTGCCGTTCGACACGGCGTCCTGGCAGGGCGACCCCACTTACAGGGAGATCACCTCGAGCGTCGCCGCTTCCGACCTGGAAATCCACCACGGGCACTACGACCAGGGTTACGCCGAGCGGGATATAGACGTGCTATTCCCACTGGACCGCCTGCGCGAACTAGTGGGCGTAGGGGTTCTGGGAAGCCTTGCCCGGAGCCACTTCGGTTTCATGGGATTCGTAATGGATCATGACGAGCTGGAGAGCAGGTACGCCCCCGAGGTCGCAGGGAAGCTCCTCCGCGACGGGGTGGATCTGGTCATCCTCACGCCGGGCTGACTCACCTGCCACCAGTCGGTCGGACTGATCGCGAGGGCTGTCGAGTCGGTGGGGATTTCGACAGTGGGAACAACTCTGGCACGCGAGGTCACCGAGAGGGTAAAGCCTCCCAGGTCGCTTCACCTGAGATTTCCCTTCGGAAGGCCTCTCGGCGAGCCGGGGAACGTGGACCAGCAGATGACCGTTCTGCGGGACTGCCTGATGGCGGTCAGGGACATAGAGGTCCCGGGGGAGATAGTGGAACCGGGGTACCGTTGGAAGCGCGAAGAGTACGGTCCCGTGGAATGGAGCAATCTCTGAACTTGGGCGTATACTTGCTCGAGCGACATGCGAAGGGTGGTCAAGATGACGCTCTACTTGAACGGACGGCTCGAGATAATGGAGGGAGATATAACGCGGCTGGAGGTGGACGCGATAGTCAACGCGGCGAACAAGTCGCTGCTGGGCGGGGGCGGGGTCGACGGGGCCATCCACCGGGCTGCGGGACCGGGATTGCTGGAGGAGACCAGGACGCTCGGCGGATGCGAGACGGGCGAAGCGAAGATCACCGGGGGTCACAAGTTGAAGGCCGCTAATGTCATTCACACGGTGGGGCCGGTTTGGCACGGCGGCGGTTCCAACGAGGAAGAACTCCTGGCGAACTGCTACCGCAACAGCCTGCGCCTGGCGGTCGAGAACGGGGTGCGCACCATAGCCTTCCCCTCCATCAGCACCGGCGTATACAGGTTTCCCATCGAGAAGGCTTCGCGGATAGCCCTAAGGGAGATAAAGGGATTCCTCGGTTCGAACTCGGGTGTCCAGAGGGTCATCTGCTGTACCTTCGGCGCCGGGGACACCGGGGTGTACATGGACGCCGCCGCTGAGGTCGTCGGGGCGCCGGATTGAAACGGGAAGACGCGTGGGTATGGTTGACGGATATCAGGGGCAGGATTCAGCGCCGCTGCTAGAATGCGGAACTGAGCGGAGATGACACGGGGGGTTTGAAGAATGGGAATGGACGAGAGGTACCAGAAGCTCGCGGAGAAGATACTGATGGGTGGCTCGGAGATCATCCCGAAGCTCTTCGAGATGATAGCGAGCCCGGAGGAGGCCGACCTCCTGCTGGCTCTGCCCGGCACCGCCGGGGAAGCGGCGGAGAAGATGGGAAGAGATGAGGAGTCCGC
>JAGUWJ010000152.1 GCA_020062425.1 Actinomycetota bacterium
GCGTCCGCTTGCTCTCCGGGCCGGAGGGCGTGCTGGAACTGGTGCGCTCGTCCGACTTCGACCTGGTGCTCAACTCCATCGTGGGCTCGGCCGGATTGCGGCCGACAGTGGAAGTGCTCGAGCGCGGTACGGCGCTCGCGCTCGCCAACAAGGAGAGCCTGGTGGCGGGCGGCCGCCTGGTGATGGAGGCGGCGCGCAAGTCCGGCGCCCCGCTCATCCCCGTGGACAGCGAGCACTCCGCCATCTTCCAGTGTCTAGCCGGTGAGAACCCGTCCGGTGTGAGGCGCCTCATCCTGACCGCTTCCGGCGGCCCGTTCCGCCGCAAGCCGGAGTACCTCGATGGGGTCACGGTAGAGGACGCGCTGGCGCACCCGACCTGGAGCATGGGGCCCAAGGTCACCATCGACTCCGCCACCTTGATGAACAAGGGGCTCGAGGTACTGGAAGCCCACCACCTGTTCGGCGTGGCCATCGAGGACGTGGACGTGGTCATACACCCGCAGAGCATCGTCCACTCGCTGGTCGAGATGATAGACGGGGCCATGCTGGCGCACCTCGGGGTGCCGGACATGCGCATCCCCGTCCAGTACTCGCTCACCTACCCGGACAGGGCCGCCTGCCCGGCCGAGCACCTCATCCTCACTGAGTGCGGGGACCTCACCTTCGAGGCGGTCGACCAGAAGCGGTTCCCCTGCCTCAGGCTCGCGCGCGAGGCGGGGCTGGAGGGCGCCACCTACCCCGCCGCCATGAACGCGGCCAACGAGGAGGCCGTCGCCGCCTTCCTTGCACGCAGGATAAAGTTCACCGGCATCCCCGCCGTAGTAGAAGGTGTGCTCGAATGTCATGAGCCGCTGGCGGGTGACGACCTCGAGGAGCTGGCGGAGGCGGAATCGGCCGCGCGGAAGCTAGCGTCCGTCATCATCGATGACATGGAGGCCCAGGCTTGATAATCGTCTGGGCGATACTGGTCGTACTCTTCATAGCATTCATAATCCTCACCCACGAGCTGGGGCACTACTTCGCCGCGCGCGCGGTCGGCATCAAGGTCGAGCAGTTCTCGATAGGATTCGGGCCCGAGATAGCGGGCTGGGACCGGGGTGAGACAAGGTACTCCCTCAAGTGGATACTGGCCGGCGGGTCCGTGCGCATCCTGGGGATGAACCCCGAGGAGGAGGTCTCGGACGAGGACTACTCGCGCAGTTACTACGCCGCGCCGTACTGGAAGCGGGCCGTGGTGGTGGTAGCGGGCTCCGCGGTGCACATCCTCATGGCGTTCCTCATCTTCTTCATCATCTTCTGGCCCATCGGCTACCAGGTGCTGACCGGTCGCATCGGAGAGGTTGACAAGTCCATCGAACTGTCGGACGGAGAAGTGCTGACCGGGCCGGCCTCCGAGGCGGGGCTGAAGAAGGGAGATATCATCGTCAGCGTGGACGGTGAGAAGGTGGAGAGCTGGAGCGACCTCACCGGCGAGCTGCAGGACAAGCCGGGAGAAGAGGTGGACCTGGTGGTCAGGCGCGGCGGCGAGACGTTCGAGGTGACGGTCCGCCTGCTGGACATCGACGGCCGGGGAATCCTGGGTGTGAAGGTCGACCAGAAGGACACCCGCATCGAGAGATCGAGTCCGCTGGAGGCGTTCGGCCTCGCCGCTCGCGAGATGCGCAGGGTCTCCGGCGCGCTTTTCAAGGGTTTCGCCTCGCTGTTCTCGTTGAAGACCCTGAAGGAGCTGCTGGGCGTGGAGCCGCGCACGCAGGAGAGCCCCCAGAGCATAGTGGGCGCCACCAGGCTCACTTTCCAGGCAGCCGGGGAGGGTATAAGTGTTTTCCTCTACGTGGTCGCGTACCTGCTGCTGTTCCTGGCGGTGTTCAACCTGCTCCCCATCCCGCCGTTCGACGGGGGCTACCTGCTGGTCATCTTCATCGAGAAGTTCTTCCACAAGGAGATAGACCTGCGCAAGCTGATGCCCATCGCCTGGGTCGTGATAATCATCCTCACCCTGGTGGCAGCCAGGCTCGCCGTGCTCGACATCTTCAACCCCTTGCGCAACCCCTTCACCCCGTAACAGCCGGTTGGTGTAATATTCACTAGGGCGCAAACGCGACAACTGTGGCCAGAATCCATCTGTCGCGTTCCCAGACCTGAGGACGGCCGATTGTTCCGGGGGTGCACCGGTCGGTGGAGAGGCGCGAGACCAAGAGGATAATGGTTGGTGATGTCGCCGTCGGCGGAGGCGCCCCGGTGAGCGTGCAGTCGATGACCAACACCGACACCAGGGACGTCGAGGCGACCCTCGCCCAGATAGAGGCACTTCAGTGCGCCGGGTGCGAGATAGTCAGGGTCGCGGTACCTGACGCCCAGGCCGCCGAGGCGATGCCGCGCATCGTGGCGGGATGCCGCATACCCGTCATCGCCGACCTGCACTTCGACTGGAAGCTCGCCCTGATGGTCATGGAGCAGGGGATCGCGGGCATCCGCATCAACCCAGGTACCATAGCCAAGCGCGCCAGGGTCGAGGAGATAGCCCGCGAGGCGGCCGACCGCGGCATCGCGGTCCGTGTAGGGGTGAACTCCGGTTCGCTGGAACGGAAGCATCTGGGCTCTTCGGTACGCCCCGAGGCCACCGCCCTGGCAGCGAGCGCGCTGGAGAGCGCCGAGATGGTCAGCGCCCAGGGCGTGCGCGACCTGAAGATATCGGTCAAAGCCTCCGACGTCCCCCGCACCATCGAGGCGTACCGCCTGGTGGCGGACGCCTGCGACTGGCCCCTTCACGTAGGGGTCACCGAGGCCGGCACCGTGTGGTCGGGCTCCATAAGGAGCGCGGTGGGCATTGGTGCCCTCTTGGCCGAAGGCATAGGCGACACCATCAGGGTCTCCCTCACAGCTGACCCGGTGGAGGAAGTCCGCGTGGGGAGGAAGATACTGGCCTCCCTGGGGCTCGCGAGCGCGGGCCCGGAGATCGTATCCTGCCCCACATGCGCGCGCGCGGAATACGACGTCATAGATATGGCCGAGCGCGTGGAGAAGGCGCTCGAAGGATCCGGCCCGTCGATAAGGGTGGCCGTAATGGGGTGCTCGGTCAACGGCCCCGGCGAGGCGCGCGAGGCCGACGTCGGTGTCGCGGGCGGCAAAGAGGGGGCCATGCTCTTCGTCAGGGGAGAGATGCTCAGGCGCGTCGCTCCCGAGGACGCGTTCGAAGAACTGATCGGGGAGGTCAGGAACATGCTCGCTGAGCTGGGAGAGGGGGAGGGCGCTTGAAGTTCACCAGGGTGACCGTCCCTACCCTGAAGGAAAAGCCCGCCGAAGCGGAGATAGCGAGCCACGAGCTGCTGCTCCGCGCCGGCATGATGAGGTCCATGGCGGCAGGAATCTACGCCATGCTGCCGCTGGGCAACCTGGCGCTCGGGCAGATAGAGCGGATAGTTCGCGAGGAGATGAACAGCGCCGGCGCGCTGGAGCTGGTGCTCCCCACGCTTCACCCCTCCGACTTCTGGGAGGCGAGCGGCCGCTGGAGCCAGTACGGGCCGGAGATGATGAGGATGCGCGACCGGGCGGGCCGGGACTTCTGCCTGGGCCCGACCGCCGAAGAGATGATAACCTCCATCGTGGGGCGCATGGCGCCCTCCTACCGGGAGCTTCCCGTCAACCTCTACCAGATACAGACCAAGTTCCGCGACGAGACCAGGCCCAGGTTCGGCCTGCTGCGGGGCCGCGAGTTCCGCATGAAGGACGCCTACAGCTTCCACGCCGACGAGGACGACCTGGAGCGCACCTACCGGGCGATGTACGACGCCTATTCCGCGGTGGCGCGGCGCTGCTCACTCCACACCAGGGTGGTGGAGGCGTCCACCGGGCTCATCGGGGGCTACGCCTCGCACGAGTTCATGGTGGTCTCCGACGTCGGCGAGGACGAGCTGGTGTACTGCGAGAAGTGCGAGTACGGCGCCAACGCGGAGCTCGAGGTTCACCGACCGGGCCGCTCGTTCGGCGGCGCGCCGGCCGCGCTGGAGGAGGTGCGCACCCCGGGCATGGTCTCGGTGGAGGAGGTGGCGGGCTTCCTGGAGACGACCCCCGAGGGCGTGCTCAAGTGCGTGCTCTACGTGGTAGCGGGAGAGCCGCTCGCCGTATTCGTGCCCGGCTACAGGGAGGTCGCAGAGCCCAAGCTCATGACCGCGCTGGGCACCGACGACTTCCACGTGATGCGTGACGACGAGCGGGAGCTCTTTCCCGAGGTGACGCCGGGCTTCACCGGGCCGGTCGGCCTGGAGGGTGTACGGGTGCTCTTCGACGTCGAGGTCGCAGGTAGTGCGGGCCTCGTCTGCGGCGCCAATAAGCCCGACCACCATATGCGCGGCGCCGGGGAAGGGCGCGACTTCAA
>JAGUWJ010000105.1 GCA_020062425.1 Actinomycetota bacterium
CGGTGCCCCGCGGAGGCCGCGTGGCCATCGTCACCAACGCGGGCGGCCCCGGCATAATCGCGTCCGACGCCTGCGAGAGGGCGGGCCTGAGCCTGGCCCAGATTGAGGGTGACACGCTGAACCAGTTGAAGAGGTACATGCCTCCGGCCGCCAGCATGCACAACCCCGTGGACCTGCTCGGCGACGCCGACTCCATCCTGTACGCGATTGCCTTAGAAAGCCTGCTCGCGGACGACGCGGTCGACGCGGTGCTGGTGATACTGACCCCGCAGGCCATGACCGAGATATACCGCACAGCCGACGAGATAATCAGGATAACGCGCAACTCCGGAAAGACCGTGGTGTGTTCGTTCATGGGAGCGGGCTCCGTCGACGCCCCGGTGAGCCGACTCCAGAAAGCAGGGATACCCAACATCCCCTACCCGGACCAGGCGATGCTGGTACTGGGGCGCATGCTCGAGCGGCGTCAGCAGATGGACAGGCCGAAACCGGTGAAGCCCAGGCTCAAGGTGGACTCCCGGAAGGCGGCCGGGGTCTTCGCCTCCTACCTGAAGAGGGGCGTCACCCAGGTCGAACCCGAGGACTGCCGCGACGTGCTTCAGGCCTACGGAATATCTTTCGCTCCTATGGAGGTCGTCTCGGACGTCGAGACCGCGGGTGTGGTCGCCGGCTCGATGGGCTACCCGGTGGTGCTGAAGATTGTGTCCCCGCAGATAATCCACAAGACCGACGTCGGCGGTGTGGTGCTGGGCGTCGACGGTCCGGAGGAGCTCGAGGAAGCTTACGAGGACATGATGAGCCGCGCCCGCCGGAAAGTGCCCGGCGCGGAGATACAGGGGGTAAGCGTACAGAAAATGGTGCCTCAGGGCAGGGAGCTCATCCTGGGCATGGCCAGAGACCCACAGTTCGGGCCGCTTGTGATGGTAGGCCTGGGCGGGATATACGTAGAGGCGTTCAGGGACGTGAGCTTCCGCCTGGCCCCGCTCACACGCTGGGACGCGTCCCAGATGCTGAAGGAACTGAAGGCGTTCCCGCTCCTGGAAGGCTTGCGCGGCGAGGAGGCCGCGGACATGGAAGCGGTGTACGATGTGCTGGTAAGGATATCGAGGTTGGCCGCCGATAACCCCGCCCTGAGCGAAATGGACATCAATCCACTCATGGTCTACAATGCGGGCGGTGGCTCCACCTGCGTCGATATCAGGATGACACTCGGGGGGTAATACACCTTGGCCGCCATACTCGTCGTCTCGTCTGAAAGATACTCCGGAAAGAGCAGCCTCATCGCTGGCCTGGGCCTCGAGCTGCGCGAGCGGGGGCTCGAGGTCGGCTACATGAAGCCGGTGGGAGCTTACCCTATCAAGGTGGAGGGCACCCGCATCGACGAGGACGCCTTCTTCATCAGCGAAGCCCTGGGGCTGGACGAAAAACCGGGTGACGTTTGCCCGTTCTTCCTTACCTGGGAGACGCTGGGCAGGTACATGAGGAAGAAGCCGGGCAACCCGCAGGCGAAGGTGAAGTCCGCTTACGAAAGGCTCCGCAAGGGCAAGGACATCATGCTTGTAGAGGGCGCTCAGAACTTCGTGCACGGCAGGATACTGGGGCTCAGCTCCTTCGAGGTTGCCGACCTGCTGGGGGCGGGCGTGCTCCTCCTCGACACATTCAACGAGGAACTGAGCGTTGACAGGCTGCTCTCAGGCAGGGACTACTTCGCGAAGGATTTCCTGGGAGCTGTCCTCAACTGGGTCCCCAAGCGCCGCCTGGAGTTCACCAGGGGCCTGATGGCCCGCTTCATGGAAGCCCAGAGCGTGAGCCTGTTCGGCTCGATACCCGCCGACCGCGTGCTGCGTTCGATAACGGTGGGAGACCTGGCCACCGGCCTGAACGGTCAGATAATTTGCGCCGCCGACAGGGCGGACCAGCTCATCGAGTCCATGATGGTCGGAGCGATGGGACAAGAGCAGGCGCTCCGGCTGTTCCGCCAGCGGGCGAACAAGGTTGTCATCACAGGCGGCGACAGGTCCGACATCCAGCTGGCGGCGCTCGAGACACCGACAAAGGCTCTGGTCCTGACCGGCGGGCACAGGCCGAGCCCGCTTGTGCTTGGCCAGGCCGAGGAGATGGGAGTTCCGATAATACTGGTCGACCAGGACACCGCGACCACGGTCGAGCTGGTGGAGGCGGCAATAGGGCACCAGAAGGTCCACAACCCCGCCAAGATAGTGAAGATCAGGGAGCTCATCAGGGAAGGCCTCGACCTGGACTTCATGCTCGAGCAGTTGAAGAAGCTTTCCTCGAAGTGAGCCGGCCCGCCCCTGCGAAGCCAGCCCGGGAGACAGGGCGCCGCTCTTACGCGGACGCCGCCACCCGGCGAAAAGCAGGTCTCGAAAGGCAGTGACGCCTGTGGAAGAACCCGAAGAAGCCCTCCAGATAGTCGAAGACATACTCGGCTACACCTTCAATGACACCTCGTTGCTCTACCTCGCGCTGCGGCACAGGTCGTACGTGAACGAGCTGGGCTTGCCCACCATCGAGTCCAACGAGAGGCTCGAGTTCCTGGGGGATTCGGTGGTCGAACTGTCGGTGACCCACGTCATCTACGAGGACTTCCCCGACTACCCGGAAGGCGAGCTCACCAAGCTTCGCTCTCCCCTGGTCCGGGGCAAGGCGCTGGCCGGCGTGGCGAAGCGGATCGGCCTCGACCAGTGCGTGCTGCTGGGCAGGGGCGAGGAGATGACCGGGGGCAGGGAGAAACAGTCCATACTGGCCGATACCTTCGAAGCGGTGGTTGGCGCGCTTTACCTGGACGGCGGCTTCGACGTCGCGCGCGGGTTCGTCATCTCCTGCCTGGAGCAGATGATCCAGGACATAGTGAGGTGGGGGCCCGGCGACCACAAGAGCGAACTGCAGGAGCTGGCCACCAAGCGCTTGAAGTCCGTGCCCCGGTACAGGATAAGGGATGAAGGCCCCGACCACTTCAAGACCTTTCACGCCACGGTGCAGGTCGGAGGCAAATCGTTCGGCCCGGTGGCAGGCAGCTCTAAGAAAGAAGCCGAGCAGGCCGCCGCGCGCCTGGCGCTGGTCAAGTTCGGCTGGAGGAAGGAGAGGGAGGCCAGAGATGAGGGACGGGCGGTGCGTGCTGGGGGTGGACCTCGGGGGCACCAAGATGGCGCTCGCGGCGGTCGACCCCGAGGGGCGGGTACACCTGCGAAGCGAGGTGCCGTCGCCGGCGGAGGACGCGCACGCGATGGTGGCGTCGCTCGTAGCGCTCCTGGCCGATGGCGCAGGTTCTTCTCGCGCTCTGGGCCTCGAGGTTGAAGCGGTCGGCATAGGGGCGGCGGGTTTCATACTCCAGCCCGAGGGCCTGCTGATGGAATCGCCCAACATCGAGTGGTCGGATGTTCCGCTGAAGAGCATCGCACAGCGCGAGATAGGCCTTCCGGTCTACCTCGACAACGACGCCAACGCAGCCGCCGCCGGTGAGCGGCTCGCCGGCGTCGCTTGTGGTGTGGACGACTTTGTCTACCTCACACTCGGTACAGGCATCGGCGGAGGCATATACGCCGGGGGGAAGATATACCGCGGCCACCGCGGGACCGCCGCGGAGATCGGCCACATGACCATCGAAGAGAATGGCGCGCTGTGCACCTGCGGCA
>JAGUWJ010000172.1 GCA_020062425.1 Actinomycetota bacterium
AGAGCACCAGTGCCATGAACGGCCCCCCCAGGTGGTGCAGGGTGGAGCTGAACGTCTCAGGCTCGTACGCCGCCAGGCTTGCGGCTATCTGGGCGCCGTCGCTCTCCGGGAGGTACGCGGGGGCGACCTGCATGAAGCGCCCCCCTCCATCCAACATGGTGGAGGCGAGCGTCACCCTGAAGGCGACGTCTCCTTCGACTATCTCTATTCCAGCGCCCAGCGCCTCGACTGAAGTCCTGCCCGGGAAGGGCCAGGCGCAGTAGCCCAGTATCTCCCAGAGGCTTATGTCGCTGCTCGGGCATACCCCGGGGCCGAGCGGGTACATGTGGCCGCAGGCCCCCGCCCGCGCGATGTTGTCGAGGTTGGGCGTGTCGGCGGCCTGGAGCGGGGTACGCCAGCCGAGCACCTCCTGCGACCTGTCCGCTATGCCGTCGAGGATTATGAGTGCAGTCTTCACGAGCCGCTCCTCCCGGTGATCACCTCGCGCGCGATGTCGTCGTAGTCCGGCCGAACGGGCGTTGCGTTCCCGTCTGCTCGGAACGCATCCAGCACGCGGGCGGTGAAGGGAACGAGGAACTCCTCGAGGTACGCCGTCAGGCGTCCCTCTTCGAAGCTCAAGCCGCCCAGCCCATCGCGGTAGTTGGCCTCGAACACGCAGGACATCTGGCGCTCGGATTCGGGCCACTCTCCGACCAGCTCCTGTACCAGCCGCCCATCGTCAATGCCGGCAAGAGGCATGTCGAGCGTGACCCCATGGTCTGCGAGCAGGTGCGCATAAGCTTCGAGCGCGGGCTCGAGCTGGTTCAGCTTGAGCCTTCCGTCATGGGCCAGCCTCTCCCCGGCTATTATCGCACCGGCGCCGGTCTCTCGGGCGAGGGGAACCCTGGCCGCGTGCAGGTACATGTGGCAGGCGACGCAGACACCTGAGAAACCGTACCTGGTGTTGAGCAGGTCGAGGTACCTGCCGCAGGCGGCGTGCCACCAGGCGGGCGAGCCGATGACGATCGCGCGCTCGAAGATCTCCACTCCGGTGCCGGCGAGCCTTTCGGGAAGGGACGCGGCGTGTGACAGCACGGTCTCCCAGTCGCCGTGCTCGGTGCCGGTGTAGACGATGGTGGGGATGAAGAGTTCGTACGACCCGGTGCGGGCGGCGGCGACCGCGGCGGCGATGCTGTCGCGCCCGGCGATCTCTATGAGCGCGCCTTTTCTTCCGGCCAGGGAAGAGCGCAGGCTGTTTACCAGCGGCGGGTCGAACCCACTCACCCGCTCGGGCTTGGAGAGCAGGACCTCCCGGATATCTTCGTCTATGGGTTCCCTCCAGTCGTCTCCGCATCGACCGAGTGCCCGCGTGGATGCGGCCGGCCGCGCCGTTCAATTATATTTCGCGGCGGCCGAAGGGCAAGGAATACGGGGGGTTCTGTAGCGGGTGGAGCGGCGGCGCCGGCTTTTGTGACAGACCTGTCTATTGAAATGATGTATAATCCACTGGGTCCCGGGTGGAATGGTAATTGTTGGCAATTATCGGACCCCGGCGAGCGGAGTGGAGGGTGACCGATGAGCCGCAGGCTTTTCATATCAACGGTAGTCCTTTTCGTTCTGTTAACGGTCTCAGTGGCGGCGGCGGGATGCCTCAAGGGGGACACCTCGGCGGTCGGCTCGCAGACCGGGAACGCCCCCGCCTTGAGTGAGGAGCAGAAGGACGCCATAGTCGAGGCGGAGACCAAGACCCCCGAGGAACGGGGCGCGGCGTGCGAGGCGCTGCGGTACGCCGAGGACGTGAACACCGGGTCATCTTTCCAGGCGAACGACGTGAAGGTGGCCGGGGATTGGGCCCACGTGGCCGTGGAGGAGACGGGGGTCCCGGCGGAGGAGGCGGTCTCGTACGGGGTATTGCTGGTACGGCAGAACGACGGTAGCTGGATGGTGACCGAGACCGGCTCCGGCATGGCCCCGGACGACATACCCGGCGCCCCGCCCGAGATCTTCGAACTCTAAACAATCGGAACGCTTAACAGTGGGGACGGACCCCTTAAGTTAAGTCAGAGACCCTTCACTATTTGATCGTTGCGACTTAACTTAAGGGGTCCGTCCCCACTGTCAAGAGGGCTGAGTTTCCTCCGCCCTCTGTTAACATTCGCTCTGCGCGTACCCGGGCTACTTGAGCTTGTCGCGACCGAAGCCCAGGACGTTCCTCGCGGTGACCAGCATCTGTATCTGGCCGGTGCCCTCGAAGATGTCGTTTATCTTCGCGTCGCGCATCCACTTCTCGAAGAGCATCTCGCGCGAGTACCCCAGCGGACCCATCAGCTCGACGCACTTCTGGGTTATATGGGTGACGGCGAGGCCGGCCTTGGCCTTGGCCATCGAGGCCTCGAGGCTGTTCCTCTCGCCGTTGTCCAGCATCCAGATCGAGCGGTAGGTGAGGAGCCTCGCGGCCTTGAGGTTCGCCTCCATATCCATTATGTCCCGCTCAATGGCGGTCATCCGGCCCGGCGAGATGGCGTAGCGGATCTCGAGACCCTCTTCCGCCATTATCCTCTTAAGCTCGTCCAGCGCCGCGCGTCCGACACCGATGGCCATCATGGCGACCAGCGGCCTGGTAGCGTCGAACGTAGCCATGACGCCTTTGAAGCCCTTGGTACTGGCCTTCTTGGGATCCACCACCTCTGCGCTTCCAAGGATGTTCTTCTCGGGGATGCGGCAGTCCATGAACGAGAGAGATACCGTATCGGAGCAGCGGATGCCCAGCTTGTCCTCGACCTTGGTTATCTGCATGCCCGGGGTGCCGTACTCTACGATGAACGGCTTGATGCCCGCGCGCCCTGCCTTGGGGTCGACGGTCGCCCAGACCACTACGAAGCCCTTGGAGTCCTCGAGTGCGCTCTTGCCGCTGGTGACGAATATCTTCTCGCCGTTCAGCACCCATTCGTCGCCGTCCTTGACTGCCGTAGTGCGTATGTTGGCGGTGTCGCTGCCGGCCTCGGGCTCGGTGATGGCCATTGCGCCCCAGACGGGCTCGTCCTCGGAGAAGCGCGCCAGGAACTCCGCTTTCTGCTCGGGGGTGCCGGTAGCCTGTACCGCCGCGCCGCCCAGCCCCTGGCCGGGGAACGCTAGCGCTATGCCGGCGTCGCCGTAAAACGTCTCCTCGACAGCGATGGCGGTGGTGAGGTTTGCCTCCGACCGCTTCTTCTCGCCGCCCTCTTCTTTCTTCTTTTTCTCGCCGCCGCCGCCCATGCTGCCGCCGACGCCGCCCTTCATGAAGCCCTGAACCATCTTGAGCAGTTCAGTCGGCTTCTCGTGCTCTTCCTCGTCATACTTCCTGGCAAGGGGGCGCATTGCCTGCTCGGCGAAACCTCTCATCATCTGCTGCTGGGACTTCAGCTTTCCCGTGAGTTCAAAATCTATCAACTGAGTCACCTCCTATACCATTACGAGGCCTTCAAGGGTGGAGAAGGCTCGAGCGTTGCGGAACCACAGCTCCGGCATGTTGTCGCGCACGTATCCGTGCCCACCCATGACCTGTACGGCGTAGTCGCAGACCTTCATGCACTTCTCGGCCGCGTAGTTCTTGGCGAGTGCGGCTTCTTTCGCGAACTCGTCGCCGCGGTCGCACTTCCAGGCGGCCTCCCATACCAGCATCCTCGTCGCGTCCGTCTCTATGAACATCTCGGCTATCATGAAAGCGATGGCCTGGCGGGACGCTATCGGCTCGCCGAAGGCCACGCGCTCTTTCGCGTAATCCCTCGAGTGCTCCGCCGCGCGCCTCATCAGGCCGATGGACATGGCGGCCAGCGCGAGCCTGGAGCGGGAGATCAGGTTGAGGTAGTCGATACCCTTGTTGCCCCCGACCTTCGCCTCGATGGGCACCTTGGCGTTCTTGAAGGTCACCTCGTGGGTGGAGAGCGCCTTGAGCCCCATGTTCTTCTCGCGCTCGCCGATGGCTACGTCCCTGTTGTTGCAGGGAACCACGAACGCGTCGACGCCCGCGAACCCGGCGCCGGGGTCGGTGGTGGCGAACACCAGGAGGTTATCGGATTCCTTCGCCAGCGGGACAAGGCACTTCTTCCCGCTGAGGACGTACTCGGTGCCTTCCCTGATCGCGGTGGTCTCGAGCTTCGAGGGGCAAAACGAGAACTTCGGCTCGACTAGCGCGGCGCCGGCGGCTTTGAACTCCTCGCCGCAGGCGTTAGGGAGCAGAGTCTTCTTCTGGTCTTCGGTTCCGTCCATCAGCACCGTGTAGGCCATCGAAGTCGGCGAGCAGATATGCAGCGCCGTAGAGAGGTCTCCGTACGCCAGTTCCTCGTAGGCGATGGCGCCGGTGAGAGCGGAGGGACCCTCCCCGAATCCTCCGTACTCCTCAGGCACGCAAGACGCGACGATCTCCAGCTCCCACCCGGTTTTCACGAGATCCTGGGATACTTCTCCGGATTCGTCCATCTCTCGCGCCATTGGATCGATCTGGTCCGTGGCGAAGCCAGCGATGGTTTCCTTCACCAAAGCCTGTTCTTCGCTCAACTCGAAAGACAGCATTTACTCCTCCTTTCAGTTGGAGCGGTTGCAGGGCCCTGCTCGGAACCCTTTTACTGCGATTCGTTGTATCTGACGTGGAATCTGCAGCATCTCAAAGCCTGGGCACGAAAGCTTATTCGCGAACATCCGGTCAGACCGGTCGACGGGATCCGCGACGGCCAGCCCCGGCATAGAACCCCCTATGCGTCGCTAGGATGGAATGGCTGCGATATCATAACCGTTTCTGACTTATTTGACAACTAGTACAATAAGTGGATTTCCCAGGGTGTGTTGACGGGGGTCAAGTGGTACCCTGCGGAGAGTGTGGTAACTTATCCCCGGAGGATTATTGTGGAGGTGAAATGAACATGCTGCGCGGTCGCACATACGTCTTCCTGTCCCTTGCGCTGGCGCTCCTGCTGGCTGCGGTTGCGGCCGTGGGATGCGGCGACTCCGGTGGCACGACGGGGGAGGAAACCTCTCCGGTGCGGGACACCTCGCCTGCCGGCAGCCAGCCGGATGCGGGGGATGGAAAGGCGCAACTCCTGCTCTTCACCCAGCCGGGGTGACCGCCCTGCGGCGACGCCGAGGACCTGGTCCAGGTCCTGCTGCAGGAGGACCTGGACCTAGAGTACCGCGAGGTGGACATAACCTCTGATTTCGAGGTGGCCAGCAAGTACGGGGTCCAGGCGACACCCACCATCGTCGTACTGGATAAAGACGGAGATGTGGAGGGCTTCTTTGTCGGTGTCCCCGACAAAGCCGAGCTCAAGGACGCCCTCGACAAAGCCACCGACTAAACAGTGGGGACGGACCCCTTGAGTTAAGTCAGTCAGTGCTACTGTCGGCGCTTGATACCAACTTCCATTAGTGCCTGACCCCAACGGAAGACCCCAACGGAACCTCAACGGAGATTTTCGGTTAAGGGTCCGTCCCCACAAGGAAATTCACCCGGTGGGGCCTGACCCCGCCGGGTGAATCAGTTCGATCGATCTACGCTTTATCCGTCAGTCGGTGTAGCCCCCGATGGTGCTGGTGCCTCCGCCCTTGTTGTTCCAGTACATGGCGCGCTCGACCATTATCTTCTGGCCGGGCGTCTTGCAGGTGACCATCACTCCCGCACGCACGTTCATGATGTCAGCACCCATGTTGAAGGTCTGCCGCGAGTTGGTCGGTATTGTCGCGGGTACGACGATGTTCCCGGTTCCCGTCGGCGTCATGTACGTGATCTCCACTTCGACCGGCGTATCGTTCGGGTTCTGTACCAGGGTCCAGGTCTCGAACCCGATGGTGGACTGCCCGTCCGGCAGGAAGAACGTGGTATGCGCGCCGGTCTCGCCGATCGAGTCGTGGCAGGCCTCACCGGTGCCGTTGTCCCAGTACATCGCGCGCTCGGCGATTATGGGCAGCGAGCCGGTAACCTGGGTGGAGAAGTCCCTGTTAGGCATGACGTCGTTGATGCGGAACGTCTCACGCGAGTTCGGATCCATGGTCATGGCGGGACCCTGCACCGGGCCGCTGTCGGTCATGAAGGTCATGCTCATGTCGACCTCTTCGTCGTTGGGGTTCTGCACCAGCACGTAGGTGGTGAAGCCCCAGGCGGTGGTGCCCTCGGCCAGGAAGTAGTTGTTGCTGGCCTCTGTGGCGCCCACGCTGTCGTGTCCCTCCCTGCGGCTGTTGCGGTACATCGCACGCTCCGCTATCACCGGGATGGGGCACTCTACCATGATGGAGGCGTCCTTCTTGCCTATGTCCGTCTCCATATTGAAGGTATCTCTGCTGTTCGCTGCCACGTTATGGGTGACCGTCTTCGGGCCCTCGTCCTCGATCATGTAGGTGACCTCGCAGGCGGCCTCCGCGTCGTTGGGGTTCTGGATGAGGAGCCACGTCTCGAAGCCCCAGTCGGAGGAACCTTCAGGCAGGTACCACAGGTTGTTCGGCCCGGATACCCCGATGGAGGAGTGCGCTTCCGGAGAGGCGGCGCCCTGCCCGGTCCAGGTCATGGTCCGGTCCACGGCGATGGTCTCCGACTCCAGGCACTGTACCTTGGTGGAGAAATCCCTGTTGCCGATGTCCGCCGACGGGAAGAGCGTGGTCTGGCTCATGGCCGGCAGCGGGATGTCGGCTCTGGGCACCGGGCCGGTGTCCGTCATGTAGGTCACACTGGCGGTCACCGCCCGCGGGTTGGGGTTCTGGATGGATATGTAAGTGTCGAATCCGTACGCGGTCGAGCCCTCCGCCAGGTACCAGGTCGCACCGGCCGGGACGGTGACGTCACCGGGTATGGCCAGCACGAAGCGCGAGAGCGAGTTCACTTTGCCGGTGATGGTCTTGTCGTCGATGTTCCTGTCCACGGTCACGTCGACCCAGTCGCCGCCCTCCTCGTGGAGCACGACCATGCCCTCCTGCTGGTAGCGCTGCAGGTCGGCGGAGTAGCGGAAGGTGACCAGTATCTCACCGGAGTAGTCGGCGGTGGAGGTCACGTCCCTGGTGGACCCGGGGATGACTGTGAAGCCGCTGACCACGGGGTCCTGCTCGACAGATGCCAGCGTGTTGCCCGCCCCGGTGACCAGCGCGAAGAGGACGTTGACGCCGTTGCCAGCCTCCACGCTCACGCCGGCGCCCGGCTTGGTGTTTACAACCTTGACATACTTGCTGGCGCTGGTGCCGACCTCGGTCTTCACTACCACGGGCCCGCTGGTGGCCCCTTGCGGCACCGCGGCGACTATGACGTTGTCGGTCCACTTGGGGATGTACGTCGCGGGCTTACCGTTGAAGGTGACGGACGACGAGCCTGACCCGGAGTCGAACCATTCGCCCTTCAGTGTCACCTCTTCGCCGACGTAAGCTACACCCGGGGACACGCTGTCCAGCCTCGGTGGCGCCAACCCGACGGAAAAGGCGGGATTCAGTTCATCGGTGGTCATACCGGGCGTATTCACGTTCAGGCCCCGGGGGCCGACGCTCGCCGAGTCTGCGACATCGATGCTTACCTTCACCTGTGTGGGACTCACATAATCGGTGTCCAGAACAGTCACGCCCGTGCCGATGATCACCGCCTGGCTGGATGAGTTGAAGCTCGTGTCCGCGCCGGTAACGGTCAGGTCGACGGACCTGCCCTGCTTCACAACCTTCGGGGAGACTGCGGTGATCCTGGGGTTCAGCACCGTGAAAGCCTGGGTGAGGGCCTTCGGTGTGTCATCACCGGTCACGACGTTGACGTCGCGCTTCCCGGGCGCAGCGGCGTTGTCGATGGTGATGTTAGCCACCACCTGGGTCGCGGTCTTGAAGGTGGTCGAATTGACCGTTATACCGGACCCTGAGAAGGAGGCCACGCTGCCGGTGTCGAACCGAGTGCCGTTACCGTTTATGGTCACGTCCAGGGTCTGCCCCTGTGAGCCCTTGACGGGCGATATCGACTGGATAGAGCCGGGCGGACCGAGGCTCGACCACACCTCGCAGCCGTAGCTCGAATTCGTCGTTCCGGCGAATATCTTGGAGTCGTAAACGGCCAGCGAACAGATCTCCGAGTTGCCGGTGCCCAGGCCCGGGTTCGCGGCCCTCTCCCAGGCGCTGCCGTCGTAGCGCCATACCTTCGCCACACCCTGACCGGTGTTTGTACCGGCGTAGAGCACGTTTCCGAAGGCGGCCAGCGACGCGATTCCGCTGTTACCGGTCTCGCCGAAGTTGTCGGGGGCCACCTTGGTCCAGGTGGTGCCTCCGTCGAAGCGCCATACGCTGAAGACCGAGCCGCTGGTGGCTACGTAAAGCTTTCCGCCCATCACGGCCATGGCGCTCGCGCTGTGAGTCGCGGAGTTGCCGAAGCCGTCCTTGTTTATCTGCTTCCAGGTGGAGCCGCTCTTCTGCCAGATCTCGCAGCCGGTCAGGGGGTTGTAAGTTCCCACGTAGAGGACGTTGTTGAAGCTGATCATGGACGGAGCACCGGTGTTGTAGTGGTCGCCGAAGCCCGGGGAAGAGATATCCGCGTCCCAGGACGTGCCGCTGCCGGAGTACTTGTAGATCCTGCAGCCGGGTGTCCTGTTGTCGAATTTTGTCTCGTTGTAGACGCCGGCGTAAAGTGCGGAACTGTGCACCGCCATCGACTGCACATTGTCGTTGTACCAGTAGTCTGTGGAGATGAAGCCGCTCTTGTTTATCTGGGTGAAGGTGGCGCCGTCATAGCGGTAGACCTCGCCGCCGTCGGTGGTGTTTCTGGTGCCCAGGATGATGTTCGAGTTCCAGAGCACCATGGAGGAGACCTGCTGGTTCATGATGTCGCCGAACCCCTCAGAGCCCTTCTGCGCCCAGCCGGTGCCGTTGTACTGCCACAACTCGGCGCCGCCCTTGCTCGCCGGGGCGGCGTAGAGGTTTCCGCCGGCGACCAGCATCGGTCCCGCCGAATAGTTGTTGTTAACCGCGAACCCCAGGCGGCTGAGCCTGGTCCAGGCGGAGCCGTTGAAAGCCCAGGTCTCCGCGCCGCTCTTCAGGTTCCTGGTGCCGATTACGAGGTTCGCCCCGGAAACAGCAAGGCTGTCGGCGTTTTTATTCTGCACGTCGCCGAAGCCGGGCTCGTTCAAGAGGGTCCAGTTCGTGCCGTTGTTCGCGTAAATCTCGCATCCGGCCAGTTCGTTCTTTGTCCCCACCACCAGGGTCGAGCCGTAGACGCCCATGGAGGTGATGCTCTCGTCCACCACCGAGCCCAGGCTGAACGTCGGGCCGCCGAAACTGCCGCCTCCGGCAACGGCGCCGGGCACGCTCTTCCAGGAGGTGCCGTCGAAGTACCACACCAGGCGCGCCCAGGCCTGTGAAGCGAGCCCCGGAATCGGGCCCACCCATACGTCGGTGTCCCAGGCTGCGTCGATGCCGGCGTAGAGCTTGCCGTTGTAGACGGCCATGGTGCTCACGCTGGGGTTCTCATTCCCACCGCCGAAACCGGGGCCGGTACCAAGGGTGCCGGCGGGAGACTGGCCCACCGACTGGGTCCAGGTGGCGCTGTTGTACCTCCAGATCTCCGCGCCCGCAGAGGTGTTGGTGGTGCCGGCGAAGAGGTCGGAGCCGTAACCGAACAGCGCGCCCACGGCGATGTTGGTGATGTCGCCGAAGCCGCTCTGGGCGATGCGGGTCCAGCTGGTGCCGCTGTTGTACTTCCAGACCTCGGCGCCGTTCTGGTTGTTCTTTGTGCCGGCGTAGAGGTTGTTGTTGAAGACGGTCAAGGAGGAGATCTCGACGTTCTTCTGGTTGCCGAAGCCGTCGGTGTTGGCCTGGCTCCAGGTGCTGCCGTCGAACGACCACACCTCGGCGCCGGTGCTGTACTTGCCGGTACCCACGAACAGCTTGCTGTTGAAGACGGCCATGTTCTTGGCGATGATGTTGTCCCTGTCGCCGAACCCGCCTTCACGCACCTTCACCCACGTGCCGCCCGTGTAAGCCCAGATCTGGCAGCCGTTCGCCGCATCTTCGGTGCCGGCATAGGGCACCGACCCGTATACGGCCATTGAAGTGACGCTGTTCTGCGCCTGGGCGAAGCCGCCGGAGATGCCATCGGAAGCCACCTGGTCCCAGTTGTCGGCAAAAGCGGTCCCGCTGAGCAGCAGGACCGACAATAAAAGCGCCAGCATAGATACCGCGATGAATGCAGAAGAAGAACGCCAGCAAATGCGCCGCATGCTTACCCTCCCAGTCTCCAACCGGACGTATAGTCCGGACTTAGATACCTATTTTGTGCACTCGGTCTCTGGATTGTATGCCCGGCGTAGCCCGACCGTCAATCCCGCTAACAGGTGACTTCGTGTAAAGACCCAGTAGGCGGCTATCCTGACGTGAATCCATCATACCGCCTCCGATAGATGGCTGATTCCCTTCAGAACCCTGACCCAGAGCTTG
>JAGUWJ010000019.1 GCA_020062425.1 Actinomycetota bacterium
ATGGCCGCTTCTTCGATCGGGCAGATGGAGGGGGGCTTCGGTGGCGGCTCCCGGCCGCTCGCCTTCATGGCCGGGACCGGATACTACGTGTTCCGCGGTATGGAGATGCTCCAGTTCAGCAAACTCGCAGCCGAACTTCGCGAGCTCGCCGAGCAGGGCGAACTGTCCGGCGACCTCCCGCCGGTGCTGGCTCTGGAGGAGCTGAACGAGCGGATAGAGGCTTTCCGAAACGCCCTGGAGCGAGAGATACGCCGCCGCCTGGGGCAGGAGCGGGGGGAAGAGGTCGCGCGCAAAGGGAAGCGGCTCCCGGTCCGCCCCGAGGAGATCGACTTCATGGGGGCGACCCTGAGACAGGTCGAGGACATGCGGAGAGTCCTCCCGGCGCTGGCCAGGCGTCTCGCTGCCCGCATCGCGAGACGAGTCAGCGAGGGGCGGCGGGGCAAGGTCGACGTAAGGAACACCCTGCGCCACAGCATATCCTCGGGTGGAGTGCCCGTGGATGTGAAGTATAGAAAGCGTGCCCCGGCCAAGCCGGAGATGTTCATACTCTGCGACGTCTCGGGCTCGGTGCGGACGTTCAGCACTTTCACTCTGCAGCTCGTATACAGCCTGCACCAGCAGTTCAAAGCGGTGCGCAGCTTCGCCTTCATAGACCGGGTAGACGAGGTGACCGAGCTCTTCAGCCTGTGCGACGTGGATGAGGCCATAGAGCGGGTGTACAGGGAGGGAGTGCTCGTTGACGGGGACGGGCACAGCGACGTCGGGCGCGCGCTGCACCTGTTCAACCAGGAGTTCGGCTCCGAGCTCACCCCCCGCTCGACCGTGCTGGTGCTCTCCGACGGCAGGAATAACGGGAAGGATCCCCGGGCGGCGGCGCTGGCGGACATCGCGGGGAAGTCCAGGAAAGTCTACTGGCTCAACCCGGAGCCGTCGGACCGGTGGAACACTGGCGACAGCATAATAGAGTTCTACGAGGAGCACTGCCACGACCTGAGCGAGTGCCGGAACCTGAAGCAGCTCGCCGACTTCGTCTACAAGAGAGCATAATTTCCTTTGGGGACGGACCCTTAACCGGAAATTACCAGGCTGGTGTCAGGCACCGTAATTGAAATTACCAATTTCTGGTATGATCTGATCTATATTTCAGTTAAGTGTCCTCCAACAATAATATTTGACGCAATTGGACATAACATTCAGAATGTTCGCAATGAAAGACAAGTCCTGAAGCATTAAGGGGTTTTAGATGTTCGGACTCGGACCGACTGAGCTGGTCATAATACTTATCATCGCGCTGGTGATATTCGGGCCTTCTCGACTTCCCAAGGTGGGGCAGTCGGTCGGGCAGGCGCTGCGGGCGTTCCGCGACTCGACCGACAAGGTCCAGCAGGAGGTCGCAAAGAGCCTCGAGGAGCCCGCTAAGCCCGCTGAAGAGAAGAAAGAGTGACCTTCGCGGGAGTTTCTAATTGGCTATCACCCGCATGACCTACCTCCAGCACCTGGAGGAGCTTCGACGCAGGATAATCGTCAGCCTCATAGCGCTCGTGGTGGCTTTTGCGGTCTCGTGGATCTTCGCCTGGGATATCCTGGCCATAATCAAGGCACCCGCCGGCTCGATCACGCTCCACTACATGGCTCCCATGGAGCCGTTTCTGGTCAGGTTCAAGCTGGCCCTCTTCGGCGGGCTGATACTTGCACTTCCCGTGATACTCTACGAGGTGCTCGCATTCGTTTCCCCCGCGTTGAAGCGCAAAGAGAAGACCTACGCCCTGATGGTGATGGGCATGATCCTGGTCTTCTTCGCCGCGGGCGTGATATTCGGTTACAGGTATATCATGCCGGCCGGCATCAACTGGCTGCTGGGCGTTGCCGGAGGCCAGATGAGCCCAGTGCTCTCGGCGAGCCAGTACGTGAACTTCGCCGGCTGGTTCATGCTCGGGCTCGGCATCTCGTTCGAGACGCCGGTGTTCATATGGCTCCTGGTGGTCCTGAACGTGGTCAAGCCCGAGCAGTTGAAGGAGCAGTGGAGGTGGGCGCTCATAATCATCCTGCTGGCGGCCTCCGTGATAACACCCGACTGGAGCCCGGTGACGATGGCGCTGGTGGCCCTTCCCATGACGGTTCTGTACATTGTGAGCATAGCCCTGGCCTACGCCACAGCGCGGAGACGGCGATTGCGTGATTCAGACATGACCGGTGCCGCGGAAGCTTGAGCGGCGGATGTAGCGTTAGCGTTCTAGCAAGAACAGGAGTCTCTTCTACATGATCATCAAGACGGAAGACCCAGGCCTCAAGGGAGTTCAGAAGGCGATCAAGCAGTACACCAGGGAATACCCGGATTACGCTGACGCGCTCAGGCTCTACGGCCAGGTCATGCGGGCCCAGCAGAGGACGCTGCGTGAACTCAAGAGCGAACTTGAAATGGAGCAGGGCGAGATAGACTTGAAGCTGGCGGAAGGTGTTCCCCTGCTCAACCCCCTGGAGTTGGATATCGACTTGTTGAAGTACCGCAGACTGACAGGGGAAATATGCGCGGTCATCGCTGAGCACGGACCCGAAGGCTTCGCGCACTGCGACGAGATAGCCTCCTGGGAGGGCCTGGACGAAGGGGATTTCGCACGGACGAGGAACGACCTGCTCACTGGCAAAAGGCTCTCTCTGGGCGAGAAATGGAGCACCGATGAGGAGCGGGAAATCGGCCGCATTATTTTATGGGAGGCTCTTGCACCCTTCTACAGGAGATGTGCTAGTATTCTAGAGTCTAAAATGGAGCAAGCTTTTTGGCTGAGGGGCTTCTGCCCCATCTGTGGAGGCGCACCGCTGATGGGTGTGTTCCGCAGCGAAGATGGTCTGTGGCTTCTGGAGTGCACGCTCTGCCACACGCTGTGGAACGTACAGCGGGCAAGGTGCCCTTTCTGTGATGAATCGGAGGGCTCGCTGAAGTACCTGTTCATTGGAGATAACGAGACTCGCAGAGTCCAGTACTGTGAGCACTGTGGGATCTACGTCAAGACCGTCGACATGAGAGATACCGGTCGCGAAGCGTCGCTGCCGCTCGAGAACATAATTACGGCCGACCTGGACATGGCGGCCGCGCAAGAAGGACTCAAACCCGCCGGACCAGGCGGTGCAATAAGAGGCTGATGATCTCCCTGGAAGAGTGGGCCTAGGGGGTGAAACTGCAGTACCCAGGGATCGCTAGTTTTTTGCAGGAATACAGAGAAAGTGAGGGGGGATATGGATCTAACGCGTAAGGACTTCTTAAAGATGTCCGGCGCAGGACTGGGGGCGGGCGCACTCGTAAGCCTTGGGTTCAAGTTACCGGCTGTCGCCGCGACTGAACCCCTGCGTGTCGCGAAAGCCAAAGAGGTCACAGGGGTGTGCTCTTTCTGCGCCGTAGGGTGCGGAACCCTCGTCTCCAGCCACGAAGAGGGCGACCACCTCAAAGTGGTGAACGTCGAGGGCAACCCCGACTGCGCCATCAACTTCGGGACGCTCTGCAGCAAGGGCGCCGCGACCATCCAGAAATCCTACATCGACGGCGAGCTCAACCCGGACCGTGTGACCAAGCCGATGTACAGGGCGGCGAACTCGTCGAGCTGGGAGGAGATCTCCTGGGACGAGGCGATTAAGAAGATCGCCCAGAAGGTCAAAGAGACCAGGGACGCCGCCTGGATCAAGGAAGACGACGTTATCGGCCCCGACGGAAAGCCCACCGGGCAGAAGGTCCTGGCCAACCGCACGGAAGCCATCGGCTCCCTGGGGAGCGCCGAGCTCTCCAACGAGGGCGCGTACCTCTTGCAAAAAGTAATGCGCTCGCTAGGCGTGGTGTATATCGAGCACCACGCCCGTTTGTGACACGCTCCATCGGTCGCCAGTTTGGCGAACACGTATGGCCGCGGTGTCATGACCAACCAGGTCCAGGACATGAAGATGAGCGACGCCTTCATGGTCTGTGGCTCGAACGCCGCCGAGAACCACCCCATAACCTTCAAGTGGATCGAGCAGGCTATGAACCGGGAGAAGGACCCGGCCACCCTGATAGTAGTCGACCCAAGGTTCACGCGAACGGCCTCAAAGGCTAACATCTTCGCGCAGACGAGGCCAGGTACGGACATCGTCTTCTTCGGGGCGCTTATCAAGTACGCGATAGACAAGAACATGGTCAACTGGGACTTCGTCAACAACTACACCAACGCATCGTTCCTGGTGAACCCTGGATACAGCTTCGACCCAGAGACCGGGAAGTTCTCCGGGTTCAAGGAGACGACGGACCCCAAGACCGGAAAGAAGAAGAAGAGCTACGACTTCACCACCTGGGCCATCCAGAACGGCCCTGACGGCAAACCGCTGAAGGACCCCACGCTCCAGAACCCCCAGTGCGTATGGCAGCAGATGATAAGGCATTACAGCCGCTACACGCCCGAGAAGGTCGAGCAGGTCTGCGGCATCCCCCAGGGCAAGTTCGAGGAGGTAGCCAAGGCTTATTGCTCAACCTACGAGCGTGGCAAGAGCGGCGTCCTGCTCTACGCGATGGGTCTCACCCAGCACAGCTACGGCACACAGAACATCCGTACCTTTGCTATGCTGCAGCTCATCCTGGGCAACGTGGGCGTGCCGGGCGGAGGTATCGCGGCCCTCAGGGGATGTGCCAACGTGCAGGGCTCGACCGACCAGGCTCTGCTCTCGCACATAGTACCGGGCTACCTGGGCATGCCCAACAGCGCGAAGGATCCGAGCCTGTCGGCTTATCTCTCAAAGAAGATGGTCGGCACCAGCTTCGTCGCAACCAACTACAACAAGTTCTTCAACAGCTTCCTGAAAGCGATGTACGGGGACAACGCCAAACCGGATAACGAGTTCGGCTATGGATGGTTACCCAAGGTGAAGGACGGGACCAACTATACCCACATCGCGTTGTTCGAGGCGATGTACGCCGGCACCGTCAAGGGTCTCTTCGTGACCGGGCAGAACCCGGTTGTCGGGGGCCCGAACTCCAACATGGAAGCCAAGGCGATGGAGAACCTCGAGTGGCTGGTGGTCTCGGAGATATTCAACCACGAGACCCCGAACTTCTGGAAGCGTCCCGGGGCGGATGCCTCCAAGATCAAGACCGAGGTGTTCCTGCTCCCCGCAGCCGCTAACGGCGAGTACGAGGGCACGTTCACCAATACGGGACGAGTTGTACAGTGGTTCTACCAGTCGGGTGAGCCCAAAGGTGATGCCAAGAAGGACGCGGATATCCTTGGATTGCTGGTGAAGGAGCTGAAGGAGCTCTACAAGGAAGACGAGGAAGCCCCCAACCGCGAGGCCATACTGAACCTCTACTGGCCTTACGGTGAAGTGGTCAACATGGAGGACGTTCTGGCCGAGCTGAACGGTTACTTCTCCGCGACCAAGAAGCGCGTGAAGAACTTCACCGCGCTCAAGGAGGATGGCTCGACCATCTGCGGCAACTGGGTTTACGGCGGTGTCTTCCCTGAGGAGGCCGACTACCCGGGGATAACCGACCCCGACCCGGCCAAGAAGGCCGCGGCGCAGGCGAGCTTCGCCAAGACCAAGGGTAACCTGTCCAAGCGGACCAACAACGAGGACAAGGGTAACGTGGCCATATATCCCGCCTGGGCGTGGTGCTGGCCCGTTAACCGCCGCATCGTCTACAACCGCTGCTCGGCGGACCCCGCCGGCCAGCCCTGGATCAAGGAGAAGGAGCTGGTAAGGTGGGACGGTGCCAAGTGGGCGACGGTCGACGTTCCCGACTTCAAGGCCACCGACGCGGCCCTTCCGGGTAACCCCCCGGTAGCGCCCAACGTTTCGGCTGCGAACCCGTTCATTATGATCAACACCGGCATGGGATGGTTCTTCGCCCCGGCCGGCACCGTGGTCGACGGGCCTTTCCCGGAGCACTACGAGCCGGTCGAGAGCAAGTTCAAGAACGTGATGAACGGGAGCCAGAAC
This sequence comes from Actinomycetota bacterium, assembly GCA_020062425.1. GTDB lineage: Bacteria > Actinomycetota > Geothermincolia > Fen-727 > Anoxymicrobiaceae > JAGUWJ01. The sequence goes on from JAGUWJ010000019.1 coordinate 5,956, forward strand.
AGCCCGGTGGTCAAGATATGGGACTCCGAGATGGACGATCTCGCAAAGGTAGGAGATCCCAAGTTCCCGATCATTGCGGGCATCTCACGCGTGACCGAGCATTTCCAGTCCGGTACCATGACGCGGAACATGCCGTGGCTCGCGGAGATGCAGCCGGAGATGTTCGTAGAGATGTCCAAGGACCTTGCCAAGCGCAAGGGCGTGGAGAACGGAGACTGGGTGACCGTCAAGAGCATCCGCGGCGAGGTCAATTGCGTGGCTCTGGTGACAGACCGTATTCAGGTCCTCACCGTCGACGGGGAACCGACCGACGTGGTCAACATGCCGTACCACTACGGTTTCACGGGTTACTGTACCGGCGGGCCGAACGGCGACAACTACGCCGGCAACCAGACCAGCCCGCACATCGGCGACTGCAACACGACCACACCGGAATATAAAGCGTTCCTTGTGGACATCGAGAAAGCTTAGGAGGTGATGTGGCATGACAACGGAAAAGGCAATTTTGGTCGACACCACGAAGTGCACAGCTTGCCGAGCGTGCCAGGTCGCCTGTAAGGAGTGGAACGAGAACCCGGCTGAGAAGACTACCAACCGGGGCTCGTATGAGAATCCACCGTCCTTGAGCTCCTACACCTGGATGCGCATCCTCTTCAACGAGGAGTACAAGAACGACAAGATGACCTGGCTGTTCACCAAGCACCAGTGCATGCACTGCAACGAGGCAGCGTGCGTGGAGGTCTGCCCTCCCAACGCGACCGTCCACGAGGAGCTGAAATGCCCCGACGGCGCGGTCCTGAAGAGGGTCAAGACCGACGCCAAGAAGTGCATAGGCTGTAACTACTGCAGGGTGGCATGCCCGTTCGACGTCCCCGGCTATAACCAGAAGGAGAAGGGCATAATGCGCTGCACGCTCTGTTTCGACAGGGTGACGAACGGCGTTGAGAAGTTCGACATCCCGGCTTGCGTGAAGGCCTGCGCGCCGGGCACGCTCTCCTTCGGCAACCGGGACGAGCTCATAGCCACGGCGGAGGCGCGTGCGGCCGAGCTCAAGAAGGCAGGTTACGACAAGGCCAGTGTCTACGGCAAGAACGAGCTCGAGGGTTTGCACTACATCTACGTGCTCACCGACAAGCCGTCCGCCTACGGACTGCCCGAGGATCCATCGGTCCCCACCTCTGTAAAGGTGTGGAAGGCGCTCACCCAGCCGTACGGCTTGGTGGCGGCGGCGGGCCTGGTGGTGGCGCTCGCGGTGAACGGGGTCATCAACGCCCGTAACCGCGGGCTCGAAGCGAAATACAAGCTGGAAGAGTAGGAGAGGGGGGCATTGATGGAACTCAGAACATTCCGCGGCGGAATCCACCCGCCTTACAGGAAAGAGACCACCGCGGGGAAGGCGACCGTCGAGATCTCCCTCCCCGATGAAGTGGTCATTCCGCTCCAGCAGCACGTTGGAGCGCCGAACAACCCCGTAGTGGCCGTCGGAGACAAGGTCGAGGCCGGGCAGAAGGTCGGAGAGTCGGACGCGTTTATCTCCGCTCCGGTCCACACCAGCGTCTCCGGCACGGTGAAGGCGATAGAGGACCGCAAGAACTTCACGGGTGCTTCCGTGAAGTCGGTGGTCATCAGCGTCGATCCGAACCAGCCTACTAAGTGGACCGAGAAGAAGAACGTCGACGATGCTACGCCCGAGCAGATCCGCGACGCGGCCAAGGAGGCCGGCCTGGTGGGGCTGGGGGGCGCTGCTTTCCCGACGTTCGTCAAGCTATCGCCGCCCAAGGACAAACCGATCGATACCGTCCTTATCAACGGCTGCGAGTGCGAGCCTTATCTCACCTGCGACCACCGCCTGATGCTGGAGAGGCCCGACGACCTCATAGCGGGCTTGAAGCTGATGATGAAGGCGGTCGGAGCGAACAAGGGCGTCATCGGCGTCGAGGAGAACAAGATGGACGCGGCGGACCTGCTGATATCGAAGGTCTGCAGCGAGCCCTCCCTCGACGTGGTGGTTCTCGAGGTCAAGTACCCCGAGGGCGCCGAGAAGATGCTCATTGACGCCGTTACCGGTCGCAGGGTACCTCCCGGCAAGTTGCCGAGCGAGGTCGGGGTGCTGGTGCAGAACGTACAGACGGCGGTCGCTCTCTACGACGCCGTAGCTACCGGCAAGCCGATAGTGGAACGTGTGATAACGGTCACCGGGCCGGGCACGAAGCAGCCCGGAAACGTGCTGGTCAAGCTTGGGACACCCATCTCGCATGTTATCGAGCAGTGCGGCGGCCTTTCAGGCGACGTGGCCAAGGTCGTCATAGGCGGGCCGATGACCGGCTGGGCCCAGAAGGACCTCTCGGCGACCGTAGTGAAGGGCACCAGCGGCATCCTGGCGCTCACCAGCGAAGTGGTGGACACCAACGCCGAGCAGAAGTGCGTGGGCTGCGGCAAGTGCATAGAGGCCTGCCCGATGTTCCTCACGCCGAACTACATCGTGAAGTACGCGAGGAGAGGCCAGTGGGACCTCGCCGATAAGTTCGGCGCGCGTGACTGCTTCGAGTGCGGTTGCTGCTCGTACGTCTGTCCGGCCAGCATCCCACACGTCGGGTACGTCAGAAAAGCCAAGGCGGAGATCACCGCAGCGGAGAAGAAGTGAAAGGGGGCGGGACCTACATGGCAGCAAACGAGTTCGTAACATCGGCACCGCCGCATGTAAAGACCAAAGATCTCACCGGTTCGGCCATGAGGGACGTAGCGATCGCCCTCATTCCCGTGATAGCGGTTGCGATCGGATTCTTCAGGTTGTACGCGCTGGTGAACCTGACCGCCTGCGTCCTCGCGGCTATAGCCAGCGAATGGGTAATGCGCAAGATAATGGGCAGGGAGCCCACCATCGGGGATTGGAGCGCAATCGTCACCGGTCTCTTCGTGGGATTGCTCCTGCCGCCCGCGTTGCCGTTCTACTACGGCATGCTGGGCACCGTCATTGCCGTCGCTCTGGTGAAAGAGCTCATGGGCGGCCTGGGTTACAACATCTTCAACCCAGCGCTCTTCGGGTTCGTGTCGCTCCTTCTGATATCCCAGCTCTGGTCGATGTGGAACACCAGCATCAACCTGGGAACAATCAACGGCGTGACCGGAGCCACACCGCTGACATTCATCAAGGGTGGAGCGCTGAACGGGCTCCGTCCCGGCTACTGGAACCTGTTCCTGGGGAATCCCGGGGGCAGCTTCTCAGAGGCATCGGTGCTGGCGGTGCTGGTGGGCGCGGCGTACCTCATGTATAAGGGGCACATCACCTGGCACATACCGGCCTCCATCATTGGAACTGTGTTCGTGCTGACGGCGATTCTCGGTGAGAACCCGCTTTACATGATTCTCGCCGGCGGGGTGATGTTCGGTTCGTTCTTCATGGCGACCGACTGGGTCACCAGCCCTGACACGAAGATAGCCCAGATTCTCTACGGCGTGCTGATAGGCGTGCTGATTGTGGTCATCAGGTTGTACGCGGCTCCTACGGGGGCGGTTGCGTACTCCATACTGATCGGCAACGCTTTCACACCCCTCTTGAACAAGCTGTTCGTGCGCAAGCGCTTCGGGGCTGTGAAATCGGCAGCGGCCTGACGGCCTGAGAGAAATCGACCTGACGCGGGGCTCCATCTCGGAGCCCCGCTTCATTATTTCCGTTGGTCTTCCGTTGGTGCCTGACACCAACGGAAGTTTAGGTTATGGGTCCGTCCCCAACGTAAGTCTTGCCATGTGGGCGGCTTTGCGCATGGCGGACTCGAACTGGCCTTCCTCGAAGAAGAGGACTTTTGCGCCGGGTGCGCGCTCGGCGAGCTCGCCCGCCAGACTCCCGACATCGGCCACCGCGAGTTCCCCCGCCAGGTTCACCAGAACCAGGTCGGCTTTCGCCAGCGCGGCGAGCGCTGAAGGCTTGAATGTACTGAACGGTACGCTCATCAGGAATACAGCGAAGTCAGACTTTATGTGGGCGAGGGCGCTGTTTCCCTCGACGATGAGTATCCCCCCTCCGCGGAAAGCGCCCATGGCCTCGTCCAGTTCGCGCTCGAGTTCGCCTGGCGGGGCGTTTACCCATAGGACCAACGTGGCTCCGGCCTCGACCAGCGCGCCCGTGTCGGTTCCTGGCGCGGAGATGAGGTCGCGATCGGAGACCAACCCCTCGGGGCCGTGCGCGCCACCCGAGCTGACCTTGAGCCCGTAGTCCGCGCCCAGCTCTTTCACCAGGTAAGACGCGAGGGTGCTCTTGCCGGCCTTCTTGGAGGAAGAGCTGACCGATACAACCAGCGTGCGGTCGGGCCGCCGGGGATCACTGCTCACCGGTGACATACTTCAGGAACGAGTCGGCCGCCATGGAGAGGGGCCGGTCTTTGATGTTGACGACGTAGAAATCGCGGGAGTGGTCGAGGTCGGCCAGTTCTACCACGGCGATCAGGCCGGCGCGGGAGGGCTGCTCGGCGGCGAGGTTGCTCACCACCGCGACACCCATCCCGGACTGGACCGCAGAGATGACCGACTGCGTCGAGCCCAGCTCGGCCACTGTGGTCATGTCGCCCGGGTCGATCCCGCGGGCCTGCAGCCCCGATTCGAATGTCTTCCTGGTGCCGCTTCCGTTGAGCCGGTTGACGAACGGCTGGCCAGCGATCAGGGAAAGCTTCACCTTCCGCTTGGTGGAGAACTGGTGGTGGGGTGGGGTGATGAGAACCAGGCGGTCCCGCGCGAAGCGCTGGAAGGCCATGTCACTCCCAGGCTCGGCGCCGGTGAATCCGAGCTCTATCTCGCTGTTCCGCGTCATCTCGATGACCCCGGACGAATCTTTGATGTCCAGAGAGATACCAACCTCAGGGTGAATGGTACGGAACTCACTCAAGACCGGCGGAAGGATATACTCTCCCGGGATGTTGCTTGCGCCGACGAGGAGCTGGCCGGCCACCCGGCCGGTGGCTCTTGGTATCTCTGTGATCATCAGTTCCCGGTCCGCCAATATCTTCTTCGCGTGCGCGTAAGCCGTGCGGCCGGCCGGGGTGAGCACTACCCTGGAGTGAGAGCGGTCTATGAGAGGAGCCGACAGCTCCTTTTCGAGCGACTTGATCTGGAGTGAGACCGCAGGTTGGGTAAGTCCCAACCGCCGCGCGGCGGAGCTGAACGACTCCAGGTCGGCCACCAGTATGAACGTCTCGAGAAGCGATATGTCGAGCCCCAAGTCGAGGACCACCCTGTTCTGGCGGAGGTGCGTAAGAATCGAACTTACCCAGCGCCGGTCAAGACGCCACAACGGTTTTGAAGACCGCGCCGCCCACCAGGACGGATCCACCTCCTCTGATGAACATGACAATGATACACGATTAACGTATCTTCCGAACGTCACCCACCCTGACCGTGACGCGCGTCCTGTCGAAGTATTCTAACAGCGGAAGGGCGTACTTCCTGCTGGTGCCGACCGCGTTCTTGAAGTCGCTCACGGTGATACCCTGTTCGCCCGTCGCCTCCCTCAACCTGGCCTCCGCCTCCGCCACGGCCGCGGGCGCGAAGAACAGCTCCGGCGACACCCGGATAAGCCTGCCGTCCTTCTCTGCGACCGCCAGCAGCTCAGCCAGGGCCGGCTTGGCCTGCCCGAGCGCGCCCGAGAGCTCGCTCAAGCCGGGCGGAGCGAGCGGGCTCGCCTCGATTCGCGAGACCAGTTCGTCCATCAGGGAAGCCTGCGCATCTGTGACCTTCTTCGAGGAGCCTGACAGCCTGACCACCTTGCCCTCGATCTCGAGGCTCTCCCCGCGGGACATCATATCGAGGAGCGCGTCCGCCGCCCTGCCGTCCCATGAGGCAAGAACCTGCTTCTTCAGTGTCTCTTTCTCCATGCCGTCCGCCAGGGGCCTCGAGGCGTGGAACCGCTCCAGCGCCGCGGTGACGCTCTCCACGGCGTCGGCGTAACACCCCCGGTCGATGAAGAGCCCCCTGTCGCCCAGCGGGACGGCGCTGCCGGCGCTCTTGAGCTCTTCCAGAGCCGCCTCGACCGTCGCGGGCGGAAGCCCGGAGTCAAACACCAGTCTCTGCGTTGTCACGGGCGCGCCGGCCCTGGCGAGGTAGATGGATATCGAGCGCGCGTAGTCTCCCTCTCCCAGAGCATCGAATTCCTCGAGGGCTTCCGGGTCTTCGACCTTGTGCTTGCGGGGGTGCGGATCGACCACCTTGCCGCCGCCGATGGTGGTGACGGGGGAGTAGCTGCGGAGGACGAAACGGTCGCCGGGGGCGCAGACCACAAGAGACTCGAGCCTCAACTGGGCAGGGACCTCGCTTCCCGGTTCGATCCTCTCCGCCCCCATGGGGTATATGCGGCCCAGGACCTCCCTGGTGCCGTGGTGAAATCGCAGCCTTACCCCTCTCCTGAGAGGCCTCGAGGAACTCTTGAGCAGCCTCACCCGTGCGTCCAGCATGTAGGTGGGCTCGAGGTAGCCGGGCACGGTGAGCACGTCGCCCCTGGAGACGTCGTTCCTGGTAATACCGGGCAGGTTGACCGCGACCCGCTCTCCGGCGTACGCTGCCTGCCTTTCGGAATCATGCACCTCGAGCGCACGGGCCCTGACCTCCCGGCCCGCAGGCAGAAGCTCCAGCTGCTCGCTCCCGTGGATGGAGCCGCTCCAGAGCGTCCCCGTAACGACCGTGCCGATTCCGCGCAGTGAGAACACCCGGTCGATGGGAAGTCTGGCGGGAGCCGCTTCGTCCTTGAACCGTACCGCCGCAGACTCTCTCTCCAGGATGGCCTTGAGCTCTTCGATCCCGGCCCCGGTCACTGCCGAGACCGCGACCACCGGGGATCCCTCGAGCGCGGTCTCCAGAAGCAGCTCGTTCACCTCGTCCTCCACCAGGGACAGCATCTCCTCGTCCACGAGGTCCGACTTGGTGATGCCCACCACCGCGCGGGTCACACCGAGGAGATCGAGGATGGCAAGGTGCTCCCTGGTCTGGGGCATCACGCCGTCATCCGCCGCCACCACCAGTAGGGCCAGGTCGACCCCGGTGGCTCCGGCCAGCATATTCCTGACGAAGTTCTCGTGCCCCGGGACGTCGACGATGCCGACCTGCGAGCCGTCCGAGAGCTCGAACGGTGCGAAACCCAGGTCGATGGAGATGCCCCGCTCTTTTTCCTCCGCGAGCCTGTCGGTGTCTCTACCGGTCAGGGCCTTCACCAGCACGGTCTTGCCGTGGTCGATGTGCCCCGCGGTCCCGATGATCAGGCGGCGCTCGTTCTTCAAGAGGCCTCCGGCCGGCTCAGGCGAGGGCCGCTATGGCCGCGGCCAGCTCATTGATCTCGTCGTCCGACACCGTTCGGAGGTCGAAGAGCAGTCTGTCTTCGTGTACCCGGCAGACCACCGCCGGCTCGCGGCCTCGCAGGGCTATTTCCAGCTCGGCCGCGGAGACGCGTTTGGAGGATACGCTGAGACAGAAGGTGGGAATCTCCGCTGTGGGAAGCGTGCCGCCTCCCGCGCGTGAGGTCTCGGGCACGACCTCGCAGGAGAGGCTATCGGAGTCCGACCCGCCGAGAGCCCTCTTCAACTTGTTGGCCCTGCGCTTTACCTTTTCCGCCGGCTCCGAGAGCATGCGGAGAGCTGGGAGGGACTCGAGCGCGCTGTCGGGCTCCAGGTACTCCCTGAGAGTAGCCTCAAGCGCGGCAACCGCCATCTTGTCCGAGCGCACGGCGCGTGCAAGCGGGTGGCGGCGTATCTCTTCGACGTACTCGGCGGTGCCGACTATCAGCCCGGCCTGTGGGCCGCCCAGGAGCTTGTCCCCGCTGAAGGTGACCAGGTCGGCGCCCTGGGCGATGCTGGCGCCGGCGGTGTGCTCTCCCTCCAGGCCGAAAGGCTCCAGGTCCACCAGAGAACCGCTTCCCAGGTCCTCGGCCACGGGGATGAAATGCTGCCGCCCGAGCTCGACCAGCTCCGAGAGGGGAACGTCCTCGGTGTAGCCGACCATTTTGAAGTTGCTCTTGTGGATGTTCATTATGAGCGCCGTTTCGGGGCCGATGGCGTTGCTGAAGTCCTCCAGGCGGGTCCTGTTGGTGGTGCCGACCTCTATGAGCCGTGCGCCGCCCTGGCTCATTATGTCGGGGAGCCGGAACGAGTCACCTATCTCCACCAACTGGCCCCGAGAGACGATGACCTCTCTGCCTTTCGCAAGCGCTGAGACCACCAGCAGGACCGCGGCCGCGTTGTTGTTCACCACCACCGCCGCTTCGGCCCCGGTCAGGGCGCAGAGCAGAGACTCCAGGTGATCCTGGCGCGAGCCTCTCGTCCCTTCGTCGAGCCGGTACTCCAGATTGCAGTACCCTCTGGAGGTCCGCACGACCGCCTCCAGCGCGCGGATGGAGAGAGGGGAGCGGCCCAGGTTTGTGTGCAGGATGACCCCGGACGCGTTGATGACCTTCACCATCCTAGGCTTCATGGCGCGCCGCGCCTCCTCGCGCACCTTGCCGGCCAGGCTCTCCGTCTCGAACTCGGATGGTGAGAGGCTTCCAGTGGAGCCGGAAAGAATCGTCTCGCGGAGTCTCTCGACGACACGCCGGGTGGCGTCGAGGACGACCTGCCTGGGCAACCCGGTGGTCTCGTCATCTGCGAGCGCCGCGGCGGCCAGGTCGTTGACCTGTGGTATCTTTCTCAGCAAGTCGCGTGAAGCGTTATCAGTGGGATTCATGCTGGTAGTATATCTTAGACGTACCTACAGCGAAACGAGCCGCCCGGCGGATGTGAGCACCGAGTGTATCTCGTACATGTTGCTGATGCGCCCCACGGCCAGGCGGTCCTCGAGACCGTAGAAGTCGAGGCAGGTCCCGCAGGCGAGGACTTCTGCCCCCCGTGCCTCCAGCCGCCTCACGTGGTCTATCGTCTCATCGTTTTCGGTTACCAGCCTTACCCCGCTGTTCATGAATACGATTCTGGCAGGGATCAGCTCTGCTTCGGCGCTGGCGAACAGGAACGCTTTCATCAGAGCCTCGCCCAGTTCGCGCTCGCCTGATCCCAGGACGTTGGAGGAGATGAAGACGACCGTTGGAGAATCGCCCCCCCAGCAGGTCAGTTGAGCCTGCGACGGTGCCCCGGCACTCTCGAGACCCGGGGTCACGGAGATCAGGAACCCGCCCGCAACGTTCTTCACCTCGACCCCGCACCCGGAGGTCCTGGCGAACCGCGAGACGTTCTCGCGCGCCGCTTCGTTGTCGACCAGTACCGTGAACGGACCACGCCCCCTCGAAAGGGCTTCCCGCGTCTTCAATACCGGCTCCGGACAGTTGAGGCCTCTGCAGTCGATGTCGGCTTGCGCCATTGTTATTTCCTCTCGTACTCGATCGTGATGTGCCCCGCCGCGCCCTCCAGCGCCTGACCCACCATGGCGGCGTCCGGGCAGGGACCCGCCCGGAGCTCTCGCTGAACCACCGAGGCGAACTCCGGATCTACCGCAGCCAGCAGGCCCCCCGACGTCTGTGGGTCGAAGAGGCACTGCACCTCCAGCTCGTGTTCTCGGCCGGTCTGATCCCGCACGCCGGTTGCGTACTCCCTGTTTCGGTGCAGGCCCGCGGGAGCCATCCCCATGGATGCCATCTCCACCGCGCGCTCGAAGAACGGCACCCCGGCGGTCCATATCACCGCTGAGACGCCCCCGGCCTTGAGCATATCCGCCAGGTGGCCCACCAGGCCGAACCCGGTCACGTCGGTGCAGGCCTTGACCCGGTGCCGCGCGAGCACCTCCGCCGCTCCGGCGTTCAACCGGCGCATCGAGTCTATGGCGTCGGCCATTTCTTTCTCGTCGATCACGCCCCCCTTGAGGGCGGTCGCGAGCAGGCCGGTCCCCAGCGGCTTGGTCAGCAGGAACAGGTCTCCCGGCTTCGCTCCGCCGACGCCTGTCATGCGGCGCGGGTCCACAGTCCCCGTCACCGCGAGGCCGTACTTGAGCTCGTCGTCCTCGATGGTATGGCCTCCCGTGACGACCGCACCCGCTTCGTGGACCTTGTCGTGCCCTCCACGGAGTATCTCTCCAACGACGTCCGTCTCAAGGCCGCAGGGGACCGCCAGCATGTTGAGAGCGGTAAGGGGCCTTCCGTTCATTGCGTAGATATCGCCCAGCGCGTTGGCTGCTGTTATCTGGCCGAACGAATACGGGTCGTCCACGATAGGTGGGAAGAAGTCGACTGTCTGGACCAGGGCGAGATCGTCCGCGAGCTTGTACACGCCCGCATCTTCCCCCGCGGTCACGGAGGTCAACAGCTCCGGTACGGTCTCCTCCGGCAGCCGTGCCAGTATTCTCTCGAGGTCACCCGGACCCAATTTCGACGCTCACCCGGCGCGGCTGGAGTAAGCCGTGAGCCTGATCTTATCGGTCAACTCCTCACCTCCCCGTTTCAGTCGTGCGCTTCTTCTCGTAAGGGAATATCAACTCGCAACCTGTACATTCCGCCCGGCCGAGGACTGCTCTCGCGCGTTCGATCCACTGATCCTCTATGAGTAGCGATATGCCGCATTCTGACGTTATCTCCGCGGGTGTGGGAATCACCGCGCACGGGATTAACGCACTCTTTAGAGTGCTTTCTGTCTTCAGCGCAGCGTTTGTCGAGTGAAACCAGAGCAGACAGCGCACTTCTTCCCACCCTCTCCGACTGCGGCGGTCAAGCACAACAAGTGATTAGATATTTTACTGGATTCGATTAAAAATTGTTATATACAATAGGCTGACCTGCATTGACAAATCCGCAGCCGGAATGCTATCCTCCCGCCCAAGGTATTCCGAGCAGAGCTAGCCTACGGTCAAAGAGGCTAAGGCACTATGCCGACAGGGTTGACCGGGAAACCGCTTGGCCTCCCGCGTTTGGAAAGGAAAGCCTTTAATCTGTTACGAAAGGCGTCCTTCCTTATGGACGTTTTCTTGTTTCAGGCCAGGTACTCTTTCTGTCGCGGGACCGGAATGCGGTCGAGCTGGAGAAAGAGTTCTTTTGGTATTTGGTATATAGACGAGCCAGGTTCAGGTAAAGTGAGTCCCCCCTCACTAACCTGTGAGGCAGGGGGGCCGTTAAGGCCCCCCTTGCTGACCTATCATGAGCCGGTCCGTTACCTTTCTACGTAACAGGGTTGAAAAGTATTGACAGTGGAACAGCCGAAATGATAAACACCTCTACTAATAAAGGGATATTGCGCAGTCTCGCACTGAGAGAAAGCGCGTTTTCGATGGGAGGGAGCGTGCCTTTTTTCAATGTATCACTCAGTTCGACCGCGATGGGTGGAGCGGCGGATTCGAAAGGGTCTGATGCGTGCAAGCATCGGCCATCTTCGTCCTGCGCGCGGCTGGCCTGCGCTGGTCAATGGTAGTGAGATGCCTGCTAGCAGGCATTTTTTTATGCGTTCAGTGTTTGACGGCTATTCACTAGGAGGTGAAGGCTCTTGGCGGGCAAAACGGTTAGCAGGCGCCAGTTCCTGAAGCACGCTGGCGCGACGGCAGCCCTGTTAGGCCTGTCGGAAGTGATGATACCGCAGATCGCGCAGGCTCTGGAGGAGCTTGCCAGCGGTAAGCCGCCGGTGATCTGGATTCAGGGGCAGAACTGCACAGGGTGTTCGATCTCGCTTCTGAACTCCAACTACCCGATGGTCGCCGAACTGGTGCTCAACGATCTGTCCATCCGGTATCATCCCAATGTCATGGCGGCGGCAGGTTATACAGCGACAGACGTACTCGATGAATCCATCAAGGACCTGAAAGGCAAGTACGTCCTGGTGGTGGAGGGGCCGGTACCGACCAAGGAGGACGGCGAGTTCTGCACGTTCGGTCTTCAGAAAGGCAAGACCAAGGATCTCATGGGCAACAAGGTCCCGGCCGACAAGACCATCCACGAGTGGATGAAGGAGCTGGTTCCTCCGGCGGCAGCCGTCATCGCGGGCGGCAACTGCGCTTCGTTCGGCGGCATCCCCCTGGCGAACGCGGGCGTCACCGGGGCGACGCCGGTCAGCAAGATCGTGGCGGAGATCGATTCGGAGAAGCCCGTCGTGAACATCGGCGGTTGCCCGGCCCACCCGGACTGGATAACCGGCACTGTGCTGGAGGCGCTGCTCTTCCTGAAGGGCAAGGGCAAGCTCAACCTGAACTCGCACAAGATGTCCAGGACGTTCTTCGGCCAGCTGATCCACGAGAACTGCGAGCGGAGGGCCTCCTTCGACGCGGGGCTGTTCCTGGAGGACTGGAACCAGGACGACCCGGACATGAAGCTCTGCATGTTCAAGATGGGCTGCAAAGGTCCCGTCACTTACGCTGACTGCCCGGTACGCCGCTGGAACTCCAAGGTCAACTGGTGCGTGGGAGCGAGCGCTCCCTGTCACGGGTGCGCCTCGCCGGACTTCTACAAGACGCTCTCGCCTCTCTACGAGCCTCTGCCTAACGTGAACTTCCCGGGGATAACCCCGGCGGTAGACACCCTGGGCTGGGTTGCCGCAGGCGCGACGGCGGTCGGAGTCGGAGCGCACTACCTGTACAAGCAGCTTGGTCATAAAGGCGAAGAGACCGGTGAAGGTGGTGAGAAATAGTGGCGATAGTAAGCATTGATCCCGTAACCAGGATAGAGGGACACCTCCGTATCGACGTCGAGGTCGAGAATGGAGTGGTGAAGGATGCCTGGTCGTCGGGCACCATGTTCCGCGGCATAGAGATGCTGCTCAAGGGCAAGCATCCGTGGGACTGCCAGCAGGTCACTGAGCGAATCTGCGGGGTCTGCCCCCTCATACACGGCACGGCTTCCTCGTACGCTCTCGATGACGCGATGGACGTGGAGCTTCCCGACAACGCGAGGATAATCCGTAACCTCTGCCTGGGAGGGAACTATATCCAGTCCCACATACTCCATTTCTATCACCTCCAGGCTCTCGACTACATCGACGTGACAGCGGTGCTGAACTACAGCGGCGTGAACCCGGGGTTGCTCGCGCTTAGGAGCAAGATAGCCGGGCTGGCCAAGGCGAACGATCTCTACTTCTTCCTCCCGCGCTACGAGTCCGCGGATTACGTCGGCACACCAGGAGGCCCCGGAGACGCCAACCTGGCGACGGAGCTGGTGGGTCATTACGTACAGGCCCTGGAGATGCGCAAGAAGGCGCAGGAGATGATCTCCATCTTCTACGGGCGCATGCCCAGTTTCGTGGGCACCATCCCGGGGGGCGTTACCACCAAGCCGACGCTGATGAACATCGCCGCTTTCCAGTCGAGACTCACCGAGCTCAGGCAGTGGATAGACAGCATATACGTCCAGGATGTCCTGACCGTAGCGGAAGTCCCGGACTACGAGCCGTTCTTCAAGGCGGGCGACTCCGGAGGGAACTACCTGGCGTACGGAGGTTTCGACCTCGATCAGAAGGGCACCGAGAAGTTCCTGCCGCGCGGGACCATCTTTGACAACAACGTGATGGACGTCAAGGGCATGGAAGAGAAGGAGATCACGGAGTCGGTGCAGTACTCCTGGTACACTCCCGAGTGCGAGGGACTGAACCCGAAGTACGGCAAGACCGACCCGGACCTCGAGAAGAAGGACGCCTACTCCTTCCTGAAAGCCCCGAGGTACCAGGGCAAGCCCATGGAAGTGGGGCCGATGGCCCGCATGCTGGTCAAGAAGCCGGACTTGCTGGTGAAGCTGGCCCAGGACAAGGGCCTGCTTACCCCGCCTGTCAAGTTCGGCATACTGCCGCGGACGGCGGCCCGCGCTATCGAGTGCAAGCTAGTGGCGGACGCCATGGCGGATTGGCTCACCCAGCTCGATCCGTCCAAGCCCATCTGGGACCCCAAGGGGAAAGAGATACCCAACGAGTCCTACGGCAGGGGCTTGGTGGAAGGGCCGCGGGGCGCACTCGGCCACTGGATACATATCAATAACGAGAAGACTGACAACTACCAGGCCGTGGTCCCGACCACCTGGAACGCGTCTCCCAGGGACAAAGAAGGGAACCGCGGTCCGGTGGAGACGTCGCTCATAGGCCTGCCGGTGCCGGACGTGGACAATCCCGTCAACGTGGTGCGCTGCGTCCGTTCGTTCGACCCGTGCCTGGCCTGCGCTATCCACATAATCCATCCCGAGCACAACGGCGTAAAGGAATTCCGAGTGGTCTAAGGGGGATACCGGTATGAAGGAAAAAATACGCATCCCGGGCCCCGTGAAGTCGATGTACGGCGTCTATGCCGGCTCGCTCGCGCTGGTGATCTACTCGGGATTCTGCCGCACGCACCCGTTCGTATCGGGCTGGAGATATCCGTGGGCGATGGCTTTGATGAACACCTTCAACTTCCTGATGGTGTGGGTGCTCGTGCTTGTCTCGTTCGTGTACCTGTACTACGCGCTGCTGGGCAAGCCGAAGGACTCCGACTGGAACGAGCCGCTGGGCATCTTCCGCATCGCGCTCGCTCTTCTGGCGATATGGTTCTTCTTCCTGAGCTTCGCCATCTACCAGCCCTGGGGTTGGCTGAGCGGGCTCATATCGCTTCTGGGCGGCCCCGCGAAGTCGCTGAAGTGGTACGAGCTGTTCCTGTGGGTGATGCTGCTGGTCAACCTCATCTACGTGTACGCGCGCTGGGCGAAGTCCGAACGGTTTCCCAGGCTGACCGCCCCCAAGAAGGCAGAGTAGGAAGGTGGTCTGATTGAGCAAACAGGGTTTCAAGACCTTCAAAGGAGGCATCCATCCGCCTTACAACAAGGAACTGGCCTCCGGAAAGGCCATCACCCGTGCGCCCGTTCCTGCTGAGCTTGTTATTCCACTAAATCAGCATATTGGCGCGCCGAACGAGCCCCTGGTCTCGCCTGGGGACAGGGTGACGGTCGGGCAGAAGATAGGCGGTACGGACGCCTTCGTGTCGGCGCCGGTACATTCATCGGTGGCCGGAACGGTCAAGGCGATAGAGGACAGGCCGAGTTTCACCGGCCAGATCGCGAAGAGTGTGGTAATTACAGCTGACGCGGAGCAGCCCGCGTTCGAGGGGAAGCCCTCGAAGCCGCTCGGTGAACTCACTGCTGACGACATCAGAGAGATAGCGAAAGAGGCGGGACTGGTCGGTATGGGGGGAGCGGCGTTCCCTACCCACGTCAAACTTTCACCGCCCAAAGACAAGCCGGTGGACACGGTTATCATCAACGCCGCGGAGTGCGAGCCGTTTCTTACCTGCGACCACCGGACCATGCTCGAGCGCCCCTCGGACCTGGTAGAGGGCCTGAAGCTTCTCATGAAAGCCGTGGGCGCCAAGAAAGGCATCATCGGCATCGAGGCCAACAAGATGGACGCGGTTGACACGGTGCGTTCGCATGTCTCGGCCGAGCCGACCATTGAGGTCGATGTCTGCGACGTCAAGTACCCCGAGGGTTCGGAAAAGCAGCTCATCTGGGCTCTGACCGGCCGGAAGGTGCCTCCGGGAAAGCTGCCCTCAGAGGTGGGCTGCCTGGTGCAGAACGTGGGCACGGCCGTGGCCCTCTTCGAGGCGGCGACCATGGGCAAGCCGCTTTATGAGAGGGTCCTCACGGTAAGCGGCCAGGGCATAAAGGAACCGGCGAACCTGCGCGTGCTGGTGGGCACGCCCGCCTCGGTGCTTGTCGAGGCAGCCGGCGGCATGGTCTCCGGCGCCGCCAAGCTGATAATGGGCGGCCCCATGACGGGCTGGGCTCAGGAGGACGACACCGCGTCAGTCGTGAAGGGCACTTCCGGAATCGTCGCTCTTCCTCCGGAGCTTGTCGATGTCCGGGACGAGCACGCCTGTGTGCGGTGCGGTAAGTGCGTGGACGTCTGTCCAATGACGCTTATGCCCAACTTCATAGTCGACTCGGTTCAGAAAGAGGAGTGGGAAAAGGCCGAGCTGTGGGGAGCGGTCGACTGCTTCGAGTGCGGCTGCTGCTCTTTCACCTGTCCGGCTTACATCCCGCACGTGGACTACGTACGCAAGGCCAAGGCCGAGATAGCGGCCCTCAAGAAGAGATAGTGGAGGCGATGCTAAGTGGCAAACAGTAAATTCATGGCTACCGTCTCCCCCCACCTGCACGAAAAGGGCCAGACCATCGACCGCGCGATGAGGGACGTCCTGATCGCCCTCACGCCTGCCGCGCTATGGGCCATCATCGTATTCGGGTTTAATGCCTTTCTGGTGATGCTGGTCAGTATCGTGACGGCCATGCTCACCGAGGTGGTGATGCGCTGGATACTGGGCAGGAAAGCGACCTTGAAGGACTTGAGCGCAGTGCTCACAGGCCTGTTCCTCGCTTTCCTGTTGCCGGTCACCACACCGCTCTGGGTAGTGGCGATCGGGTCTTTCCTCGCGGTGGGAGTGGCGAAGGAGCTGTTCGGCGGGCTGGGGAAGAACATCTTCAACCCCGCGCTCTTCGGCAGGGTGGCGCTGATGATCTCGCCGTTGTGGATCTACACGGCCAAGTTCGTGGAGCCTTTCTGGTGGAGGGGGATAGGCTTCTTCAGCCCGATCCACACGAGCATCAACAACGCCGTGTCGGGCAGGGTCATCTACAAGACGTTCACCGGAGGAGTGGTCAACGCGACCACGTCCGCGACTCCACTCTCTCTCTTGAAGAGCGGGAAGATGCTGACTAATACGGTCACTGGGCCGACCCCCGTCGGAGCGACCTGGCTGACCTCGAACGGCCGCCCGTCCGGTTGGTCGCTGTTCCTCGGCCTCAAGTCCGGCTCCCTGGGCGAGGTATCGGTGCTGCTGCTGCTGGTGGGCGCCTGCTACCTGCTGTACCGCAGGACCATCGACTGGCGCATACCGGTTGGGGTTCTGGGAGGAGCGCTGTTCATTTTCCTCATCACCTGGAACCACCCGCTCTACCAGATGTTGAGCGGCGGAATCTGGCTGGGAGCTCTCTACATGGCGACCGACTGGGTCTCCAGCCCGGTCTCCAGGCGGGCTAAATGGATATACGCGGTAGGCATAGGGGTGTTCATCGGGCTCGTAAGGTTGTACAGCCCATGGCCGGAGGGGGTCGCCATCTCAATCCTCATATGGAACGTCCTCACGCTACTGCTCGACCGCTACGTTGCGGTTCCGAAGTTCGGAGAAGTGAAAAAGCCTTTGTTCAACAGGTTGCCGGCGTTCCCGAAGCCGAAACCTATACGGGTGGAGGAGAAGGCCTGACGGAGCCGTCCGGCCCGAGGAGATAAAGCGCTGCGCCCCCGCGATGACGGGGGCGCGCTTTTTCGACTACTATTTACCGGGACAAGAGATGCATGATATCGCCATCATCGGTATAGGAAACCCGATAAAGAGCGACGACGGTGTGGGAGTCATGGCTGTAAGGTACCTGGAGGGAAGGGTTCCCGAAAGAGTGGAACTGGTTGAGGGCAGCGTGTACTGCGCCGACCTCTTCCACATCATAGAGGGCTGTCGGAAGGTCATATTCATAGATGGCATCGACGCGGGGGAGGAACCCGGGGCTGTCTTCCGCTTCACTCCAGAGGAAGTCCGTCCTGAGACCGCCGGAGTCTCCATCTCGCTACACGATTTTGGCATCTACGAACTGATCACTGCCGCCCGACTGATGGACCAGTGCCCGGACGAGATAACCATATTCGCCGTACAGGTCAAGAGCCTGGAGTTCGGAGAAGAGCTCTCCCCGGAGGTGGAGGAGGCCGTTCCCACGGTGTGCCGACTGATCCTGGACGAGCTCGAGGGAGCGAACGGGTGAACAGGTACGTCAGAGCGCGGGTCAGCGGCATCGTGCAGGGCGTCGGCTTCCGTCCCTTCGTCTTTCGCATTGCTCGTGAGAACGGGATAAAGGGAACCGTTTCCAACAACCACATGGGCGTTGACATAATGGCCTTTGGCGGGAAGGAGAAGGTCGCGCGTTTCCTGAAGGCGTTGGAGAGAGAGGCGCCGCCGGCGGCCGTGGTGGAGCAGATAGAAATCACGGAGGCGGAGCCGTTCGAGGCTGACTCTTTCAGCATAGAGGCGTCCAGCCGGGGCGGTGAGAGGCAGGTGCTGGTCTCGCCGGACCTGGCGACCTGTGACGACTGCCTCACGGAGCTCTTCGACCCCTCCGACCGGAGATACCGCTATCCGTTCATAAACTGCACGAACTGCGGGCCCCGCTTCACCATCATCAGCGACACGCCGTACGACCGGCCGAACACATCCATGGCGGTATTCGAGATGTGCGAGCAGTGCCGGTCGGAGTACGAAGACCCCTCCGACAGGAGATTCCACGCCCAGCCTAACGCGTGCCCCTCGTGCGGCCCGTCCCTGTGGCTGGCCGAACCTTCCGGACGACGCCTGGAAGGCGATCCCGTCGTCGAGGCGGCGGCGTTCCTGAGAGACGGCGGTATCGTCGCGGTGAAGGGACTGGGCGGTTTCCAGCTCGCTTGCGACGCGACCTCAGATGAAGTGGTTGGACGCTTGAGGGAGAGGAAGAGACGATACGGAAAGCCGTTCGCCGTTATGGTGCGGGACCTGGGCGAGGCCGGACGTTACTGCGAGGTGAGCGCCGAGGAAGCGAGCTTGCTGGGTTCTGTGAAACGGCCGATAGTGTTGCTGCGCGAGAGGGCGGACTCGCCGCTCTCGCGGATGGTCGCGGGTGGGCTTGCACATCAAGGCCTGTTCCTGCCGTACACGCCTCTCCACCACCTGCTGATGGAAGAGGCGGGCACGCCGCTGGTCATGACGTCAGGCAACATGTCGGAGGAGCCCATAGCGATCGGCAACGCCGAAGCGTTGGAGAGCCTGGCAGGCATCGCGGACTTCTTCCTCATGCACGACCGCGACATACTGGTCCGCTATGACGACAGCGTCTCACGCGTCTTCATGGGAAGAGAGTACCCGCTGCGCCGGGCGCGCGGGTACGCGCCTTACCCCGTCAACGTGACGCCCCCCGCCCGCACGGAAGTGCTTGCGGTCGGTCCGGAGTTAAAGAACACCTTCTGCCTTCTCCGGGGCGGCGAGGTTTTCCTGAGCCAGCACATAGGCGACATGGAGTCGGCGGGTGAAGCCGAGCACTTCGAGGAAGCGTTGGCGGCCATGAAGAGGCTGTTCTCGCTCAAGCCCGCGGTGGTCGCTCATGACATGCATCCGGAATACATGACCACCCAGATGGCCCGAGAGATGGGGATGCCGGCGGTCGAGGTGCAGCACCATCACGCCCACGTCGTGAGCTGCATGGCAGACAACGGCATTGCGGGGAGAGTGCTCGGAGTGGCCTGGGACGGGACTGGTTACGGTCCTGACGCTACTGTCTGGGGCGGCGAGTTCCTCCTCTGTGACGAGAGGGATTCAAAGAGGCTGGCTCACTTGTACCAGTATCCCATGCCGGGAGCAGACGCCTGCATATTCCGCATATACCGGATGGTGATGGGGGTGTTGAGCGAGCTCTTCGAGGACCTGGACGAGGCGATGGCTTGCTTGAGGGGACGCTTCGATATCTCCGATGAGGAAGCGCGCTCCCTCGAGTTCCAGCTTAGCAACAGCTTCAATTCGCCACTTACCTCCAGCGCGGGCAGGATGTTTGATGTGGCGGCGGCCTTGTGCGGCCTGCGAAGCGAGGCTCAATACGACGGGCAGGCCGCGTGCCAGCTGGAAGCGGCGGCGCAAGCGGCGGGTGAGCCTTACCGTTTCATGATAGACAGAGGCTCGGATCCGTGGGTGTTAGACACCCGCAGCGTCTTCCGGGAGCTCATGGACGACCTGGAAGGCGGAACGAGCGCGCCCGAGGCCGCTGGCAGGTTCCACGCCACCATGGCGCGCGCTCTGGTGGACACGGCGGACGCCTTGAGCAGGGAGACGGGTCTGAAGCGGGTCGCCTTGAGTGGCGGGGTGTTCCAGAACGAGGCGCTGACGACCCTGGCGGTCGAAGGTCTCAATGCAGCGGGACTCACTCCTTACGTGCACGGGCGGGTGCCCTGCAATGACGGAGGTGTGTCGCTGGGACAGGCGGTTATAGCCGCCAATAGCGTATGATTCTGAAGTGCATTTGAGATAAGCGAGGTATGCACGGAGATGTGTCTTGCGATTCCAGCTGAAGTCATAGAGGTCCTCGATGAAGACGTCGCACTTATGGAGATCGGGGGCGCCAGGAAGCAGGTGAACATCTCTCTGGTCGATGATGTATCGACAGGTGACTACTTGCTGGTGCACGCTGGCTTCGCCATAGAAAAAGTGGATGAGGGTGAGGCCCGTAAGACCATGGAGCTCCTGGAGGAGCTTGCGAGGCTCGATGAAGTACCTTGACGATTTCCGCGTGCCTGGGGCCGTGAGAACGCTTGTGCGGCGAATCCGTGAACAGGGTGGTGAACACACCTTCATGGAGGTCTGCGGCACTCACACCATGGCCATCTCCAGGGCCGGCATCCGTCCCATGCTGGAGCCGTCAGTGGACCTGATATCCGGTCCGGGGTGCCCGGTCTGCGTCACCTCCGACAGGGACATCGACACGGCTATCGCGGTTGCGAAGCTTCCCGGAGTGGTGCTCGCGACCTTCGGGGACATGATGAAGGTGCCTGGGACCGAGGGTTCCCTCGCAGACGCCGTGTCGGAAGGGGCACGGGTAAGGGTCGTCTATTCACCCCTGGAAGCGCTTCAGATGGCCAGAGAGGACCGGGGTGCCAAGGTCGTGTTCCTGGGTGTCGGTTTCGAGACCACCGCCCCTACGGTGGCCGCTACGATGCTCCAGGCCAGAGAGGAGAACATCCAAAACCTGTTCCTGCTCTCGTTTCACAAGACGGTGCCCCCAGCACTCCGGGCGCTTGGCTCTCTTGACGAGTTCTCAGTCGACGGCTTCGTGTTGCCGGGGCACGTAAGCGCGATAATCGGGAGCGATGCCTACACCTTTATCCCCGATGAATTCGGGATACCGTGCGTCATCACGGGGTTCGAGACCACCGATATCCTACAGGCGGTATCTAACCTCATCAGGATGCGCACTGAGGGGCCGGCAGTTGAGAACGAGTACTCGCGAGCGGTGAGAGCCGGCGGGAACCCCAAAGCACTTTCCGCGATGGAGATTGTGTTTGAGCCCGTCGACGCCGAGTGGAGAGGGCTCTTCGTGATACCGGGGAGCGGCCTGGCACTTAAAGAAGATTTCCGCGATTTCGACGCCGGCGCCTGGCAGGTCGAACTCCCGGAACGTGCGATAAGCGGGTGCAGGTGCGGCGAGATACTATGCGGCAGGATCAAGCCGCCGGAATGCCCGTTTTTCGCCGGAGAGTGCACCCCTGAGTCGCCGGTGGGACCCTGCATGGTCTCGAGCGAGGGGACCTGCGCTTCCTACTACCTGTACTGCCAGGAGGAAGAGTAGTGGCAGGGGAAGTCATCACCATGGCCCACGGGGGTGGCGGAACCCGCATGCTGGAGCTCCTCAGGGACACCGTCTTCCCGCTGCTGGGGGACGCAGCGCTCGTCACGGCCGAGGACGCCGCGACGTTCGAGCTTCCTGGCGGAAGGGTGGCTTTCACAACCGATTCGTTCGTGGTCAAGCCGCTGCTCTTCCCGGGAGGAGACATCGGGAAACTTGCTGTATGTGGCACCGTGAACGACCTGGCCATGGTGGGGGCGCGGCCGCTGTTCCTGACCCTGGGCCTGATACTCGAGGAGGGTTTCGAGATCCGCCTGCTGGAGCGGGTCCTGCGCTCAGTTGCGGAATGGGCGCGCCGCGCAGGCGTGAGGGTGGTCGCAGGTGACACCAAGGTGGTAGAGCGTGGGATGGCGGACGGAGTTTACATCAACACCTCCGGGGTCGGAGTGGTTCCCGGGGGAAGGAACATCTCCATTTCCGGCGCCGCGCCAGGCGACGTACTGATCGTCAACGGTTATCTGGGAGACCACGGAATCGCGGTGCTGGTGGGCAGGGAGGAGTACGGTCTCGAGCTCGATCTGGAGTCGGACTGCGCGCTTCTGAACGGGCTTGTCGAGTCCATGCTTGAAGCGGGCGAGGTACACGCGATGCGCGACCCGACCCGGGGAGGCCTGGCGGCCGCCCTGAAGGAGATGTCTGCCGCCTCCGCGGCAGCGATAGAGCTGACCGAGGAGGAACTGCCGGTGAGGGAGGGGGTCAGAGGCGTCTGCGAGATGCTTGGGCTGGACCCGCTGTTCATCGCCAACGAGGGCAAGCTGCTGGCTGCGGTAGGGGAGCGGGACGCGGAGGCGGTGCTGGAGGCCATGAGAGGGCACCAACTGGGGGCCGACTCGCGGATCATCGGCCGGGTCGTGTCCGGAAAAGCGGGGCGGGTGAGTGTTGTGACGGAGCTGGGACCGAAGCGTCTGCTGCGAATGCCTTCAGGCGAGCAGCTGCCTCGAATATGCTGACGGCTAACGAGTTGGAGTGGATATGGACACTCGTGAAGCTATAGAGACAAGGCGCAGCGTGAGGGACTTTACGGATGAGCCCGTGAGCGATGCTGAGCTGGACGAGCTCATCGAGGCGGCGATATGGGCGCCGTCGGGGTTGAACAATCAGCCGTGGCGCTTCATGAAGATAACCGACCGCGCCACGATAGTCGGGCTCTCCGGGCTTACCAAGTACAGGGGAGTGGTGGCGGGCGCCCCGGCGCTTATCGCGGTGTTCCTCGACGAGACCGCCATGTACGACCGGACCAAGGACCTCATGTCGGCGGGCGCGGCGGTGCAGAACATCCTGCTCGCAGCGCACGACGCGGGGCTGGGAGCCTGCTGGCTTGGTGAGATACTGAGAAACAGAGAAAAGGTTGAGAAGCTGCTCGAGGTCTCGTCCGACCTGGAGCTGGTGGCGCTGGTGGCGCTGGGCAGGCCGGAGCCCGGAGAGCGGGCCGGCGTGAGGCATCCCCTCGAGAGCATGATGCTCCCTCCCCCGAAATTTCCATTGGGGACGGACCCTTAACCGGAAACTTCCGTTGGTGTCAGGCACCAACGGTAGTCCCCAACGGAAGGATTGCCAAGACCTGGCAGTATTTCCGGTTAAGGGTCCGCCCCCCAACGGAAATATTAGGTAGAATGCGACAGACGTGCCCTTGCTCCACCTCAGCGCTCCGGTGCGTCATACTCAAGTGGGAGAATCATAGCGGGTCGGCCGGCGCCGCCGTGACGAGGTTCGAGTGGATAGAGATCTGTTCCTGCGGTGTGACGCCGCTACGAAAGAGAAATACAGCTCATTCCCTCAGTTGAAGCGAGAGTTCCAGGGTTCGCTTTACGGCGACCTCGAGTACTGCGTGGTAGATCTCGAGACCACCGGGTTCCAGCCCGGGCGGGACCGAATCATCGAGGTGGCCGCCGTGCGCGCGTCCGGCGACCAGGCGACGGGGCGCATCTCGTCTCTCATCGACCCCGGGGTGACGATTCCCCCGCAGATCACCCTGCTCACCGGCATCGACCAGGACACGGTCGAGGGCGCGCCGTCGCTCGCCGACTTCTTCGACGAGTTCGCGGAGTTCCTGGGCGATTCTCTCATCGTCGCCTACTCACGGCTCGAGGAGGCGTTCCTGGGCCACCTCTACCCGGTTTTCGACCGGGGGAAGTTCTCGAACCCTTACCTCGACGCCATGGACCTGGCCATCATGCTCATGCCCTCGCTCAAGGGCCACAGGCAGATCGACCTGGCGCGCGTGTTCGAGGTCGAGGTAGTCAACGCCCACAGAGCGGAGGACGACGTCGACACCCTCTTCAGCGTCTTCAACGTGCTCCTGAACGGCCTCTACAACACGCCCCTGCCGGTCCTCAAGGCGCTTACTGACCACGCCCCCGCCAGGAAAGGCGGACTCTCACACCTGTTGGGCAGAGTCCTCGAAGAGCGCTCGGGGGGAAGGAAGATCGAGGGGCTCAAGCTGGAGAGAGCGGTGCGAAAGGACCGCTTCTGGGAGGATATCCCGCCGCTGGAGGGCTCCGGGACGCACACCGGGACCGGGCGCGAGCGACTGCGCTCGTACTTCGACTCCAGCGCCTCCTTAGCCGGGCAGTTCGACGATTACGAGGAGAGGGATGAACAGCTGCAGATGGCCGAAGCGGTGAGCCGGACCCTGGACCAGGGCGAGATATTGCTGGTGGAGGCGGGTACGGGAACGGGCAAGTCGCTCGCGTATCTCGTCCCATGCGTGCTCTGGGCGAAATCGGCCGAGCTTCCCCTAGTGGTCTCGACCAGGACCCTCAACCTGCAGGACCAGCTCTTCACCAAGGACCTGCCCGGTCTCGAGAGCGCCCTGGGGCATGGCTCATTCCGCTATTCGGTGTTGAAGGGTTACAACAACTACATCTGCCTGCGCAAGCTCCAGGCGCTCATCAGCGGGGGCAAGCGCCTGTCCGAGGGACAGCTGGGCATACTGGGAATGCTCATAAACTGGGTCACCGAGAACGAGACCGGTGACGTCTCGTTACTTAACGTCACCCACCTGCGAGGCCTCGACGAGCAGGTCATGGCGAACCACCGCGAGTGCCCGGGCGGGCGCTGCTCGTTCGCGCGGAACGGCTGCTGTTTCTACCGCAAGGCACTCTACAGGGCCAGGCGCTCCCATATCGTGGTGGTGAACCACTCTCTTCTGCTGACCGGCGTCAACCTGCCGTTCCGCACCGCGGTCATCGATGAAGCTCACAGCCTGGAGGACGCAGCCACAGAGCAGTTCACGGCCGAGCTCGACTACCGCGAGGCGCGCAGGTTCCTGGAGGGGCTCTTCTCGCCCGTCGACGGCTCCGGGTTCCTGGCCGACATCGAGACCGGCCTGAAGGGCCAGCTCGAGCCCGAGGCTCTGGACAGGGCGCTGTTCGAGGTCGGAGAGGTGAAAGAGGCTGTCGAGCTCTGCCTGGAGGGGCTGGAGAAAGTGTTTATCGCCCTTTCCGACATGTACGACGGGGACGGATCCGGGCTCTCTGAGGTCCGGTTCTCGCAGGGGCAGATCGAGTCGATGGAGTACTCCCGTCTCCAGTCTCACGCAGAGGCGTTCGCCGCCGACATGGACAGGCTCTACGTCCGCCTGAGCCGCGCGCTTGCCGCCGTCCGCGACTTAACGGAGGCACCGGACCGGCTGGAGTACATGGCGGCCGACCTCGAGGGCAAGGCGGTGAGGGCTTCCGAGTTCGAGAGCGTGACAGGCCTGGTTCTATCGAAC
Source organism: Actinomycetota bacterium (assembly GCA_020062425.1). Taxonomy (GTDB): domain Bacteria; phylum Actinomycetota; class Geothermincolia; order Fen-727; family Anoxymicrobiaceae; genus JAGUWJ01. The sequence goes on from JAGUWJ010000019.1 coordinate 31,020, forward strand.
GAGGACGACGGCCGCGTGCGCTGGGCTTCCGTCGGTGTGCCGGACCGGTTTGACCAGCAATCCCTGAAGGCTTCCCCGATACACGTCGGCGAGATACTGGCCGAGGTCCTGTTCGGCGAGCTGGATTCCATAGTGCTCACTTCGGCAACACTCACCGTCAACGGCTCGTTCGACTTCTTCAGGTCACGGGTCGGGCTCGACATGTTGGAGGACAGGCGCCTGGAGGAGGTGATCCTCGACTCGTCGTTCGATTTCAGGCGACAGATGCAGATACTGATACTGCACGACATGCCGGAGCCCGGGACTGAAGGCTACGAGGACAGCCTCGCCAGGGTCATTTCCGCGGTCATCCCCGCCGCCGGGGGCGGCGTGCTTGTCCTGTTCACCAACCGCAAGTTGATGCTTAGCACTCACGCCCGCGTGGCGGACGACCTCCACGACCGGGGATATCCGGTCCTCTGCCAGGTACCGGGGCACTCCAGGAGGCGCCTCGCCGAGGAGTTCGTGGATGACCCCGGAGCCAGCCTGTTCGGCACCGCCAGCTTCTGGGAGGGGGTGGACGCCCGCGGAAGCACCCTCCGGCTGGTGGTGGTGACGCGCGTGCCCTTCGAGAGCCCGGGAAGGCCCGTCTTCGAGGCCCGCAGCGAGAAGGTGAGGATCGAGGGCGGCTCGGACTTCATGAGCTTGAGCCTGCCGCTCGCCGCACTGAAGCTGAAGCAGGGGGTCGGCAGGCTGATACGCACCCGTCAGGACACGGGCCAGGTCCTGCTGCTGGATAGCAGGATAAACTCCATGAGGTACGGCCAGATACTGCTCAGATCGCTGCCGCCGGGCAGGCGGAGGAAGGTTTCGCTGGACGAGGTGGAGCGGGCCGTCACTGAGTTCCACGTAGAGACCGACACGGACTAGTCCAGTATCTCCACCCTGACGGTCCTGCGCCCGTACGCATCGCACTCCTCCAGAGTATCGAAGCAGAGGTCTATCCGGTTCCCCTTGATGGCCGAGCCGGTATCGGCGGCGATGGCGTTGCCGTATCCCTCGACGTGCAGCCTGGTGCCGAGCGGGATGACCCTGGGGTCCACCGCGACCACGCCGCGGCGAGCCTTGAGGCCGGAGGCGGTGTTGTCGTCAAGTCCCGGCTCCTCGGGCGAGTAGCCGGTTGCTTCCATCGTGAGTACCCTCCCCGTGGGCCTTCCGCTGGGCTCGTCCGGCGGGTTCAGCTCATCCATCTTCGATCCTACGCGCTCTGACTCCGACACTACCGTGGCGGCGGTGGAGCCCGCTCTGCTGAGCACCTCCTGGCGCTCCGCGCGGCTCTCCTCCAGGCGGGACTTCCGGGTCCGCAGCTCCGAGGCGACCGCATCGACTTCCCTCTTTCGCTCCTTCAACTCCTCGCGGGACTGCGCGAGCTCGCCCGCGGCGCGCTTTATGCCTCTGACCAGCTCCGCATCACGCAGGTGGACTTTCTCCAGGTAGGAGGTGCGGTCGATGAAATCAGACACGTCACTGCTGGAGAGGAGCATCACCAGGGTGCTGGCCCTTCCGTGCACGTATATGCTCCGGGCGCGGTCGGAGAGAGCTTTGCGGCGCCTCGCCAGCCGACGTGCACCTTCCTCTATCTCTCCGTCTATACGTGCGATCTCTTCCGCAAGTGCGTCGGATCTGCTCTCGAGGGAGCCGAGCTTCTGGTCAAGGTCCGCTATCTCGCTGTCGAGGGTTACTACCTCCCTCACGTAGCCGTCCTGCTTGTCGGTTCCGGGCGCGCCGGGCTGCGCCTTCGCGGGGCTCGAGCGCAGTGCGAGAGGTGCGAGGAGCATTGCTGTTGTGAGGAGCGCGGTGACCGTCCAGAAAAAGGTGACCACGACAGCAAACCCGCCGTGATCTGGCGGGTTCCGCTCCGCGATCTTCTTCCTGAACCCAATAATGTCAGCCAATAAAAAACACCCTTTCGGGACCAGGCAATTATATGATATCGAGGCCCCTGGTTCAACCGGAGTGCCCCTCCGGGGCAGGCTTATATCCTCCCGGCGGGAAAGGCAGAATTACATGTCAAACAGATAGAATACTGAGAGTGACAGCCGAGGAGAGCGTCAATGGAACCGGAAAGCCGCAAGACACCTGAGGTGGAACACCTGAGGAAGGCCGCGGAACAGGACGATGTAGCCTCCCTGATAGATGCCATGAGGGATTCACCTCTGGAGGTCAAGACCTTCGCGGTGGGCCTGCTCGGGACCGTCGGAGGCGAGCGGGCGAGGCTCACTCTTGTCTCCATCGCGCGGGACCGCTGGGGGGAGCACCCGGAGCTGCGCATCGCGGCGCTGGAGGCGCTTGCTTCCCTGGTGGAGAAAGACGGCTACGCCGACTTCCTCGAGCAGTTCATCACCGACGAGAACAGGAGGGTGGTCGCCGCGGCCCGGCGGATGCTGAAGGCCGTCGACCCGGAAGGGCTTCCCGTACGGCTGGTTGAGAGGCGAGCCCTCGACCACGCGGCCATGAAGGTCTACGGCTCCAGCGGGGAGGCATCGGCGGTCCCGCTGCTCGCTTCGTACCTGCGGGAGCGCATGGAAGCGGGCGACATCGCATCAGCAGGCAAATGGGGGAAAGCGTACGCGGCGGTAAAGGCACTGGGGAACATCGCCGGTCCCGCCTCCGTCGAAACGCTCGAGGAATTGCTGGCCCGGCTGGAAGAGGCGCCGAGACCCGCGGATGGAACGTTGGCCGCGGCGCGCGTGGATAAGATAGAGGCCGCCGCGCGGCAGGCCCTGGAGCCCGGGGACTGATCCGACAGGTGTGGGACCAGTGCCCGGCCGATGAAGGGAAGAGGCGCTTGCCGAGGAAAGAATACGAGAAGAGTGAGACTCGGCATTGTGGCGTGTGCAAGCCATGCGTATAATACTCGGGTCGTCAAGGTGAGCCGTGGGAGGAAACTGTATTGAAGGCTGTCGGAATTCCGGCTAAGTCGTTGGGCTGGCTCAGCGACAAGAAGCTCTCGAGGGTGATACTCGTTCTCGGGGGCTTGCTGCTTCTGGCGTTTCTCGCCGTCATGCTGACCTACCTGCTCATCCAGGACGCCTTCGCCTTCGGCGCTTTCCCATCCGGTGTGAAGATCGTGGGCGTCAAGGTGGGCGGCCTGAACAAGACCGAGGCACTCCAGAAGGTCCGCACCGACCTCGCCGACGTGGCGAGCAAGCCCCTCACGCTGAAGATAGACGATGAGGAGTACAAGGTATCGCCCGAGGAGATAAAACTCACGCTCGATTACGAGGCCATGGTGGAAAAGGCGTATGATAAGGCCTGGAGCGTCAACATCTTCGAGCGCATGTTCCGCCGGTTCCTCAACAGGCCCAAGGATATCAACGAATCCCTGGTCTCGACCGACGACAGGGACAGGGTCCACGGATGGGTCTCGGAGGCCATCAACTCCATCAACAGGCACCCCCACGACGCTTACATCGATGTGACATCCGGTAAACCGGTCATCGTCAAGGCCAAGGACGGCCGGAGCGCCAGCCTGGAGGAGCTGATAGCGGACACCGAGGCGGCTCTACGCAGGCCGGACAGGACCGTGAACGTGCATGTCGGGCGCGTACCTCCGGGAATGACCGACGAGGTCTTCGGCAAGTTCATAATCATCAACCTTGCCGAGCACAAGCTCACCCTCTACCAGAGGGAGCAGCCGCTGGCGGAGTTCCCGGTGGCCTGCGGGTCGGCCCAGTACCCCACGCCGGTCGGTATCTGGAAGATAGTGAGCAAGCAGAGGAACCCCACCTGGAGAAACCCGGGGACGGCATGGGCGAGATCGATGCCCCCCTCGATACCCCCGGGCCCGGGCAACCCTCTGGGCACGCGCGCGCTGGCGTTGAACGCCTCCGGGGTGCTGATACACGGCACCCCTTCGCCCTGGTCTATCGGGAGCTCCGTCTCTCACGGCTGTGTCCGCATGTATATGTCTAACGTGGAGCAGCTTTTCGAGATGGTGGAAGAGAATACGCCGGTTTACGTCATCAAGGCGGCCGGCGACCCGGGATTCGACGTCACCAGGAAACCGTTCTGGCAGAGTTAGCGGGCATCAGGTGGGGGAGGTTTCGCCCCCCGTCGTTTCGCTCCGGCTCTTGTCTTCCGATACTGACGGATTCTCTCCCCACAGCTTGATGCGGTCCGGCCCTGACCGCTTGGCTTCCTCCAGCGCCTCGTAGGTCCGCGCGAGCAGTGTCTCCTCGTCGGAGGCGGACCCGGGGAAGTTCGCTATCCCGGCAGAGACGGTCAGGCTGGCCGATACGCTCTCGTCAGACACCGGGAACGGGTAGGCGGCGACGGCGGAGCGCAGCCTCTCGGCGAAGCGGAGCGCTCCTATCCTGGTGGTCTCCGGGCACACGGCTGCGAACTCGTCGGGGCCGACCCGGGCCAGGAAATCGACCTCCCGCGCGCTCTTGATGAACAGGGAAGCGATGTCGGACAGGGCGAGGTTTCCGAGCACGTAACCGCAGTTGTTGTTATACGCCTCCAGGTCGTCTACGTCGAAGATGACCAGGGACAGGTTCGCCGAGTAACGCTCCGCGCGCAGGAACTCTTCGTGGAAGCGCTTGTCGAACTGGCGGCGGTTGTAGAGCCCGGTAAGCGGATCGATCATCTGGTTCTCGCCGAGCCTCTCGCTGAGCTCGTCCACCTCGAGGAGAATGGAAGCGTAATGGACGAACATGGCCAGCACTCCCAGGTCGCTATCCTGGAAGCGCTCTTTCTCTTCCGACCAGAGCAGCATGACCCCCCGTACCACAGAGCCGGCTACCAGCGGCAGGCATACCATCGACGCCGCAGGGACACCGGGGACGACCTCACTGCCCTGGACGTCGGACACGATTATGGTCTTACCGCGCGTGTAGCACTGCGCAACCGCGGACTCGCCCGCCGCGTCGATGCGCCTGGTGCCCGGCACGTCCGTGCTCCTCAGAGCCGCTATCTCAAGGGAGTCCCCTTCGGGGCTCCCGGTCATTATCATCCCGCCGCTCGCCCCCGACAGCGTTGAGGCTTCCGTAAGGCACGCCGTGAGTTTGACCGAGGTGGATGAATGCTGTGAGGAGGGGAAGTAATCCTCCCAGAGATACCTGTAGCGGGTGATGAGCCTCTTCAGCCCGCCACCTGGATCGTTTTCCATAGAGCCCTCCATGGCACCCTCCGCGACGGAACTCTTCTGCCGGCCTGTCTATCTGCTGGTTACACCCTGTGCGCCGCCCGCCCGTGCCGCCCCACCACCGTCGGGGGCTCACATCCGGGCGGCTTGTTTACTTTACCCGCTAGGCGGTTCCTTCATCAAGCGGCAATCGTTGCCGGTGGAAATATCGGTGAGATAGCCTGTAACCCTTGACGCCTGCCTGGGAATTTAATAGATTCAACTAGCCCTCAAGAGGTGTTAAGGAAAACGGGTCGGCTCGTCCGGAACGGACCCTGAGATCTTTTGGGGGCACCTCTATTTCAGGAGGCTGTCGAAGGCCCCGGCGATGGGAGATGAAATGAGTATCCTGGAGCGCGTAAGGCAGGCCAGGGGCAACGGCGAGATCGACCTCCTTCTGACGGGCTGCAGGTTGGTCAACGTGCTCTCCGGCAGGGTTCACCCGGCCTCCGTGGCCGTGGCGGACGGCGTGGTGGTGGGCCTGGACGACGGTTACAACGCGAAGCGCACGCTCGACCTGGGCGGGAAGTACCTGGCGCCCGGCCTGATCGACGCCCACGTGCACATCGAGAGCTCAATGGTCACCATCCCTCAGTTCGCGCGAGCGGTCGTTCCCCGGGGCACCACCACCGTCTTCACCGACTGCCACGAGATAGCCAACGTGATGGGCGTCGACGGTATCAAGTACATGATGGAATCGGCGGCCCTTTGCCCGCTCGAGGTCTACGTGATGCTTCCCTCGTGCGTGCCGGCGACCCCCCTGGAGACCGCCGGCGCAGTGCTCGAGGCAGCCGACCTTGAGCCGTTGATAGACGTACCGGGCGTTGTGGGCCTGGGAGAGCTGATGAACTTCCCCGGCGCCATCAACGGAGCGCCCGATGTCATTGCGAAGGTGGAGCTGTTCCGTGGCAGGCCGATAGACGGCCACGCGCCCGGTTTGAGCGGCAGGGACCTCGCGGCTTACATAGCCGCCGGCCCGGACTCCGAGCATGAGTGCACCACGGCCGCAGAGGCCGAGGAGAAGATGCAGAAAGGCATGTTTATCTTCGCGCGCGAGGGAACGGGGGCCAGGAACCTCGAGGCCCTCCTGCCGGCACTCAACGCGGACAACAGCCGCCGGTGCTGCCTGTGCACCGATGACCGGCATCCGTCCGACCTGCTGGAGCGCGGCCACATCGATTCGATGCTCCGTATGGCTGTTGGGGCGGGGATGTCACCGGTCAGGGCAGTTCAGATGGCAACCATCAACACGGCGCGCCGGTTCGGGCTCGCGGGACTCGGGGCGGTTGCCGTGGGATACCGGGCGGACATGGTGGTGCTCGACGACCTGGAGAGCTTCAACGTCCGGTCCGTGGTGAAGGCCGGGGAAGTGGTGGCCGAAGAAGGCAGCCTTCTCGAGCCCCCGGCCGCGGCGCCGCCACCGGGTTCGAGCTTCAACGTGTCAGGCTTCAGGGCGGAAAGCCTGCGGCTCGCCGGAGGAGGCGGCCGCGTGAGAGCGATAGGGCTCGTCCCGGGTCAGATAGTCACCGAGTCGCTCAAGGTGGACGCGCCTTTCGAGAACGACGCGGCCAAGGCCGATGCGAGCGCCGACCTGCTGAAGATCGCGGTGGTCGAGAGGCACCGCGGCACCGGCAACGTGGGTGTATCGTTCGTGAGGGGATTCGGACTCAAGGAGGGAGCGCTGGCCTCCAGCGTCGCTCACGATTCCCACAACATCGTGGTGGTAGGCGGTGACGACACCGACATGGTCGCCGCAGTCGACAGGGTCGTCGAGATGGGCGGAGGACAGGTGGTCGTCTCTCGCGGAAAAAGCCGCGCGGAGCTGCCCCTGCCCATTGCCGGGCTGATGTCGCCCGATCCTGTCGCTGACGTCGCGGAGAAGGTCGAATCCCTCAACCGCGCGGCGGCGGACCTCGGCTGCGCCCTGGAGGACCCGTTCATGACCATGAGCTTCCTCGCGCTTCCGGTCATCCCGGAGCTGAAGCTGACTGACAGGGGGCTGGTGGACGTCTCCGCCTTCGACTTCGTGTCGCCGTTCGCCTGAGAGGCAGGCTGGAGGCGCTTTAGCGGAATACCTCCCTGGGGAACATCCACCGGATGTCGCTGACGTTCACGCGCTTGAACAACCCGCCTGCCGCGCTCGCGATCCACACCCCGCTTCCACTCGCCGAGGCGACGCACGCGGGGCGGAACTCGCGGGGGACGTGGTACTGGACCCGCCAGAACGAACCGTTGTAGTGGTACATCGACTTACCGTCCACGGCCCAGGCGTCGTACGGTTCCTGTGCGGAAACCGCCAGCATGCCGTCGCCGCCGGAGGAGAAAGATCCGATGGAGCGCCAGCGCTTGCCATCGAAGAGATACACCACCGACCGGGCGCCGCCGCTTCCCTTGTAACCGCATGCGTAAGCGCGGGACCGGTTCAGGGAGCTCACGCCGTTGAGACGCGCGTCCACCTTCTGGCGCAGCGCCCAGCCGTTCCCGTCGAAATGATAGATGCCCCCCCGCTCGCCGACCGCCCAGATGCAGGCGCTGTCCGCTGCGGAGACGGATTTGAGGGGTTCCGGGACGTCGAGCCGCTCCCGCCATGACCTGCCGTCGAAGAGGTATGCGCCGCCGCGGGCGTTACCTGCCTCTACTTTCGTGCCAACAGCCCAGGCGCTCGACGCGCTCAGGGCGGTGACGTCCACTATCGAGGCCTCGGGGGCTCCTCTCGGGCGCCAGGACCTGCCGTCGAAGCTGTATATGCGGCTCGCCAGGTCGCCGTCGCCCGTCGTTTTGGCGCTGACCGCCCAGGCGCACCTTCCGTTGCGCCCGGATACGCAGGTGAAAGCTCGTCCCTCGCCGTCCGGTTCTTCGAACTGCTCCTTCCAACGTCTCCCGTCGAAGGAATAAATGCTGTCGCGCGTGGTGGCCCAGGCACGGCCCTGCGGCACCGCGCAGACCGATGTCACCACGCCCGGCGGGGAGGACCTGCGGACCCAGGCGAAGTCCTCTTCGTAGAGCGGCTTGTCGACCGGGCCGGAATATTCTCCCGTAGAGCATGCCGCCTGTTGACACATGACAAGAAAGATCGCCATGAGCAGCACCAGTAAGGGAGCGAGCCCGCCGCAGGCGTCTGAACCGTCTGTCACCACCAAGCGTCCCATGATGACAGGAGTCTAACAGGTCGGGAGCCGGTGGAACACGTTGGTGGCGGCCTATTATTACCGGGGACGTTTCATGGGAGAATAACACCACGATGACAGAGCCTGACAACCAGCGAAGGACAGGGCCGCCCGGGTG
>JAGUWJ010000049.1 GCA_020062425.1 Actinomycetota bacterium
AAAAGGTTCGCAGAAGAAGGACACGGGATGAGTACGAGGAGCGCTAACGGGGCATCCTCCCAAGTAGACATAGCCTTACCTACCCGGCGAGCCGGGATCAGGGAAAGTCATGCCTTGACCTGGGCTTCTAACGGGTGACCCCAATTGGTGAAAAAACCTGACTTCCGGGCTCACCTCAGGTCAGCTCTGCACAGGCACCGGCTCCCCGGCCTTTTCCTCCTCCATCCTGTGGGTGGTGAGCCGGAAGAGCAGGGCGGGCATGAGGGTCAGAGAGGTGACCAGGCAGCAACCGATGGCGACGGCGGTCACGCCGCCGAACCGCTTCAGCGGCAATATGCCTGTGAACATAACGATGATGAATCCGGCGACGGTCGCCAGCGCCGCCACCACGTTCGCGCGGCCGAGGTTCTTCATGGTGTTCCTTATGGCGTCCGCCGGCAGCGCCTCTGAGCTGCCCGCCTCCTGCATGAACCGGTGGGTGAAGAGTATCCCGAAGTTCACTCCCACACCGATCACCAGCGCGGAGGAGAGCGAGGTGACCACGTCGATCGGCCAGCCCATGAGAGCCAGGAAGCCGGCTTCGGAGGCGACGCCGGCCATTGCCACAGTCAGCGTTATGAGGCCGAAGGGGATAGAGCGGAAGATGACCACCAGCACCAGCGCGCACAGTATGAGAGACAGAATCGAGGAAAGCGTCTCGGTGGGGATTATGTTCCTGGTCATGTCCTTGGTGAGGGGTGTGATCCCGCCCAGCTCGAACTCCAGACCGGCCGAGTCCAGGTATTTCTTGCCGTTGGCCTTGAGAAGTGCCATCTTCCTGTTGATGACGTCCGCCGACTCCGCGCCGGGGGCGTCCAGCGTGAGGAGCGCCGCCCCGCCCCCGGCGGAGACCAGGCCGCCCTCGATAAAACCGTTGTTATCCTGGGCGGTCTTGATTGCCGCCTCCGCCTCTTCTTTACTCGAGGGCAGCTTCCCGTTGTTGGCCTCGGCGAGGGCGTTCGGAAGGCCTGTGATACCGTCACCAGTGTAGAGGGTCCTGCCTTCGAAGTTATTGTCGGGATCTGCAACTATCCCCTCCTCGAACCTCTTCATCGCCAGGAGGGATTCCGGCTCCAGCACGTCTCCGCTGACCAGGACCACGTCCTGCTGCCTTCCTCCGAAGTAGCTCTCGATGAGCATGTCGGAGCTGATGCTGGAGAGGCTTTGAGGAGCGAGCTTCCGCAGGTCGGAATCCGTTGTCAGAGTGCGGATGGAAAGAAGCCCCGCCACGATGAGCACCACGAAGACGGCGATGGTGAACGAGGTGTGCCTTATCGAGAGATTAGCGAACGCGTCGAGCATGTAATCGGTCGTTCGCGCGAATATCCCGCGCCTCTTTCGCCTTGAGAGCCCGTCGAAGTGCGTCTTCCTCTTCTCCGCACCGCGGCGTTCCCGGGCCTTTTCGTGCAGGCGGTCGCGCACCACCATTATGGCCGGCAGCAGGGTCATGGAAAGGCCGAAGACGAACAGGCTGCCGAAGGCGCAGGTGAGACCGAAGTCCTTCAGTGGCGGCAGGACGCTGAACTGGAACACCAGGAAACCGAAGACGTTGGTGATCGCCGCCAGGAAGATGCCCACCCCCACTGTGGTGACCGCGCTGCCTACCGCTTCAACCGAACGGAAGCCGTGCTCCATCTCCTCGTAGTACCGGGCGACGAACGGCACCACGAAGGTGATGGCGGTCCCGAGCAGGAGCGGCATCACCGCGGCGGTGGCTATGCTGTAGGGAACCCCGATCCATCCCATGAAGCCGAAGGTCCAGACTAGCCCCAGTATCATGAAAGCGATGGGCATGAGCGTGTCGGAGATTCGTCTGAAGGCCAGGAAAAGTACGACTATCACCAAGGCGAGCGCGACCAGAAAGAGGAACACGGTCTTGCTCCTGATATCTTCCTCGAAGTTCTTCGCGAGGGTGGGGTCTCCAGAAGTGTAGAACTCGACGCCGGCGATACCGGAGAGCTTCTCCTTGAGGAAGTCGTCCAGGTCACCCGCGAACTTGATCTGGTCTGAGTCCGACATGTCGGCTTTGACCTTGAGAAGTATCAGGGTCGCCTTGTAATCGGGCGTTATGAACCTGTGCTTTCCCACCACCGAAGCCCGCGCCTGCGGATTTCCGAGGTAATCCTCCTCGACGGTCTCCTTCAGTCCCTTCCCGGTCTGGGCCCGCACGATGCTGTCGTTTATTCCGCTCAGCGTGACGTTGAAGCCGCTCTCGGCGATGCCGCGCTTGACGTTGGCGATGAAAGGGCTCAGGTAGCTCTGCACCACCGGCACGGGTTGAGCGAGTATCTTCGGCACGTCCTTGCCGGTCACCCCCGGTACGGTCTGTATCTGGCCCTGGTTGAACCTCGGGTCCGAGTTGAAGTCATCCTCTAGTCCGATGATGAACTCGGTTATCTCCGGGTCGGTCACCGAGGGGGCGGTTATGAGCACCGCCTCGTAGTTGATGCCGCCGAACTCCCTGTCCAGGCGGGCGAGCGTCTTGGAGCTGGGGAAGTCGTCGGGGATTATCTTCTGGTACGACACTTCTCCCTTGAGGAAGAGAAGGCCGATGCCCAGCACCACCGTCAGGACGAGGGCCGTCGCGATGACAGCCCAGGGATGCCGTTTCACCATCGTGGCTATGCGCTCGAACACCTTCAATGAGCCACACCTGTCCGTCGAGGTCTACTGACATTACTTCATCACGGGCCGTGTCAAATCCTGTCGGCACCTCGCGGCTATGTTACATTCGGGACCGACCGGAAGCAAACTAGCCGGCTCCTGTCTTGATCGTCGCGAAAGGTTCGAAGCGAAGGCGGCCCCTCCCGCCCATTGCGCCTGAACGACGGTATCGCCGCGATCGGTCCGGGATTTTGCTTCCCACCCTCACGCGCGGCGTGTACAATCAAGTACTACCTCGATACGCTCGAGGCTGCCCGCGCGAAAGGGGGAGAGTGGAATGCCCAAGTACATCATGCTCAGCAGTCTCACCGACGACGGTGCCAAGACCATCAAGAAGAACCCCGAGAGGATAAGAGAGGTCAACAAGGATGTAGAGGCATTGGGCGGAAAAGTCATCGACCAGTACGCGGTCCTTGGCGAGTACGACTTCGTCAACATCCTCGAGGCTCCTGACATGGAGACCATCGCACGCATCTCAGTCGAGCTGGGCTCGCGTGGCTCGGTGCACATCAAGACCCTCGCGGCAGTACCCGTCGACGAGTTCATAGCGAGGCTGGCCTAGCCGAGGGCGTTCCCTCCGATTTGCGCAGGCCTGCGGCCCCGGGTGCCGCGGCTTTTATCACGCTGCCCCATTACTGTTAATATGTCACTGCGATGAGAGAGTCCATCAGATGCATTGCCGCGGCGGTCGCGCTGGTCCTCCTGCTGGCCTTCACGGGAGCCTGCGGCGGCCCCGACTGGCCCTGGGTGTTCCAGACCGTGGAGGGAAGCGCCTCCCTGCTCTCGGTATCGGCGGCTGACAGCAAACACGTCTGGGCGGTGGGAGGAGGTCACATCTACTTCTTCGACGGTGTCTCGTGGCGCGTAGAGGTCGAGAAGCTCGAGGTCGAGCCGCAGGACGTCGCCGCGGCGGACGCCTCGCACGCCTGGACCGCCGCCGGC
>JAGUWJ010000194.1 GCA_020062425.1 Actinomycetota bacterium
CGCCGACCGCGAGCGCCTGGAGCAGATACTCGAAGCCGTGACGATAAGCCAGAACGCTGACCATATCCGCGAGGAGATAGGGGAGTTGGAGGCTCTGGCCCGGCAGGCGCAGGAAGTCGAGGAATCCGGGACCGAGGCAAAGCTGTCGAAGCTCAGGACCGTCCTCAAGGACCAGGGGTTCTTCGACAAGCGTGATCAGCGCCTTCTCATTTTCACGGAGTTCAGGGACACGCTGGATTACCTTGTGGAGCGGCTCAGGGAATGGGGTTTCGAGGTCGGGTACATACACGGCAACATGAAACCAGGCTCCAGGGACGAACCGGGCACGAGGCTCTTCATGGAGCAGCAGTTCAAAGACGCCGCAATCCAGGTGCTCGTGGCTACCGAGGCTGCAGGTGAGGGGATAAACCTGCAGGCCTGTAACATCATGTTCAACTACGACATTCCCTGGAATCCCAACCGCCTTGAGCAAAGAATGGGTCGAATCCATCGATATGGCCAGGAGAAGGATTGCCTGATATTCAATTTCGTGGCGACGAACACCATCGAGGGCCAGGTACTCGAAAAACTGCTCGATAAGCTACAGAAGATCAGGGACGCGCTCGACGACGACGCCGTCTTCAACGTGGTGGGGGAGGTTCTGCCTGCGGCGCACATCGAGAGGGTGCTTCGCGACTACTACTCCGGCAGCCTCAGCGAAGAAGACCTTGAAGAGCGCATGCTGCGCAACGTCGACGAGGACCACTTCAAGGGGATTTGCCAGACGGCGCTCGAAGGCCTTGCTACGAAGAAACTCAACCTTGAGATGCTTATCGAGCGCCGCGCCCTTGCGGCGGAGCGGCGAATCGTTCCCGAGACCATCGCGCGTTTCATTCAGGACGTTTCACCCCACGTTCCCCTTCGCGTCAGGCAGATACCGGAACTGCCTCATGCGTTCAAGCCCGACAGGACGCCCAGCACCCTGAAACGATTCGAGCAGGACCCGGACTGGAAGTTGGCCGGGCTCGTGAACGAGTATCCCCGGTGTTCGACGGATCGTGAGACGGCCGAGAAAAACAACCTGGAGTGGGTCACACCGGGCCACCCATTCTTCGAGGCCATGAGGCGCTTCGCGTACGATACGGCTACCGAATCGTTCGGAAGAGGCGCGTGCTACCACTCCCTTCAGTTCGAGGAGCCGGTCCGCATCGATTTCTACTCGGCAAAGGTGGTAGATGGGCTTGGTGACACTATCCACGAGAAGGTCTTCGCCGTGGAGATAAGACAGGTTGCGGAGCCTGTACTGGTCGAACAGAGCGTACTGGGTAACTGTATCCCATGCGCGACTCCGGGAGACCTGCCCCCAGTCGCATTCGCTGATGAGGCTCTGCCGTGGCTTCGTCAGGCGGCGCTGCTTCCGTTTCTTGAGGAGGCCAGGGGAGAACGACTTGAAGAACTTGATCGCATTGCGAAGCACGTCGAGTTGTCCCTCACCGAGCTTATAGAGAAGGCTGACGGGGAGATAGGGAGGGCCGACGCGGAAGTACAGCAGAAGGTTACCGGGGCCGAAGGACGCCTTGCCCAGGCGCGGGAGCGGCACGACAAGCTCCTGCACCGTAGGGACAGAAGACGACGGGAAATCGAGCAGCAGCGTTCCCTGACTCTCCAAGGAGTGTCCCGGCTCGCGAGCGTTATAGTCATGCCCCACCCGGAAAGCGAAGACCCTGAAGTCAAACGGCTGCGACCGGACCCCGAAACCGAGGCGATTGCTATGAGGGTCGCTATGGAGCATGAGAGTTCGCTTGGGAGAAAAGTGGAAGACGTGCACGAGAAGAACCTGGGCTATGACGTCAAGAGTGTTGACCTGGTTTCGGGAGAGCTTCGGCTGATCGAGGTGAAAGGCATCAAGGCCCCCACCGGGGACATCATCCTTACGCCGAATGAAAGCCGCGTGGCCGAGGACAGGAGAGACTGTTTCTGGTTGTACGTGGTCAGCAATTGCGGCGGTGAGCCTCTGTTGAGGATGTACAGGGACCCGGCGCAATACGACTGGCGGGAAGTAATCAAGGTGCAGCACTACACGCTGCCGCTGCGTTCTCTTACGGGACCAGAAGAGTCGGGAGAATAGCCTGGGAGGTTCGTCATGACGACCTTACTGTATTTCGCATACGGATCCAACATGGACTGGTTCCAGATGAAGGAGCGGTGTCCTTCAGCTCGCTTCATAGGCATTGCAATGTTGCCTAACCACGCCCTCGAATTCACCCGGTATTCCACCAACCGCAGGTGCGGCGTCGCCGACGTGACGCCCTGCCACGGTCATGATGTTTGGGGTGTCGTCTACGAAATCGACGGGGACGATGACCTGAATAGACTTAATGTCAACGAAGGCTACGATTTCAAGCGAGAGCCTGAAGACAATTCCTACAACCGCGAAGAAATCGAGGTGCTTCTCCAAGGAGATTCTGACAAAGCAGCAATGATTTGGACATACATCGCCAACAAGCAGAAAGATGCACCGAAGCCGAATGAGGCTTATTTACACCATCTCGTTTATGGTGCGGTTTTCTGGCAACTTCCCGACGATTACATCCGTGAGCTTGAACATATTGAGGTTGACAGTGATTCCACCTGATTGTCGGCGACTAGCCGAGGTTGATTTCCCACTCGCCGCTGTCTCGCGCCATGCGGTGAGGGAAAAATCTATCAGGCACGGCCATCCATCAACCGTTCACCTCTGGTGGGCCCGTCGTCCTCTGGCTTCCTGCCGGGCGATACTGCTGGCATTGTTGTGGCCTGATCCATGTGACGAGAGCTGCCCCGAAACGTTTAAGCAAAGGGCACGAGAACTGCTCCCAGCAGTCGCCGGGGCAGTTGGTCCAGAAGATGAGGATCTGCGAAAAACGCTGCTCAGGTTCATCGCCAACTTCTCGAACTGGGACCTGTCTGGTGACAACGCTTATCTTGACGTCGCTCGGGAACTGGTTCACGAGGCCTACGATAGTGAGACGCCATTCCTGGTTGATCCGTTCGCTGGTGGTGGGGCAATCCCGCTCGAAGCGATCAGGGTCGGTTGCGACGCGTTCGCGAGCGATCTGAATCCGGTAGCGTGTCTCATACTGAGGGTCTTGCTCGAAGATATTCCTAGATGCGGTCTCGAACTGGCAGACGAGGTTCGGCAAGCTGGCGAGGGAATCAGACGGGTTGCCTCAACAGAACTGGCTGACCTATACCCGGATGATCCGGACGGCTCCAAGACTATCGCATACTTGTGGGCCAGGACGGTCCTTTGCGAGGCGCCGAACTGCGGCGCGGAGCTTCCACTTGTTACTTCTTTCTGGCTTTGCCGTAAGCCTAATCGCAGGTGGGCACTACGTTACGATGTCCAACGCCGTCAGGGGCGAGTTCCCCGCATATCGCTTGAGGTACATGAACCTGAGTCTGCAGGTGATGTGCAGCCTGGTACGGTGACGCGAGCCAGGGCCACCTGCCCATGCTGCGGGTCGGTGCTAGCGCCCGAGCGTGTCCGTGCACAGCTTGAAGCGCAGCGTGGCGGGGCTGACGTCGTGTTCGATGAAGAAGGAAAGAGAGCAGGCGGAGCGATATTGCTCGCGGTCGTAACCCTTGCTTCTGGAGAGCAAGGTCGGCGGTATCGCGTAGCTGACGATTCCGACTACGCAGCCGTGCGCCGTGCGCAGGAACGACTCAGGTTAATCCTTGAACAGCGGGGCGATGGCCTGAATCCTGTGCCCGATGAAGCCCTTCCTCCGATCGGTACCCTGGGTTTCAGGGTGCAGCGGTATGGTATGTGGGAGTGGGGAGACCTATATAGCGACAGGCAGAAGCTTACTATGGTCAGCCTGACCGGGGCAACTCGGGATATGGAGGGCGGCGCCGCGAAAGAAGCACTGGCACTTGCGCTAACCCGAAGCGCGAATGCGATGAACAGTCTCTGCAGGTGGCATTTAACACGAGAGAACCATGAAGGCGTCTATGCCAGGCAGGCACTTCCCATCGTTTGGGATTTCTCAGAAGTGAATCCTTTCTCTGATTCTACCGGCGGGTATCGCGGCGCTGTCGAGTGGGTTGCCCGTGTTATTGAGACTTGGCCGGGGTCGCGAAAAGGGCAGGTACAACTTGCAGACGCGGCGGACTACCCTCTTCCTGACGATACGTGTAACGTCTGGTTCACGGACCCGCCTTATTACGACGCGGTTCCGTACGCGGACCTCTCCGACCTCTTCTTCGTTTGGCTGAAGCGAGCCATACCCGAACATCCGCTTATTCGGGACCCGTTCGATCCGTCGAACACCCTGACGCCAAAGAGCAGGGAAGCGGTTCAGAACGAGAGGTCCGCTGATTCGAATGGGAATCCGAAGGACAAGGCTTTCTACGAAAGGTCAATGGCAAGAGCCTTCGCGGAGGGCAGGCGCGTCCTGAAGGACGGCGGAATCGGCTGCGTCGTGTTCGCCCATAAGACGACGGAAGGCTGGGAGGCACTCCTATCGGGCTTGGTCCGAGGCGGCTGGACAATAACAGGTTCTTGGCCGATAGCAACCGAGATGGGGACACGTCTGAGGGCCCGCGACTCGGCCGCTCTTGCCACAAGCGTACACCTCGTTTGCCGACCACGACCTGAGGATGCACCTGTCGGCGACTGGTCGGACGTTTTACGGGAGTTGCCTGCCAGAGTTAGCTCATGGATGGAACGCCTTCAGAATGAAGGCATTCGCGGCGCCGACCTCGTCTTTGCCTGTATTGGGCCATCTCTTGAAGTCTACAGCCGCTACTCGCACGTAGAGACCGCCGGGGGTGATGAAGTCACTCTCGCCACCTTTCTGGAGAAGGTTTGGGAGGTCGTAGGCAGGTCGGCACTTGAGCAGATACTGGGGACCGGCGAGGCTCGCGCCCGCAACGGGGCGGCTGCGGCGCTTGAGGAGGACGCGCGACTGACCGCGCTCTTCCTGTGGACGCTGCAGACCACGAACGGGGAAAGCGGGGGAGAGACAATCGCGGAGAACGAAACCGAGGAGGCTTCAGCCGAGACAAGACCTGCCGGTTATTCCCTCGTACACGATGTCGCCCGACGCTTTGCCCAGCCTCTTGGCATCGAACTTGCCGAATGGGAGGGGAGGATAATACTTACCGAGAAGGGGGTTGTCCGGCTCCTTCCGGTCACGCAGCGCGCGCGGCAGCTATTCGGCGAGGATGGGGCCGACATGGTGGCGGAAAATCTTGAGGAGTATAGGACCGGCGACTACCAGCTCACCTTGTTCCCGGATGCGGGGGAGGGCTCCGCTCCTCGGTTGCGGCAGAGGGGCCGGAGGAGAGCCGTCATCAACGACGGTGAGCCGGTAGCTTCCTTGGAGGCAACCACGCTCGACCGATTGCATGCCGCGATGCTGTTTCAGGCGTCCGGTCGTTCTGTGGCCCTCCGGAATATGCTACGAGCTGAGCAGGAGCGCGGGCCCGATTTCCTGAGGCTAGCGAATGCTCTTTCGGCCCTCTATCCTGCTGGCAGCGAGGAGAAGCGCCTGCTTGACGCGATGCTGCTGGCTGCTCCGAGGTGATGCCCTGTGCGCGCACACGTAAGTTTCTACACTGATGACTGGGAGGGATATTGACCATGGAACCGTGGTACAAGGTGGCGCTACCCAGGAAGGAAGTGCGCGAGGGGCGCTCGTTTAACCCCGATGAGTTCGCGATTGCGCTGGAACAGGTGGTCGCGGGTACGGCTCCCGAGGACTATAAGGACCCAGTCCAGTTCTTCTCGCGCACATGTTTCACCAGGGCGTTGAAGGATTACATGGCGATTGTCGTCAATCGCTTGAGCGGGGCAACGGCGGGAGCGGCACCCGTCCTTTCCCTTATCACCCAGTTCGGCGGGGGAAAGACTCATACCCTCGCATCTCTATACCATCTCGTCGAGAATCACGACAAGGCGCCTGAGTATTCGGGCGTCGGGGATTTCCTCAAGGAAGCCGGAATCGGCGTAGTACCGGAAGCCCGTATCGCCGTGTTCGTCGGGAACGCCTGGGATCCCCAGGAGGGCTCTGAAACCCCCTGGATTGATATAGCCCGCCAACTCTCGGGGGACAAAGGGGTGGACGATCTCGGGCCGACCGCCCTCGAAAGCGCGCCTGGGACGGATACCCTTGCCCGTGTATTCGCGGACGCTGGCGCGCCGGTTCTCGTTTTATTCGATGAGGTGCTGAACTTCCTGAACCGCCACAGGAATCTCGCCGACCAGTTCTTCGCCTTCCTTCAGAACCTGACCGTTGCGATGACCGGCACGACTCATGGCGCGGCGGTCATCAGCCTCCCGCGAAGTCAGGTCGAGATGACCGACTACGACTATTCATGGCAGGACAGGATAAACAAGATCGTGAACCGGGTCGCCCAAGACCTGATCGCGAACGATGAGGCGGAGATAAGCGAGGTCGTCCGCAGGAGACTATTCGAGGATCTCGGGGACGAGCGCATGAGGAAGAAGGTGGCTCGAACGTACGCGGACTGGTGCTTCGAGCGCCGCGCGCAGCTTCCTTCGGAGTGGACGGCCGTGGACACGGCGGTGACGGAGGCCAAGGCAAGGGAGTTCCTGACCGGCCGCTTCGACGCCTGCTACCCGTTCCACCCGGCGACCTTGTCGGTGTTCCAGAGGAAATGGCGGTCCCTGCCACAGTACCAGCAGACCAGAGGCACACTCGCGATGTTCGCCCAGTGGATATCTCTCTCTGCGGCGGAGGCGTTTAATAAGGCCAGGAGAGAGCCCCTCATAACCCTGGGCTCCGCGCCACTTGATGAGACCCAATTCCTGAGTGTCGTACTTACACAGCTCGGAGAGCCGAACCTCATGACAGCTATCACCACCGACATAGCTGGCGAGCAGAGTCATGCAAGGGCTCTTGACGCCGACGCGAAGGGAGACCTTAGGGACATCCACCGGCGAGTCGGCACGGCAGTACTTTTCGAATCCTCCGGGGGCCAGACTGACCGGATTGCCCACCTGCCCGAGCTTCGTTTCGCGCTGGGCAATCCAGAGGTTGACACCGCCACGATTGACAACGCGGCCGTTGCTCTCGCCAGGAAGGCTTACTACATAAGGACTTCCGGTTCGGACGGCTTCTTCATCCGCCAGACCCCGACAGCGACCAAGGTTATGAACGACCGCCGGGCTTCACTCGACGAAGATACCGAAGTGAGGCCGAAGATGCGGGAGCTGGTTCTGAGCGTGTTTCAGGAACGGGCTTCCTGTCCCATGTACGATTTCCCGTCCGAGAGCAAGGACATCCCTGACAACCCACGTCTTGGTATCGTAGTCGCGGACCCGGATACTCCGTGGGACGGAGGCGACAACATTCGGGGTACCGTCAGGGGATGGACTACTCAGAGAGGCAATTCTCCGCGACTGTACCCCGGGGCGTTGATCTGGTGCATGAAGAAACCGGGAAGGGAGTTCAGGGATAAGGTGGA
Organism: Actinomycetota bacterium; assembly: GCA_020062425.1. GTDB lineage: Bacteria > Actinomycetota > Geothermincolia > Fen-727 > Anoxymicrobiaceae > JAGUWJ01. The sequence continues at coordinate 7,453 of JAGUWJ010000194.1, forward strand.
GGTTTGGCTCGCCTGGCAGAAAGTGTCCGGGGAGCTGGCGGCGGGGAGCCTTGGGGCCGACCTCGACCGAGAAGAAGTCGCCGCCATCAGGGCGACGGTCTCTGCGACTGAAAGCGATGCGGTCGACGAGGTGTGGGCCTCCTACAGGTTTGTGGTCGTCGCCGACCCCAGCGAAGAGGGCGGCTTGAGGGTGATTGATCTTGGCGCCGGTCACGCTAGTGGTGGGGAGAGCCTTTCCGGCAGGGTCCTGCGGTCTATGAGGGCTGAAGGTCTCTTGAGCGAGAAGGTGGGGGCGGGCCACCTCGAACGTAACTGGCCGCCTGCCATGAAGGAAACGGGAGCCTGGCCGCTAGCCAGCCTGCGAAAGAGCTTCCTTGACGGTTCTCTGATACGGCTGCTGGACCCGGAAGTTGTGCTTCGCGAGAAGATCCCAGAGTTCGTCCAGAAGGGTGAGATGGGGCTCGCCTCGGGTCCGAAGCCGAACGGGACTTACGAAAGGGTCTGGTTCCGCGAGACTGTTTCGCCTGATGAGGTATCCTTCGAAAAGGGCGTCTTCCTTCTGACGAAGGCCAAGGCCGAAGAACTTGTGGGAGAAGCACCTCCGCCGCCACCCCCGCAGCCTCCACCCCCTGAGCCGCTGGGTAAACCGGGTGAGCCCGTAAAGGAAGGCACATGCACTATCCGCGTTCGGGGAACGATCCCGTTTGAGAGCTGGAACCGCATTTCGACGTCTGTCGTTCCCAAGATGCGGTCAGCGGGAGCCGAGTGTCAGCTTGGGATTGACTTCACCACCTCTTCCAACAAACCGTTAGCGGCTGACAAGGTTGCGGAACTACAAAGGATTTTCCAGGAACTCGGAATCCCGATTGAAATACTGGTTGAGGATTCTGGTCTAGAGTAGCGCGATATGGCACGCTGGGGGTCAGCATGACATTCGATGTGGGATCGTTCGTGGGCGGGTTGTCAGGGGCGGCCGTAGCAATCGTGGCGATAATCGTGGGAGCGAGATACGCAAAGAGAAGTTCAGATCAAGCCAAGATAAGCGCGGACGCTGCGCTTGGCAGCGCGAGAACCGCACTAGAGACGTTGGAGCTGGAGAAGCAGAAGTATGCCGAGGCGCACGAGGTTGAGCTGCGGGTAGACCTGACACTGGTCCTTGGTCCGGAGCCGGGTTTGATGGTGACATTGTTCAACTCCAAGGCCACGATAGGAATAGAGTCCTTCGCTCTCTTACTCGATCGACGCTTCATAATGCTCGAACCACAGAATGGTCCTCACATCGAGCTGCCAGTGGATCTCGACCGTTACCGGAGGCATGTGATCGTGATTCCTGCTGACCTCTTGGCAGCGATGTTTGTTGAGGACATTGGTATGTCTGGTCAGCACGTGCTCCGGGCATTTATTACCGATTCGAGAGAAGTGGTACATATCAGCGGAGAAATCGAATTCGACATCGACAAGTACTACACCGCGCCTACTCTTCTGGTTGGGAGGCCGCTGAAAGCCCGGGACGAGCTACTGCCCATGATTACAGCCGACCCGGCTTAGTCCCAACAGCCAAAGGGCGGTGACAAGAACGATCCTCAAACAGGATAAGCTTCATTGCCCTGAGATGCATCGCAAATGAGATTGTTAATGGGAGGTGGCCCATGGCGACCGGCAGAGACATCCAGCTTACACAACACAGGGGAGAATATCTTGTGGCGGCAGAGTTATGTCGACTCGGCTACCTAGCCACGACCTTTACCGGGAACGTTCCGGATATCGACATCGTTGCCGTCAACGACAAGTTACAGGCGAGGCCTTTGCAGGTAAAAGCGATCAAGAGCGGTACTTGGCAGTTCAACGCCAAGAAGTTCTTCGACGTTGACTGCGACGGAAAGACCCAGGAGGTCCGTAAGAGGAGGCTTGAGTACCCGGAGCTGAAGTACGTACTCGTCGACCTGCGCGCGGAGCCTGTACCCGATTTCTATATCCTCGACATGAGACGTCTGCGCGACATGATCTTCAAGAGGTACAAGAAGAACCTGGAGAAGCACGATGGGCGACGCCCGAAGGCCCCGGAATCCACGCATACCATCGTTACGCGGGACATGGTGAAGAGGTACAAGGACAACTGGGACTGTATTTTCGAGTGATGGCGATTGCCATGTCATTGCGGTCGTTTATGCTATTCCACAGGAGGGTCTGGCCATGGATGAAGCCGAAGATTACGACGTTGTCGACTACTGGAGCGAGGTGAAACTCGACATCGTGAAGGAGTATCTCACTGCTTACTCTACAATTATGGCCGCACAGAAGAATCCTCCTTTCTCTTATGTCTACATCGATGGCTTCAGCGGACCCGGGGTTTGTATTTCGAAGGCAACCGGTGAGTACATACCAGGTAGTCCCCTGAACGCCCTGAACGTCAGACCTCCTTTTCACGAGTACTATTTCATCGATATGGACGGAGGCAAAGCGGCCAAGCTACAGGAACTATGCGCGGGAATGGACAAAGTCGTCGTTAGGGAAGGCAACTGCAACGAGATTCTGCTCGAAGAGATATTCCCCAACATAGAATACGAGCGCTATCGGCGTGGCCTGTGTCTACTCGACCCCTACAAGATGGATGTCCAATGGCGGGTGGTGGAGGAGGCGGGGAGGGCAAGATCACTTGAGTTATTCATGAACTTTCCCACGATGGACATCAACAGAAACGCCCTTCGAAAGGACCCGAGCAAGATCAAGGATAGCAGCGCCGACCGCATGACTGCCTTCTGGGGAGACGATTCTTGGCGTGGGGAGTTTTACCAAGAGAAGGATGCACCACTGCCGATTTTCGAAGTCGAGGAAGAGAGGGAGGCATCTAACCTCCAAGTGGTGAATGCCTACAGGGGGAGGTTGAAGGACATCGCAGGTTTTAAGTATGTCTCTGAGGGCATGCCGATGCGGAACCGACGAAACTCGGTCGTCTACTACCTACTTTTCGCGAGCCAGAAGCCAGCCGCGAATGATATCGTCGAGTACATCTTCAACAAGTACAAAGACCGGGGTGCTCCATAGATGGCCAAGACATCGATAGAGTGGACGGAAGCGACCTGGAACCCGGTCACCGGATGCTCGAAGATAAGCGCTGGGTGCCAGCACTGCTACGCCGAGAGGATGGCACGAAGGCTCAAGGCGATGGGCCAGCCGAAATATAGGAATGGATTCGAGGTGACCCTTCACCCCGAAACCCTGTTCGTGCCGCTCACTTGGCGGAAGCCGAAGATGGCATTCGTGAATTCCATGAGTGACCTCTTCCACGAGGACGTTCCGGTCGAGTTCGTGATGAAGGTCTTTCAGGTCATGACTGAAGCCCGGCTCCATACTTTTCAGGTACTCACAAAACGAGACGACAGGCTTGTCGAACTGGACCGGAAGATAACCTGGCCGGACAACGTCTGGATGGGAGTCACTGTGGAGCGCGATGATTACCAGTCCCGGCTGCGTTCCCTCAAGTCTTGCGGAGCAGCAGTGAAGTTCGTCTCGTTCGAACCGCTCCTCGGGCCGATCCGCGACGTCGAACTCGGAGGGATCGACTGGGCGATCGTTGGTGGCGAGTCAGGCCCGTGCGCGAGACCTATGGATCCACAGTGGGCACTGGACCTCCGCGACGCCTGCCTGCAACAGTCTGTGCCCTTCTTCTTTAAACAGTGGGGTGGAACGCGGAAGAAGAAGGCGAGCCGGTTACTTGATGGTCGGGAGTGGAATCAACTACCGGCATTCCAGTACGCCACCTGATTCCTTTATCGTTAATTTTGGAAGTGACTTCCAATCCTGCCATATATTGCCAATTCGCTGTTCGAATTCGCAGCAAATCACAGTAATCAGAGGGGTAGTCCTACCCAAGATGCGGGAAATCGCCTTATTCAACGTCCTGAAACTTGCTGGAATCGGCAGAATCGGCGCTTTCAGCCTGTTTCTGCCTGTATCCGCCCTCAAATACCGTCATCCTGGAGCCGTCGTGGTGCGCATACGGCAATATTTGAGGCCCCTCTATGGGCAATATAACCGGTGTCGACGGTTGCCGACGACGGTTTGAGCGCTGAAAACCGTCGCCCCCCCAATGGAGTGTCGATGGTCTGCCGTGTATAACCGGTCATACCGGTGGGACTTGAGTGTGCTTGACGGTCAAGCTAAGTGGTATTCCCTGAACCGCTGGGGGAAGTACATAGCGGTGGGTCTCGTCCATGGGGCCGGGCCCGCCGGATCATGTACCCGTTCATGGCCGACAGCGTGCCCCTGGTACTCGTACAGTGATCACCGCGCAAGATAATAAAAACCGGGCGAAGTTAATTAATTAGATAGAGCCCCGGTTTGGTACGAGAGGGGTTCGGGCACGTTATTAATAGATGGAGGGACCAGCGGGGTCCTCCGGAATGGAAAGGCAGACTCATCTTATACACCATTTTCTTGACCTGCTGGCCAAGAATCGCTTGAAACAGGCACATTCTGCCCTCGAGAAGGGCCTCCAGATCGGAATGTAGTGC
>JAGUWJ010000102.1 GCA_020062425.1 Actinomycetota bacterium
GCCCAGCCCGCCTCCAGCGCACCCACCCAACCAGCTTCCCGGGAACTCGGCCAACCCGCCGCCGCCGAACCCGGCAGGGTGATAGGCGCGGCTCCTACGATCGAGTTCCGACTTTCCTCCAGTACGGTGAACTTCGGGGGAGGCACCCTCGAGCCCAGGACCGCTCTCTACACCGACACCTTGGGCGCGACAGTCAATGCCAACATGCCCTGGCGGATTTCCGTTTCCAAGGACCGCGACCTCACCAGCGCCTCAGGTGTTATCCCCTCGGAGAACCTGACCTTCGCCGTCTCCGGTCCGGCGGGTAAGACCACATACGCCGCTGCCACGGGAACCCAGTTCGGGACGAACGTCAGGGTGGTGGAGGGAACGAGGGGCAGCAATCTCATGACCACCATCACATACAGGCTGAACGTGCCCTGGACGCTCGCGCCCGACACATACTCGGCCACCCACATGTACACCGCCATGCTCATCTAGCGCCCAGCGCCCCCAGTTTCGTTCCACTGACAGGCTGGTTCATTACCGGGACCCGCTTATTCGTTCCAAATAATGCCGTTCCGTATTCAGGCCCCCTTCCCGGATGCCGTTACTGAGAGGGCAATGGCGACTTAGGCCGGGTGCGCGGGAGACAGAATATCCCACCTTCGAGAAGAAACCCGGCGGAACGTGAAAGGGAGGTCTGACATGAGCGGAAGGAGTAGGAGGGTAGCCCTGGCGGGAACCATTGTTCTGGCAGCCTTCATGGCTTTCATGTGCATGGGCTCTTTCGGGGCGGAGGCTACTCAGTCTATCGGTGTGAGCGTGAGGGTACCGCCCACCATCCAGCTGAGTGTAGCCGGAGGGCCGGTCGATTACGGTGACGCGGTTCCCGGTACGCCGATAACAGACAAGGTCCTGAGCGTGGGTATCAACAGCAACAAGAACTGGAACCTGCTGGTCAGGAAAGACCACGACCTGGATAACGGCGCGCAGACCATCGCGAGCTCGGCATTCCTGTTCCGCGGCGAGAACGCGGGCGCAGGCGTCACTATCGACACCGGCTCTTACACGGAGTTCGGCGCGGCCAACACCCAGATAGCGAACGGCACCAGGGGCGCCGGCCGCTCTCTCGACGTAAGGTACTCCCTCACAGTCCCGTGGGACACCGAGGGTTCAACGGATTCCTACTCGGCGACGCACACCTATACTGCCACCCAGCCATAAAATAGCGTGGGTGTGGCCCTAAGGGCGCAGCGAGCGTCCGAGGGATTTAGCCGAAAGGGGGGAAATCAAGAGGTGTAGGCCTCTTGATTTCTTTTACGGGGGTTTTATGAGAATCGCATCCGCCCGGACCCTGGTGAAGGTCGTCCTCTGCATCGCGTTATGCGCGCTCGCGGCCGGTCCGACGCTAGCCCAGAACGCGTTCGACGTCACTGTGTATCCGGCGAAGCTCGAGCTGACCGGTGATAGGGGCACCACACAAGAGGTGACCATCAACGTGCGCAACTCGGGCACCGAGGACCAGCGATTCACCGTCTACACCATGGACTACTACATAAAGGGGAACAACGAGTTCGTCTTCAAGTCACCGGGGCACTATTCCTACTCGTGCGCAAAGTGGATCAAGACCGACACCCCCGACTTCGTCGTGCCCGCCGGTACCACCGGCAAGAAGAACCTGACCCTCACCGTTCCCGCGAACGCGGAGCCGGGCGGACACTACGCAGTCATCTTCTTCGAACAGGTCACCGAGGCGGAGGAGCAGGTCAAGGCGAAGGGGAGGATAGGCGTCGTGACCCTGGTTACAGTGCCGGGGCCCATCACCAGGGGCGGAGAGATAAAGTCGGTATCGGTCACAGACGCCTGGTTCTGGCCCACCAAGGACCTGCCGCTCGTGCCCACCTCGAAACTGAAGTGCCGCGTCGTATTCTACAACAAGGGGAACGTCCACCTGACCATCAAGGGTAAGCTGACTTACGCCCCGGGCTTCGGCTGGGGCATCGGGACCGTGGACCTGGGCGAGATAACCGTGCTGCCCAAGACCACTCGCTACCTCGAGGCCGAGATCGAGGACCCCCCGTTCATGGGGACGTTCAAGGCAAGGGCCGAGGTGTCCTATGGGCCTAGCCTTGACGTCTTCGATACCACCCTCGAGAAAGAGGCCTCCTTCGCCGTGTATCCGCTTTCTCTCGTGCTCATCTTCGGGATCCCGATCCTGCTGGTTGTGGCGGTGGTGGTCGGGCTCAGGCGAAGGCGCCGCAAACGGCGAGCTGGAGCCACCGGGAGGAAGATGCCTGGCAGGCGGGGGAAGAAGGGCGAGCTGGAGGAGCCGCCAGCCGAACCGGATGATTACGTGCCGGAGCCGGCTGTCGAGCTGGACATGGAGAGCGGGACAGAGCCGATGCGCGAGACGCGCATTGAAAGGCGCCGCGCCGCGCGCGCCGCCAGGGA
>JAGUWJ010000112.1 GCA_020062425.1 Actinomycetota bacterium
GGCCACCTGGCCCTGCGCGGTCGCTGCGGTCTGTGAATCGAACACGTCTACCTCTGCCGAGTCGAGCAGGGCGGCCGCGCTGGACGCGGCAAGGTGCGACGCGCTGAACCGAGAAGCGATGGTGACGCAGAAGACGGCCTCGCAGGTTCCGGCCAGGATCTTGAACGCGTCAAGGTAAGTCCCGGTGGTCGGCGTGGCCGTGCTCAGGTCCGCGTCGCCCGCGGCGAGGATAGAGTAGAACTCCTCGACCGACATGTCGAGGCCGTCACGGTACTCGCGTCCGTCCACTACGAGCGTAAACGGGATGATGGTGATATCGAGTTCGCGGGCGATACCGGGCGGTACGCACGCCGCGGAGCACGTCACTACCTTGACCGAATGCATGGACTCCCTCAATCCGTGCGATCTCCGACAGGGGTCGCGCCGCTCATGATACCAACCAGAAGCTGGTAGTGGAGCTGTCCGCCTTCGTGCCAGTCCAGGTCCAGTCCCGGCAGCGAGGCTCCTATCCTCCGTACGGTCTCTTCCTTCTCTGCGTCCGTCACGCCCCGGCCGGATACCACCGTCACCATGGTCGCGCCTCCCCTGGACACCAGCTCCGAGCATACCGACTCCGCGACCAGCGCCATGCTGGGGCCGACCGTCATGGGACTGTCCTCGACGAAGCCTATGAACTGACCGCTCCTCACGCGGAGAGAGGGACCCAGCGCGGCGTCCCTTACGGCGCGGGCCACCTTGCCGGTGAGCACCAGAGATGCCGCCCTGGTCATGCTGGCCACCGTTTCCCCCGGCTCGCCGTCGGGGATGTAATCCTCCATGGCGGCGAGCCCCTGCAGCGGGGAGGTCGTGGGGATGACGCGAGAATCGCGCCCGTCGGTGCGGAGCGCCATCTCCACCACTTTCAGCGTGTCGGCGTCGTTGGGAAGGAATACCACGACCTCGTCACGGTGGCTTTCTATTATGTCCAGGACCTCTCCCGTGCTGGGCTGGAAACCCGGCCCCGCCGGTACTGTTATCGCCCCCATGCTCTCGAAGAGCATGGATAAACCGGCGCCGGGGCTGAAAGCCACCACCGTGGAGGGCGAAGCGGCGCTCAACCCGGCAGAGGCCGCTCCCTTCAACGAGTCGTGGAAGTTGACCACGTTGAGGTCCGAGACCGCCCCCACACCCTGCGCAGCATCGACGACCTGCTCCGGGAAGTTGGTGTGTATGTGCATCCTGAACGTGGACGAGGTGCCCGCCACCACCAGTGAGTTGCCCAGGCGGGCGAGCTTTTCCTCGAGCGCTTGCGCGCTCTCCCGGTCGCATTCCAGCAGGAAGCTCACCCCGGTGAACGGGCCGTGGTATGAATCCGTGGTGTCGTGCGTGTAACCGGAAGGCGCGAGTCCGTCCCAGTCCACCGCTCCAGCAGTGAGACCCACTGCTTCCAGCATACCTTCGAGAGCCGCGACCAGCCCGGCGCCTCCGGAGTCGACGACGTTCGCGCGGGCCAGCTCGGGCAGCATCGTCGGCGTGGCCATCATGGAAGCCGCGGCCAGGCGGTACGCCTTTTCGAGGAGGTTCTCCAGGTCGGGCTCCTCCCCGCTCAACCCGGACGCCGTCTCGCGGACCACCGTGAGCATGGTGCCCTCGACGGGATTGTGGACAGATCTGTAGGCGAGCTCCACGCCTCTCTTGAGACCTCTCACAAGCTCAGCGACGCCCGGTTCCCGGTCGTTAATCTCAGCGGCCATCCCCTCCAGCACCTGTGAGAGGATAATCCCCGAGTTTCCGCGCGAGCCCCTTAGCGCGCCCCGGGCGAAATCGGCGATAGCTCTGTCGGCATCGGAGTCCGCGTCCAGCTGCATGGCCTCGTACGCCGCCTTCACGGTGAGGTACATGTTGGTGCCCGTGTCGCCATCGGGCACGGGGAAGACGTTCAACCTGTTCACGAGCTCCCGCCTGCGGCCGAGCGCTTCCAGGGCTCCCTCGGCCGCCGCGGTGGCACATGCGCGATTAGCGGAGATCATCTCTTGCCTGGATCCTTGCCTGGTGCCACTAGATCGCGGACCGTCATCAGCACGCCTTCAGATATGCTTTCGCGCCGGTCGACCTTCAGTCCTCCGAGGGGCCGGGCTCCTCATGAAACCGGCGGCTCACCGTACGGTCATCACTCCGACTGAACGCCAGCCATCGGGCAGGCTTACAAGTCGGTTTATCGCTGTCTCGTCAACTCCATCCGTCCATACGCCTACGCGCATGCGCATCGAAGCGGCCACCAGTGTCATGTGCGAGAGCGCTATCGGGACGTCGAGCATCCAGAACGGCTTATCCAGCATCCTGGACGACATGGTGCCTACCATTCCGGCCGCGACCACGGCCGCTCTCCAGGCGTCGGTCCCGCGGGACATCTCCCGCGGAAGCGCCGTCATCAGCTCGTCGAGCCTCGCCCTGTCCGTGACGGCTACGAATTTCCAGGCCTGCAGGTTGCTGGCGCTCGGCGCGACACGCGCCGACTCGAGGCAAGCCTCCAGGGCGATGTCCAGGGGCAGGTCACCTTGCGAATCCCCCGGTCCGCCTCTGTCGAGGTCGTCCAGGAGCCGCTCCACGTCCTGGCTCTCCGATACCTCGAACGTTCTCCCGCCGGAGGGCCCGATGCGGAAAGGCCTGTCCGCTGTTTCCAAACCCGCTATCTCTGCGAGGGGCTTCCTGCGCCTCGAGAAGGTCCGCACCATGAGGTCGTCGTAGCCGGGCAGCCTCCCCGAGCCGGGCTCTCCGAAACAGACGATCGCAGGGACGGCTGTTCCCTCGTCAAGAGACAGCGCCTTTCTTACCTCGCGCTCGTTGACACCCCCAAGCCAGCACGTCCCTATCCCTCGCTCCGTCAGCCACAGCACGCAGTCCTCGAGCGCCATAGCGATACGCGGCAGCAGGATGGGGCGGTCCCTCTCCATATCCTCCGAGGGTAGAGCGATCACCAGGAATGCATTGACCTGGTTCCTGGCGAGCCAGAGGTTTATCTTGTTCGTGATGCCCACGTACGAGCGCTTTCTGATCCGCTCGCCGGTATCGCGATCCGTCACGGGAATGATCGAACCCCCGGGGGCTCCGCGCGCCTTGAGCGCGAGAGCGATGACCCGGCTCAGCTCCTCCGCAAACCTTTCGTCCGGCTCGAAGGGCGCATACTTCCGCAGGGACCTGCGCCCGTAGATCACGTCCCACAGCGTCCAGGAGTTGGTTGCCAGCGCTCGGTACTCGCGCGACGGCTTTCTGCTGCTCTTGTCACCCACCTGTGCTCAGTCCCCCTTCAGCTCACCCACGACCGGTCTCGCCTCGATGTAACCGCGCATGGCGGGAGGCGCCTGCTTCAGGATCTCGGAGAGGTCCTTTCCCGCCGAGGCGTCGAGGTTGCAGGGGCTGTGCTTGCCGGCAGGCCAATCGCCGCTGCCGGTCACGTCGTACACCACCCCGTCCACGGCGACATACGCGGGCTGACCGTCCTCACCGTCGAACTCCGCCAGTTCCTCGAGGGTGAAGGTCTTCACGCTTTCATCCGGGGCGGTCGAGGATGGTGCGGTGTCGGCAGGTGTCGTCTTCTCACTTTCCGTATCCGCATCCCCGCCGCATCCGACTGCGAGCGCTATGACACAGAGCAACACCATCATCGCTGCGGCGATCATGAGTCCCTTTGTCCTTCTCATCGGAGCACCCCCTCCTCTCGTAGAGTTACGCTCAGATTATACACTCCCGGCTTGACGGAGGAGGCGGTCCCGGAGGAACGGATCGGCCGTTTACTCTGAAGACAGACACCAATGGTTAACCTGCCGGGTTTACCTCACGGTGTCTGTCCTCAGAGGTAATTCGTGGAGGAATGTGATCGCCGTAATTGAATAGGAGAAACATCCTGCCGTCTCAAAGGAGTGGTCATGAGATTGAAAGACAAGCGGGTGCTGATGATACTGGGTCCCCGCTACCAGGATGAAGAAGGTATAGAGCCGTACGAGTTCCTTCTGGAGAACGGCGCGCATGTGGACGTTGTCGGTCTCGAGAAGGGAATGCTGGTGGGGCTTCACGGGCGTGCGGAGATAGAGGTCAACATGACCGCGAGCGAGCCCGACCCCGAGACGTACGACCTGCTGCTGATACCTGGCGGCAGGAGCCCGGCAAGCCTCCGCAAGCACCCCGATATAGTGAGCCTGGTGAAAGAGTTCTTCGATTCGGGACGCCCGGTCGCCGCCATCTGTCACGGTCCCCAGCTGCTCGCCGCGGCGGGTCTTCTCCTGGGCAGGAAGATAACCGGCTATCACAAAGTGAAGCAAGAGATGCTTGATGCCGGCGCCGACTTCGTGGACGAGCCGGTGGTGGTCGACGGAAACCTCATCACCTCGCGAGAACCGAAGGATATCCCTTTGTTCAACGAGGCCATCGCCACCGCCCTCACCACTTAACTCCGGGGACAGACACCAATGGTTAAGCTGCCGAACTTACCTTACGGTGTCTGTCCCCAGAGTTAAGTGGTAAAATCTGGGTGCAAGGCCGGGCATGCCCGAACCGCGCGCGACCTCGAAGGACGTATCCACTTGTGATACCAGTACGAAAACCGGATATTCTGCTTCTTCATCCCCCGAGTGTCTATGACTTCCGGGAGAAGCTCTTGATACCCAGCCCCATAGCCGACCTCGTCCCGTCAGGGACCCTCTTCGAGATGTATCCCATAGGTCTCTCGTTCCTCGGCGAATACCTCGAGAGGCACGGTCTCAAAGCGCGCGTCGTCAACCTGGCAGCGCGCATGCTGGAACAGCCCGGCTTCAACGCGGAGAGATTCGTTGCCCGCCAGCGGCCGGGCGCCTTCGGCATAGACTTGCACTGGCTTCCTCACTGTCACGGGTCGGTTGAGTTGGCCCGCCTCTGCAAGCGGGCCCACCCGGACATCCCGGTCATAATGGGCGGATACACGGCCTCGGTGTTTCACCGTGAACTGCTGGATTACCCCGAGGTGGATTTCGTCATCCGGGGCGACTCGGCGGAAGAGCCCCTGCTACAGCTCCTGAGAACCCTCGAACGGGGCTCAGACCTCGGACGGGTGCCCAACCTCACCTGGCGAGACCGCGCATCGGGCGACATCGTAGCCAACCCTGTGAGCTACGTCCCTGCCGATCTCGATCACATCGGCCGCAACTACGCCTTTATGGTACGCTCCGCCGCCAGATACCTCGACTGGAGGGGCGTTCGCGCCTTCAAGGGATGGTGGTCCTACCCTCTCACGGCCGTCCTTACCGTCAAGGGGTGCACCAGAAACTGCACCTTCTGCGGCGGGTCTGCCTCGTCCATGGCCAGATGCTTCGGGAGAAGAGGCGTCGCCCTCAGGTCGCCCCCCGATATCGCGGAAGACGTCCGGGCTATCTGCTCGTTCACCGGTGCCCCCGTCTTCCTGGTGGGGGACCTCAGGCAGCCCGGTGACGACTTCGCCGTGGAGGTCCTGGAGAGGCTCAGACGGGTGCGGCCCAGGAACCACGTGGTACTGGAGCTGTTCGAACCCGCTCCGGATGAGTTCTTCCGGCTCGCAGGGGAAGCCCTGTCCAGCTTCGACGTGCAGATATCCCCCGAGAGCCACGACGAGTCGGTGAGGATGGCGACAGGCAAGTACTACTCCAACTCCGCATTCGAGGAGACCGTCGAAAGGGCCCTCGAGCACGGCTGCGGAAGGCTCGATATCTTCTTCATGATAGGCCTGGAGGGGCAGACGGTTTCGTCCGTCAGGGAAACAGTGGGATACTGCGCGCGCCTCCTGGACCGGTTCGGCGTCCGCGTCCATCCGTTCATGGGGCCTCTCGCCCCGTTCCTCGACCCGGGCAGCATCAACCGGGAAAAAGCCGGAGAGCACGGCTACACCGTGCTGCTGCACTCCCTGGAGGAGCACCGGAACGCCCTGCTCGAGCCCCACTGGAGAGACCTCCTCGGCTACGAGACCAGGTGGATGACAAGGCAGCAGATAGTAGACGTCACCTACGAAGCCCTTCTCGAACTGAACCGCGTCAAGGAAGCCAGCGGCCAGATAACACACCGTACCGCGCGTGATATCGACCGTCTCCTGCGCGAAAACATCAGCCTCCTCGGACGCTTCGACGCCGCCGGGGAGATCGAGGACTCAGCCCTCAAGGCGGCGGAACTGGAGCGCATCAGGCGCGACGCCGGAAAGCTCCGCGCTGAGAGCGACTTGTTCAAGCGCGAGCTCGACTGGCCCGTCGAAAGCCCGAGGTTCCGCTATTCGGGGCTCGCGCGCCTGGCGCTGGCCCAACGGGGGGCCGCGTGAGCAACGAGATCCAGGGTTTTGAACCCGACGTTGCCCAAAAGCGACCAACCGGCCGCGCTCGCGACGCGATAAGGCGCGTGACGGGAACGGGCGGGCGGGGCCTCAAGCGATGCCTCGGGATAATGGTGGTGGTCGTCGCCGCGCTTGCCTTCACCCTCGCCTTCGTCAACTACCTCTACGCGCGCTCCGCCCAGGACTACGCATCCTCTAAGGGCCCTTTCACCCTGGTGATAGACCCCCGGGCGGCGGGAGACGCAAAGCCTATGCTCGACAGCTACATCAAGGCCAACCCCTCCGCGCCCATCGAGCTCTCCGAGTCGCGCGACCCGGACCTCTACATCGGGACCGAGCCTCTCCCGGGGTACGACGCCTCACGCTTCGCTGGATTCCCCCCGCTCGAGCTGGACGCCGGCGAAATCGACAAGGTCCTCAGGCCCGAGCGCGATTACTGGTTCTGCGAACGGCGCACCGGGTTCTTCCTCAAGGCCCGCAACGGCGATGTGGCGGATCTCTGCGATTACCTCGTGGGCTACTGGGACTCGGTGCCCACGACCAGCCTCGCCGCGGTAGGAGACATGATACCCTCCCGCCACGTGGCGGAGCAGATGGAGAAACGCGGTGTGACCTGGCCGTTCAAGAGAATAGCGCCCCTGGTGCGGGACGCCGACATAACCCTGGGCAGCCTGGAATGCGCACTCAGCGACCGCGAGAAACCCCCCACCTCCGGCACGTACTTCATAGCCCCCTCCGAGGCCATCAAGGGGCTGGAGATGCTCAGCCTCGACGTGGCGACGCTCGCAAACAACCACAGTACCGACTTCGGGCTGCCACCCCTCTACGACACCATCTCACTGCTCGACAAGAGCGGGATCGAGCACTGCGGCGGGGGCTCGGACTTCGATGAAGCCCACGGCGCTGCGTACCTCGAGGCCGGAGGCACTAGGTTCGCCTTCCTGAGCTACAACAGCATCAAGGACAGCATCGATGCCAAGCCGGACGAGGGCGGCCTTGCCTGGATAAGCATGGACCCTTACTACCCGGACAACCCGGCGGACTTCGAGCAGGTCGAGGAGGATGTCCGCAGGGCGAAGGCCCAGGCAGACTTCGTTATAGCATGTTTCCACTGGAGCAAGGAGTACGAATACCATCCGAACCCTTCCATGGTGTCGCTGGCGCACAAGGCCTGCGATGCCGGCGCGGACATGGTGATAGGACAACACCCTCACACCGTCCAGTCGGTCGAGTACTACAAGGGGAAGTTCATCACCTACTGTATGGGGAACTTCATCTTCGACCAGCGATTCAGCGAGCAGGTGAGGCAGGGATACGTGCTGAGGTGCGGCTTGAAGAAAGGCAACCTGGTCTCGCTCGCTCTCCTGCCGTACCGCATCAACGACCTCTGTCAGACGGTCCCCTACGGACCCGGTCGGGGCCAGGAGCTGCTGGACAAGGTCATCGAGGTTTCGGGGTGGCGAAAGGCAGGGACAGTCATCTGACCGGGCGGCTCCTCACCGCCGCTGCCGGCGCTGCCTCTACTGAACGTTGACCGAGAAGCCGAAGGACCCCTCCTCGTAGTAGCCCGAGAAGAAGTAGGCCGCGTACGTGACCTTGTAGTTGCCCGTTACCCCGGCGGCCACCGGCACAGTCATGGAGAGGTTGTCTGAGGCTATGGCCACCGGGCCGGTGGTGACCTCAAACCCTTCACGCTTGACGTTTATGAAACAACCCGCGCCGAGACCCTTGCTGAACCTGATGGTCACGTATCCGGGCGGCGCGGTCAGCAGAGCGTTGTTAGGCGGTTCCGAGGACACGAAGTTGATGGTGCGCCTGTTGACGAACTGCTCCTGCACGAACGGTGGTGCGGGGAGGCTGGTGTCGGGCGATGTCTCTTCCGGCAGGTCCACCACGGGACCGCTCTTCCCGGCCTTCTCCGCCCGGTCACCCCCGCCGCAGCCCTGCACCACGGCCATGCACAGCATCGCCACCAGGAGCAGAGCGGCCGGGCACCGCTTGATCACTGCCCCTCACTTTCGGCTTCGGAATCGAGAGGCGCATCGTACATAGTGAACTCGAACACGGCCCCGCCGTCGTTCCAGACGTCTATCTCACCGCGGTAGGTCTGGACGATCTTCTCCACTATGGCGAGTCCTATGCCGGTCTTGCCGCTCTTTCCCCTCGAGAACGGAAGGAAGATGTTCTCCTGCATGTCGCGGGGAATACCGTGGCCGTTGTCCCTTACCCGGAACCGGTGCTCACCATCCGCGGCGCCGGGCAGGCTGGTTATCTCGACCTCCGGGCGCGCGCTGTCGCAGTGGGCCAGGACGTTGCTGAGAAGGTTCGAGAACACCTGGTAGACGTGGGTGCGGTTGGCTTTTATCACCCCGAGGTCATCTGCCAGTTTCACCTGCAGGCCTTTATCGCTTATCTCGCCCGCCATCTCTCTTTTTATCTCTTCGAGCACGACCTCTACGTCCACCTCTATGACCTGTGCGGGCTCTTCTCCCGCCTCGGCGAGCGCCAGCAGGTCCTCGATGAGCGACATCGCCCTCCCCGCCCCGGTGGAGATGCTGCGGATGAGGCCGTTGATGTTCTCGCGGTTCTGCTCGGTCTCGGGCGATTCTATCAGCGTCTTCAGCACATCGGCGGCCGCCAGCACCGCCGAGAGGGGGCTCTTGAGGTCGTGAGATACCGTGTGGGCGTAGCCCTGCAGTTCGGCGTTTATCCTGCGCAGGGCTAGCTCGTCCTCTTTGCGGTCAGATATATCTCTTACGACCACGATAAAGGCGTTGGGCAGGCCTTCCAGGCGGGGAATGGGGGCTATGCTTACCTCGGCGGCGAACTGCGAGCCGTCGAGCCGTACTACCGGGTATTCCTCGGTGAGGATGCCTCCACCGACTATCGCCTTTATTGCATCCTCGTAGACGGGAAACCTGTCCTCGGGCAGGAGCCGGTCGAGCACGTTCTCCCTCTGCATACTCTCGGGGCTCTCGTAGTCCAACATCGCCGCCGCCCGCTGGTTGGCGGTGAGCACCCGGTAGGAGAAATCGACCAGCATTACCGCGTCCGGTGAGGTCTCAACCAGAGTACGGTAGCGAGCCTCGCTATCCTGCAGCTCCTTCTCAGCCCGCTTGCGCTCGGTCACGTCCAGGACGGTGCCCTCGTAGTAGAGCAGCTCGCCCTCGGGGCTCCTCACCTCGCGCGCGCTCAGGGAGGTGTAGACTTTCTCTCCGGTACGCGAGTAGATCTCGACCTCGAAGCCGTTGACCGATCCCCTCTCCTCCAGCAGGCGCTTGAGCTCTTCCCTGAGCCCCGGCTCGACGTACCTCTGCGCGACATCGTCGATATCGTCGATCATCTCCTGTGGACTGCGGTACCCCCATATCTCCGCCATGGCGGGATTGACCGTCAGGAACTTGCCCTCCGGGGTGCTCTGGTAGAACCCGTCCGCCGCGTTCTCGAACATCTCGCGGTACTGGGCCTCAGCGCCCCTCAAGGCCTGCTCCACCTTTTTCTGTTCCGTCAGGTCGCGGATAGAGACGACCTGGACCTTCCGCCCCTTGAAGAAGACGGCCTTTCCCCGCACCTCGGCCGGGAACCGGGTCCCATCCTTCTTCAAAGCGAACACTTCGAACGTTTCCTCAATCGGGGAACGAAGGCTCTCGTCGATGACGTGGCGGTGCTCGGGCGCAGAGAAGTCCTGGCCTTGCATCCCCACCACCTCGGAGGGTTCATAACCGAACAGGTCGCAGAAGACCGAGTTGGCTACCAGTACCACGCCGCGGCGGTGCACAGCGAGGGCTTCCATGCTCGCCTCAGAGAGCAGGTTATGAAGTTCGCCGTTCTCGAACGCCCCCCCTGGAGGGTCGCCGGACCCGTTCACCATCAGCTCCCGTCTCTTATTCTGGAGCGCTCGTTCTGGAGCGCTCCCGACATGTTATGCTTCGGAGATTTCGCCGATTAAATTAACTTCAATGCCCCGGGTCTCATGACCTTGCTCATGTGACGCGGCGGTCCCCCGGACGCTACCCTGCAGGGAATCAAGCCTCTCTATCAAATAAGAGGTCGATAACAAGACGTTCCACTCGAAAAGGAAGTGATCACACATGATAGAACTGGACTGCCTCGAGGAGATCGAGGGCTCGGTCAAGGACCACGACCTGGTGCTCTTCGCGCTCAGCACCTGCCCTCACTGCCGCCACGCCCGCGATTTCCTGGAAGCGAACGACATCAGCTACCGTTTCGTCTACGTGGACCAGCTGGAGGGTGACGAACGGGCTGACGTTATGAAGGAGACCGAGAAGTACAACCCCCGGCGGTCTTTCCCCACCCTGGTCATCGACGATGGAGATGTCCTGGTCGGGTTCACAGAGGCTGACTGGAAGGAGAAGCTCCTTTGAACACTGGAGGTCCTTGATGGACGCGACTGAACTCCGGGAGAAGCTCACGCGCGACGCCGAGGCCGCGGGCTACCACCTGAACCCGGACGAGAAGTTCACCTCGGAGCTGGTGGAAGGGCTCCTGGCAAACACCGAGCGGTACGGCTACCCGCTGTGCCCCTGCCGGCTCACCGGCGGGAACAAGGAGGCCGACCTCGACATAATATGCCCCTGCGATTACCGGGACCAGGACGTGGTCGAGTACGACACCTGTTACTGAGGCCTGTACGTGTCCAGGCGTGTCCTGGACGGTGAGACGGAAGTCACGTCCATTCCTGAGAGGAGGCCGGAAGTGACCCAGGAGGCCGCCGGTGCGAAGGCGCCGGAACCAGAGAAGTCCGGTGGCGTACGCGTCTGGAGGTGCAAGGTGTGCGGCTACCTCTGTGCCAGGCCGGGGCCGCCGGAGGTATGCCCCATCTGCAAGGTGCCGGCGGAGCGTTTCGAGCCGTTCGAGTTCCCGTGATGCCGGCGACACGTATCCCGGGATTTCGAGGTCACCCGCGCTGAAGCATGCACCTTGAGCCCGCCCGGAGAAAGGTGTGTCAATGGATAAGCTGATAGTTGTAGGGGGTGTTGCGGCCGGCACCTCCGCCGCGACCAGAGCGCGCCGGTGCTGCCCAGACGCCAGCATAACCGTCTACGAGAAGGGGGAGTTCGTCTCTTACGCCGGCTGAGGTATGCCCTACTACATCAGCGGCGTGACCGCTGACCACCGCGACCTCATAGCCCGCACGCCGGAGGAGTTCCGTGAGAAGAACGAGGTTGATGTACTTACCGGACACAGGGTCATCGAGATAGACGCCGGTAACAGGACGGTCCTGGTACGGGACCTGGAAAGCGGTCGGGAATTCCGCGACGAATACACCGTGCTCCTTCTCTCCACCGGCGCGAGCGCTTTCGTGCCTCCCGTCGCAGGTGTGGACCTGGAGGGGTGCTTTGTGCTCCGTCAGCTCTCTGACTCCATAAGCATCAAGTCGTTCATCAGGGACAGGGCTCCACGCAGGGCGGTCATAGTCGGGGCGGGGCCGGTAGGGATGGAGATGTGCGAGTCGTTCCGGAGGCTCGGCCTGGCAGTAACAGTGGTGGACACCGCCGTGGCTCCCATGCCGTATATGGACCCTGAGCTCTCGTCGAGAGTACTCGAGAAACTCGAAAGCGAGGGTGTGGAGTGCCGTTTAGGGGAGGGCCTGGAAGGAATGGAGGCCGACCGCAACGGCACCCTGAGGCGCATAGAGACCACTGAGGGCTCCCTCGACTGCGACATCGCCTTGCTGGCAATAGGCATCCGTCCTGCCACCGAACTCGCGCGGTCCGCTGGCGTGGAGCTGGGCGCCAGGGAAGCCGTAAAGGTCGACGAGGGCATGCACACCAACATAGAAGGTGTTTACGCCGCCGGTGACTGCGCCGTCACCTTCGATGCAATAACCGGTTCGGAGACATGGATACCGCTCGGTTCCACTTCGCGCAAGCAGGCCCGCGCCGCCGCCGACAGCATGTTCGGGGCGCCGGTCGATTTCCCGGGCGTGGTAGGCACTTCCATCGTGAAATGCTTCGACCTCACGGTGGGCCGCACCGGGCTCGACGAGGCGTATGCGCGCGAGTCGGGTTTCGAACCGGTCTCCGTCTCCTTCGAGGCCCGGGACACCCCCGAATATTACCCCTCCGGCGGCGGGATGGCGCTCAAGATCATCTGTGATTCCCCCAGTGGCCGCGTACTCGGCGCTCAGGTGGTAGGCGGCCTCGCCTCCGGCGCTGACAAGCGGCTGGACGTCTTCGCGGTGTGCACTGCCGCTGGAATGACCACCTCCGACCTGGAGCACCTGGACCTCGCCTACGCGCCTCCTTACTCCGCCGCGGTCGACGCTCCGATTATGGCCGGGAACCTCATGAGCGGAAAACTGACTGGAAAACCTTGCCGGTGCGACTCTTCCGGTCTCGAATGAGACCGGAAGAGGCTTAGTGTCCGGACGGCTCCACCGCCGGCGCGTCCCACAGGTGTAGTAAAATAACCGCATGCAGAGGAAGCTCGTGGCGGCGACTCTTCCGAGCGTCGCAGGTAGCCAGGGGTGAGGCGGTTGGACGCCTTTACCGGTAACGCGGTGATGACAGCATGATAACGTTATACGAGGTCCAACCGCTTTTCTCCCTCCTGGCGTACGTTCTCGTGAGCATACTGGTCATAACCAGGAACCCGCGCGCCCGGGCGAACCGGCTCTTCACGCTGACCATGGTGACCTTGAGCTTCTGGGCGCTTGGAGAGTTCATCATGCGGAACGCCGACAACCGGTCTCAGGCATTCATCGGAGCCGGCGTGGCGAGCGTCGGCTGGTGCCTTGTTGGCGCCGTATTCCTTCACTTCGCGATAGTGCTGGCGGGATTGAAGACGGGGAGGCGCATCAGGGTGCTCCTCGCCTGTGTCTACGCGTTGAGTCTTGTCCTTCTTTTCATGAGCTGGTTCACTTCCCTCATCTTCGAGGACTTCGTCATCTCGCGGTACGCCGGGTACCAGGAGGTGAGTGGCACCCTGCGGCTCGCCTCCAAGCTCTATATTGCCTTTCTTCTGTTGCTGGGCATCGCAGTGCTGGCTTACGGTTGGCGGCGGGCGACATCTGAGCACGTCAGGTACGCTCTCATGCTGACGCTGGTCGCGGCTGTTATTCCGGTGGCGACCGGACTCTTCACCGATATAGCGGTACCCCTGCTGAACAGGCAGCTGCCGGTCAGCTCCCAGGCGGCCGGCGTAGTGATGGCCTTTGTCACCGCATACGCCGTACTCAGCTATGACCTCATGTCGACTGTTGACTCCTATCTGGGAGGATCGATCATAGACAAGATAAGGGAAGCCGTGTTCATAACGGATTCCGAAGGGCGCATCGAGAGAATCAATCCCGCGGCTGAGGAGATGATCGGCCGCCCCGCATCCAATATCGCTGGGGGCTTCATCGAAGACCTGCTGGAGCCTTACACGCTGGGAACGGCCGGAGACGACGGGTTCTTCGCCGGAGAGGCGAGCTTCTGCGTCGATGATAGAGGCGCGCGTATACCGGTTACCGTCAGCATCCAGCCCATCAGGAGGCGCAGCGGAAGGGTGACCGGTTCTGTGGTGGCCCTGCACGACATGCGGGATACGCTCAGGATGTTCAGGGCGGAGCGCGAGGCTAAGCTGGCTGCAGAGCAGGTGCTCGCGGAGCGTGGCCGCCTCGAGAGCCTGGAGAGGGCGCAGGAGGAACTCAAGAAGCACTCGAGCTTCCTGGAGAACGTGATCGACAACATCACCGAACCTATCTATATCAAAGACCGGGACATGCGCTTCGTCCACGTCAACCGGACCTTGTGCGAGCTCGCAGGCCTCAGGCGCGAGATCCTGCTTGGCAAGACCACCGATGGATTAGTCCCCCCTGATGTAGCCCGCGAAGGAATGGACGCAGAGAGGCAGGTCCTCGAAAAAGGGATGCCTGTGGAGACCGATGTTACCGACGTCAAGGACGCGCGCGGCGGGTCACACGACCTGCGGATACTACGCGTTCCCCTGAAGAATGAACACGGCGAGGTCGAGTACGTTGTCGGCATCGTTAACGATGTGACAGAACTCAAACGCCTCGAGAGCGCCAGGCTCGATTTCATCAGAGTCGCAGCACACGAGCTGCGCACGCCGCTTACCTCTCTCAAGCTCGGCTTTGACGTCCTGGCAAAGGAGACAAGAGGCTCTCTCGACGAGGAGCAGAAGCGCTCGTTCGACATCCTCTCTCTCTCCATCGAGCGATTGAGCTCGCTCGCAAGAAACCTCTTGGACCTGGCAAGCGTGGACGCTGGCACACTCACGCTGAACATGCAGGGCTTCGACATAGGCACGCTTATCGAGGAGACCTCAGCCATGGTCTCGAACTCGATGAACGAGAAAGGCCTTTGCGTGGAAATGGACCTGGACCGCGAGTTGCCGACAGCCTATGGTGACCCAGGCCGAGTCTCGCAGGCACTGCTGAATCTGCTGTCCAACTCGCTGAAGTACACCGATGAAGGCACCATAAGCGTCTCCGCGCGCGAGGTTGAAGGCGGTCTCATAGAAGTGCGCGTGTCCGACACGGGTTGCGGCATACCCCGCTCCCAGCTCCGCTCGATATTCACCAGCTTTGTGAAAGTTCGCGGCCCTGATGACGAAAAAGAAGGGACCGGCCTGGGGCTATCCATCACCAAGGCCATAGTGGAAGCGCACGGAGGCACCATACAGGTCGAGAGCAAAGTCGGCCGTGGCTCGAGTTTCTATTTCACGGTTCCCGTATTCGAAGACTGACGCCGGCGGGGTTGAGCCCGCCGGCGTCCATCTACAGGTTCTTGTCCGTTAAAGCCCCAGCTCTTTCGACCGCTCACGCGACCTCGCCCCGACCAGCACCATGAGGCCCATCATCAAGCCGAACAGCGGAAGCGCGGTCACCGCGCCTGTTCCACAGCTGCCGCTGGAGGCATTAACGGTGAAGCCTCCTGTCAACCTGCCCTGCTGGGTGCCCGTCGAGTTCGAAACCACCACATCGTACGCGCCGGTCGGCTGCGACGTCCCCGGTGTGATTGTGCACGTTATCTGGGTGGAGGAGACTTTCACCTCGTTGGTGGAGTCCAGCCTGGTTGCGCCCTGCTCGATCCAGACCACCGGATTGTCCGTGAAATTGCTACCCGCCAGGTTCGTCACGTTGACCGTCGTGCCCTGGGTACCTGCGTTTGGTGTTATTGAAGTGACGTTGATGCTGCTCGACAGCACCGCGAACGGCTCCTGGTTGGAGGTGCCGAACCCGGTGACCACTGTGAGCTGGACGTTTCCGACGGGGGCCGCGGCGGGCACTTTGCACTTCACCCTGGTGTCGGACCAGTAGGTGTACTCGGTTGCCGCGATCGAGCCGAACCTCACTGTGGAGGTTCCCCTGGTGGCGCCGAACCCCCGCCCGTCCACGGTAAGCTCGGTCCCGGCGGCGCCCTGGA
>JAGUWJ010000065.1 GCA_020062425.1 Actinomycetota bacterium
ACAAGAGCCCGGCGGATTATGAGAAGATGCTGATGGGGAAGGAGCAGACGGCAGCGGCCGCTGCTGTCTGAAGTAAAGGTGTCGGTGGAAGCGGGGCAATATCAACTCCACCCAGAAGTCCAATCTGGACTTCGGGAACCGAACATTGGCGCAGTCGTGCAGGTGCCAGAAACAACCATGCACGAAAATAACCTTGTTTCTCGACGGAAATACCAAATCTGGAGACCCTGGGAGTTTCTTCTGGTGAAGGCGGTAACGATAACCCATAGAATGCACGAGTCTTCTTACAATCATCTCGGGCATAGTGTCTCTATTATGTATGCGAGCCATAAGCTCGCTTCTCTTCTGCGGTGAGGTGATATCCATAGCAAGCCGCCTTGCCAGTGTTACTCAGGCCACCGCTAGTATAGCAGCGGGCATTTCGGAAGGTTTTCAAGCAAACTCAGGTTTATAGACACTCTGATTAGAGATTAACTCGGTCACCAAGTCCTATTCAGCGGGAATTTGACCTGTTCTGAAGCCCTCTTCCATGCCGGCGAGTTCGGTGGGTTCGCCGAGCATCTCGACGGGGCTCTTCTCCTCGCTCACGCCGGGTTCGTAGCCGAAGGCGTCTTTGACGATCTGGCGGGCCTGGCGGTAAAGCTGGCGCAGTGGTATCTCGGCGGGGCAGATGGCTTCGCACATCCCGCAGTCTACACAGCGGTCTGCCATGTCCACGGCGCGGATGAGATGAAAGATAGGTATCTCGGGGGGCTTCGACTCGGCGCTCACGAGGTCGAGGTTATCGAGGGCGCAGTCGTTGCAGAAGCACATCGGGCAGACGTTGCGGCAGCCCATGCACTTGATGCAGCGCTCGAACTCACCCATCCAGAAGGCGAGCTTCTCGGCCGGGTCATTGCTTTGGAGCGCCTCAGGCAAGGGGAGGGGATCTGCCGGAGATGCAAGGGAGGGCGCGATTGCGATGTCGTCGGCGGTGAAGGGGTGGTCGCAGCCGCAGGCGTCGGCGACCTCCTGGGTGCACGGGGTGCCGAGCAGGACGAGGCGCTCGAGGTCGACCTGGTTACGCTTGGATAGCTCGAAGAGCATCCTGCGGTCGCACTCGCGGACAGGCACGGCGATGTCGCCGGTGATGACTGGCTGGAGCATCACCACGAACGATGCGGTGGGGTAGCGCCTGTCTCCCGAGTAGAGCGAGTCGATGGCGGGGTCGTCCGGCTTCGTGACGAGTCTCGGCATGAGCTCGCCGTCCTTCTCGACGAGGATGACTGTCGCTTTTGCCTTTCCGGACTCGAGCGCCTCTCTTACAGCTTTCTGCAGGGCTTCCTTCATCGCTTACCGGCCTTCGCCAGCGGTGACTTGCCGGCGGCTCTGACCTGCTCGGTGAACGAGGTGATGGTCTCCTGGTACTTGGCGCCTTCGGCCGCGCTGACCCACTCCAGCCTGATGCGGCGCTCGTCGATTCCCAGACTCGCGAGCAGGTCTTTGATGACCCTGAAGCGCTTGGCGGTCATGTAGTTGCCCTTGCCGTAGTGGCAGTCTCCGATGTGACAGCCCGCGATGAGAACCCCGTCAGCGCCTTCCTGGAACGTCTTCAGCACCATGTGAGGCGAGATGGTGCCTGTGCACATGACCCTGATGTCGCGGACGTTCGGCGGGTACTGCATGCGCGAGACTCCGGCGAGGTCGGCGCCGGCGTAAGAGCACCAGTTGCAGAGGAAGGCGACTATCTTGACGTCTTCTTGAGCTTGCTCGGCTGCTTCCGCCATGTCAACTCCCGGTGAATGTTCAACTTTTGGGGTCTGACCTCAGAAGGTGAATTCTACTTTGCTTTTACTTTAGCGGCGCTTACTTTGAATTCTGGCACTTTGCTGACGGGGTCCACCACGTCATTCGTCAATATGTTGGCGGCCGACTCGACGTAGTGGAACGGGATGAAGATGACCCCGTTCGGGACGCGCTCGGTGACCATCGCTTCGATGTCGATATCCCCGCGCCGGGTGGTCACGACAGCTTTCTTACCGTTCTCTACGCCGTACTTCTCGGCGTCGTCCGGGCTTATCCAGACGTGGCCGTGCGGGTCAATCTCGTTTATGCCGTCAGATTTGCGGGTCATGGTCCCGGTGTGGTACTGCCAGAGCACGCGCCCCGTGGTAAGCGTGAGCGGGTACTCCTTATCGGGCTGCTCGGCCGGGGCCTGCCACTCGGCGGGGGCAAACCATCCCTTGCCCCTGGTGAAGACCTCGGTGTGGAGGATGGGCGTCCCCGGGTGGTCGGCATCCGGGCACGGCCAGTGCAGTCTCTCTCCATCGGGGAGTGCGTCCAGCCTGGCGTGGCTGATGCCGCCGTACTGCGGGGTGAGGCTCGCAATCTCGTCCATCACCGCGGCGGGCTCCACGTTTGCCATCTCGTAGCCCATACGTTTTGCGAGGTCGGCCACGATCTCGTTGTCTGGGCGGGCCTCTCCGGGGGCATCGAGCGCTTTGCGCACCCTCTGCACCCTGCGGTCGGTCGCGCTGAAGGTGCCCTCCTTCTCGGCGAAAGACGCCGCCGGCAGCACAACGTCGGCGAGCTGGGCGGTCTCGGTGAGGAAGATGTCTTCCACCACCAGGAAGTCGAGGTTCTTCAAAGCCTTCTCCGCGTGGTGGAGGTTGGCGTCTGAGAGCATCGGGTTCTCGCCCACGATGTACATGGCCTTGATCTTCCCCTCGGCGGCCGCGCTCATCATCTCTGTAGCGGTGAGGCCCGGCTCCTCGGGGAGCTTCACGCCCCAGGCCTTCTCGAACTTCTCGCGTGTCTCGGGGTCGGTGACCGGCTTGTAACCGGTCAGCACGTTGGGGAGCGCCCCCACGTCGCAGGCGCCCTGTACGTTGTTCTGGCCGCGAAGCGGGTTCACGCCGGTGCCGGGCTTGCCGATGTTTCCGGTCATCATCGCGAGGTTGGCGAGCGTCATGACGTTGTCTGTGCCGGTGGTGTGCTGGGTTATGCCCATGGCGTAGATTATGGCGGCGTTATCTGCGTTGGCGAACGTGCGTGCAGCCTCGCGGATGTCGTCTGCCGGCACGCCTGTTATCTCCGAGACCTTCTCGGGAGTGTAATCCTTCAGCATCGCCTTCAACTCGTCATAGCGGTCGCACTCGCAGCGGTCGTTGATGAAAGGGTCATCGGCCAGGCCCTCTTCGACCATCACGTTCATCATGCCGTTGATGAGAGCGACATCGGTGCCCGGCTTGAGCTGGAGCCACTTATCCGCGTAATAGCACAGGCGGATGTGCTTGGGCTCGGCGACGATGAGCTTGCAGTCGTTCTGCATGACGGCCTTCTTTATGCGGAGGCCGATTATGGGGTGGCACTCGGTGGTGTTCGAACCTATGACCAGGATGGCCTTAGCGGTCTCGATGTCGTCCATGGTGTTGGTCATCGCTCCCGAACCAAACGTCTTCGCCAGACCGGCGACAGTGGGAGCGTGTCACAATCGGGCACAGTGGTCGACGTTGTTTGTGCCTATCACCGCCCTCGCGAACTTCTGGATGAGGTAGTTGTCCTCGTTGGTGGCGCGGGCGCTCGAGAGCACGCCGATCGAGTCGGGGCCGCTCTTCTTCTTTGTGTCGCCGAGCTTCTTGGCGACTAAGCTTAGCGCCTCGTCCCACTCGGCCTCCTCGAACTTGCCCTTTTTCTTGATGAGGGGCCTGGTCAGGCGCTCCGAGCTGGATACGAAGTCGTAGCCGAACCGTCCCTTCACGCAGAGGTTGCCCTGTCCTGAGCCGACCATCACGGGCGAGGTAATCTCCACTATCTTGTTGTCTATTACGTGGATGTCGAGCTGGCAGCCGCAGCCGCAGTAGGCGCAGGTGGTGCGGGTTACCCAGCTCTCGAGGCCGAGAGCCTTCATCATGTCTTCTTCGGGCATCTTGAAGTAGGCGCATGCGTTGCGGAGCATATCCAGCGCGGCGACGCGGCCGAAATCTTCGTATGGGCGGGCCTTGATGGCGCCCGTGGGGCATGTGGAGATGCACTGGCCGCAGAACTCGCAGGGCGTCTCCTGCATGGGCCTGTCGTAGGGGGTGCCGGGGACGGCCTTGAACCCCCGGTTCACGAAGTCATAAACTCCGACACCCTGCACCTCGCGGCAGATGCGGATGCAGCGGCCGCACATGATGCACTTGTTGTAGTCGCGCATCACGAACGGGTTCTCGCGGTGGAGGTCGTACTCGTGCACTTCTCCGGTGAAGCTCGACTCGGTGATGCCGTACTTGTCGGCGAGCCTCTGCAGCTCGCAGCGGCCCGACTTACTACATCCCTGGCACTCCATGGGGTGGTCACTCACCAGAAGCTCGACCAGGGTCTTGCGGATGCGCTCGAGCTTCTCGTTGGTGGTTTGGATGACCATGCCGTCGTCGGCCTTGGCGCAGCAGGCGGGGAGAAGGGCTCGGGCGCCTTCCACCTCGACCAGGCACAGCCTGCACGCGCCGTAAGGGGAGAGCCGCGGGTCGTAACAGAGCGTGGGGATGTCTATCCCGTTCGCCCTGGCGATATCGAGTATCGTGGAGCCTTTGGGCGCCTCGCAGGCCAACCCGTCGATCTCCACCTTTATCTGTTCCACTTACTACCTCCAGTCGATACGGTCGGTACTAATATTTTCCCGTTTACTGCCTCCCCAGACTTCCGTTGGTGCCTGACACCAACGGAACCCCAACGTAAGTTATTCGGCGATTATCGATTCTGACGGGCACCTAGACAGGCACATCTTGCACCTTATGCAGGCCTCCGCGTCTATCACGTGCGGCTCTTTCTTCTCTCCTGTTATGGCGTCGGTCGGGCATACTTTTACGCATGCCGCGCAGCCGGTGCACGTCTCAGCGTCTATGTAGAGCGTAATAAGCGCCGGGCAGGAGCCCGCGGCGCACTTGTGGTTGAGGATATGGTCCTCGTACTCGTCCTTGAAGTACCTCAAAGTGGTCAGCACCGGGTTCGGTGCCGTACCGCCGAGCGCGCAGAGGCTCGCGTCCTTGATGTCGCCCGCGAGGATCTGGAGCTTCTCGATGTCTTCAGGCTCGCCCTTGCCCTCGCATATGCGTTCCAGTATCTCCAGCATACGCTTGGTGCCGATGCGGCAGGGGGTGCACTTCCCGCACGACTCGTCCTGGGTGAAGGAGAGGAAGTAGCGGGCGAGGTCCACCATGCAGGTGCGGTTGTCGGCGACTATCATCCCGCCGGAGCCGATGATGGCGCCGGCAGCGGTTATCTGGTCGTAGTCGACCTGGGTGTCGAGCTTCTCCGCAGGCAGACAGCCGCCTGAGGGCCCTCCCATCTGCACGGCCTTGAACTCGCGCCCGCCCGCGATGCCGCCGCCCACGTCGAAGATGACCTGGCGGAGCGTATAGCCCATCGGCACCTCGGCGAGGCCGGTGCGCCTGACCTTGCCAGCCAGGCAGAACACCTTGGTGCCCTTGCTCTTCTCGGTGCCTATGTCGGCGTACTTCTCGCCTCCTTCGGCGATTATCCAGGGGATGGCGGCGAACGTCTCCACGTTGTTGATGTTGGTGGGCTTGCCCCACAGGCCGGAGTTCGCCGGGAACGGGGGCCGGGGCTTGGGCATGCCGCGCTGCCCCTCGATTGAGGCCATCATGGCCGTTTCCTCGCCGCAGACGAACGCGCCTGCGCCCTTCTTGACCTTCACGTCGAAGCTCCAGTCGCTCCCGAAGATGTTCTCGCCCAGGAATCCCTTCTGGTGGCACTCCTCGATAGCGATGTCCAGTCGCTTTAGGGCGAGAGGGTACTCCGCGCGGCAGTAGATGTAACCCTGGCGCGCCCCGATAGCGAACCCGGCCAGTATCATCCCCTCCAGCACGGTGTGCGGGTCGCCCTCCAGCACGCTGCGGTCCATGAACGCACCGGGGTCACCCTCGTCCGCGTTGCAGATGAGGTACTTCTCGTCCCCGGGAGACTTGCGCGCGAATCCCCACTTGGTGCCCGTGGGGAAGCCGGCGCCGCCCCTGCCCCGGATGCCGGAGGTGGAGACCTCGTCGATGACCTCCTCGGGAGTCATGGAGGTGAGCGCCTTCCTGGCCGCCTCGTAGCCTCCTATCTCTATATACTCCTCGATGCTCTCGGGATTTATCTTCCCGCAGTTGCGTAAGACGACCCTGAGCTGGTTCGCCAGGAAGTCCCCGTCGCAGGCGTTGGGGTCCTCGCTCTTCTTGACCACCCAGTCCTCGATGACCTGGCCCTTGCCCACGTGCTCCTCCAGGAGCTGGGGGACCTTCTTGGCGGTGATGTCGCCGTAGACAACCGAGCAGCCGTCGCGGTCGAATATCTCCACCACCGGCTCCTTGAAGCAGAGCCCCATGCATCCGGCGATGTCGAGGTCCACGTCGTATCCACCGCTCTCGACTTCCTGTTCGAGCGCTTCCTTGACGGCCGTGGCGCCGGCGGCGATGCCGCAGGTGCCGTACCCCAGCACCACCTTGTAAGCGTGTCCGTTGCCGTTGCCGCTCATTCGGCATCATCCCCTTCGGAGGCTTGAGAGCCTGAGGGGCCGGCGTAATGCTTCAGGACCTTCTTGATGCTGGTAGGTTTGAGCTTTCCGTGGGTGTCGTCGCCCACCACCATGATCGGGGCGAGCGCGCATGCGCCCAGGCACATGACCGACTCGAGCGTGAACTTGTTGTCGGGCGTGGTCTCGCCCTCCTTGATGCCGAGCTGGTTCGCTACCTCGTCGGTTATCTGGGTCGCGCCGGCCACGTGGCACGCCGTGCCATGGCAGACCTTGATGAGGTACTCGCCGATGGGCTTCAGCCTGAACTGCGCGAAGAAGGTCGCTACCCCGAACACCTGGCTGAACTGGTAGCCGGCGCGCTTGGCTATCTCGCGCATTATCTTCTCGTCGAGGTAGCCGTAGGCGTCCTGCGCTTCCTGCAGAAGAGGGATGAGGGCGCCTTTCTCGGAGCCGTAGCGCTCGATTATCTCCTCGAGGGGCCGTAGGTCGTCCACGTCGGCGAACTTGGTAGAGCAAGTGCATTCGTGTTCCATCCATCCTCCAATCCGGGATCCGCGCGCGGCAGGGCGCAAAACTGCATCCCCCCGTGCAGCCTGATCGCGACTAGCTGTAATACTCAGATGGACCTGCAGACATTATCTGAAGATGAAGGGCGGTTCGCTGAAACGCCTTCTCGACCTGCATCTCAAATTCCATCCAGCGTAATTATATTCCATCATCCACAACCGTTCATCCATGTTTGATGTCAATTCTGGTACGGTAGAATACGCCCTGTGGCCACGGAACGGCGGACGGGAGTGGTGAGGCGCTGTTGAAGGGTGAGGAACCGTACCTGGAGAGACAGTACAGGATGGTGATAGAGCCTGCCGATCTGGTGTGCCGGCGGGTCGGCATCGGGGAGAGCGACCTCCTTGTATGCGCGCTCACTGACCTCTCCGGGGAGGCTTTGGAATCGCTCGCTGTACACCGTACTGAGCTCGAGGAGTATGTCGCTATGCACACGACGTTCGCCGAGTCGTTCCGGCCTGTGCCGGTGACCGGCGACGCACCCGGCATCGTGAGAGATATGGGCGAGGCGGCGGAGATCTTCGAGGTCGGGCCGATGGCGGCCGTAGCGGGAGCCGTAGCCCAGCATGTGGGAACCGACCTGCTCGGGAAATCCTCTCAGGTCATCGTCGAGAACGGCGGGGACGTGTTCATGGCGGGCTGGGGCACCAGGCGGGCCCGGGTATTCCCTGTGGCCTCGGCGCCATCGGGGATAGACATAGCAGTGGAGGTAACCGAGAACGGGGTTGGACTGTGCACATCCAGCGCGACAGTGGGCCCGTCTGTCTCTTTCGGACAGGCGGATGCGGTGGCGGTACTCGCGCGCACGGCCACGCTGGCGGATGCCGCAGCCACGGCTATAGGCAACCGGGTACGGACTCCTGATGATATTGCCGATGCGTTAAAGGGAGCGTCGCAGCATCCGGAGGTAATGGGAGCGGTCGTCGTCATCGGCGGGTCCGTAGGTGCATGGGGAGCGGTGGAGCTGTGCTGACCTACGGGGTTGGACATGCGGTGACCTTGACGGTGCTCAATAGAGACGTAAGTCGCAAATGCTATCATCTTCTCGTGAGTGGAAAGACGCGATTTTGAGATACCAGACCAGCGGTGGCGGGTGGGATGGACGGAGCGTCCCACCGGGTTACGGCAGTGGAGCGCCCGGTGTCCCGCCGCAGACCGGCCAGAGAGAGCCGATAATACTGAGGCCCCAGGGGCCGCTCCTGCCCGCGCCGGAAGGCGGGGACGGGAACGATACCCTGAAGAAGCTCGGCCTCGCGGGGTGGAGCGCGATCATGCTCATCCCGTTCCTCATACTCCTGCTCATCTTCCTGGCGCTGGTCTTCATCGGGCGACCTTACATAGTCCACGGCTCCTCGATGTTTCCCACGCTTTCCGACGGAGACCGTGTGTTCGTCGTACCCTACAGGGGGAACACCACCCCCGACAGGGGGGACGTGGTGGTTCTCCGCGACCTCGCCGGCACAAACGAGATGCTAATAAAGAGGGTTGTTGCCATCTCCGGCGACAAGCTCTATATGGGGAACGGCGAGGTGGTTGTGAACGACCAGTTTCGCTACAAGAGCAGCAAGACCCCTCCACAGCCTGTTACCGAGCTGGTCCCCGACGGCAAGCTGTTCGTCATGGGCGACAACGAGGGGCATTCCTACGACAGCCGCACCTTCGGGCCTGTCGAGCAGGGCAATGTCGTGGGTAAGGCCCTGTTCATCTTCTGGCCACCGGCCGATCTCCGCAAACTCTAACATTCACCATCTGGGGTCAGACAGCAAAAGGTGAATTTTTCATCTTTGTGTGCCTGATTGATATCATAGCGTTTGCAGGCGCTTACCATGGAAGGTTCCAGTGTCGAAAAAGGTAATCCCCGCAAGCGTTAAAGCTGAGGCGAGGAAGCTCCGCGAGGAGCTGAACTACCACACTTACCGCTATTACAGCCTGGATGATCCCGTCATAAGCGACGCGGAGTACGATGAGCTATACCGGAAGCTACTGGACATAGAGGAGGAGTACCCCCTGCTGGTCACGGCGGATTCGCCCACCCGGAGAGTGGGGCCTCCGCCGGCAGAGGGTTTTACCCCGGTGCGGCACAGGGGGCGCATGCTCAGCCTGGACAACGCCTTCAACGCGGATGAGCTGAAGGCGTTCGCCGAACGTGTAGGCCGCGGCCTCGGCGGCCGCTCCAGCAGCGTGGAGTACGTCTGCGAGCTCAAGATGGACGGGGTCGCGGTCGCGCTGACATACGAGGACGGCGTCTTCACAAAGGGCGCCACGCGCGGGGATGGGGAGGTCGGCGAGGACATAACCCCCAACCTGCGAACCGTGCCCGCGGTGCCGCTCAAGCTGTTGAGCGACAAGCCCCCCACGCTCATCGAGGTTATAGGCGAGGTCTTCATGCCGGAAGCTTCGTTCCAGAACCTGAACAAGGAGCGGCTGGAAAAAGGGGAACCGGTGTTCGCCAACCCGCGCAACGCGGCGGCGGGCAGCCTTCGTCAACTCAACCCGGCGGTGACCGCCAGCCGCAGCCTGAGCATGGTCACTTTCGGCGTTGCGTTCTCGACGGGGGAAATACCGCAACATCACTCGGAGGAGCTGGACTACCTGCGGGAGCTCGGTTTCAGGCTCGGCGAGCACAATGCCGGGTATCCCACCATCGAGGAGGCGGCCGATTACTGCCTCACCTGGCAGGAGAAGCGCCGCGAGCTCGAATACGAGATAGATGGTGTAGTGGTGAAGGTGGATTCGCGCGTCCAGCAGGCGGCGCTCGGGGCGACCAGCAAGAGCCCCCGCTGGGCCATCGCTTTCAAGTTTCCCCCCGAAGAGAAGACCACCAGGGTGGAGAGGATACTGGTGAGCGTCGGGCGCACCGGCGTGCTCACACCCGTCGCGGTGATGGAGCCCGTCTTCGTGGGCGGCTCCACCGTGACCCATGCCACCCTCCACAACGAGGACGAGGTAAAGCGCAAGGACGTGCGGGTGGGAGACACCGTCATCGTGCGCAAGGCCGGCGACGTTATACCTGAGATAGTCAAGGTGGTGACCGATAAGAGGCCCCGCGGGGCGAGCCATTTCGAGATGCCGGCGCGGTGCCCGGTGTGCAACTCCAAGGTGGAGCGCGAGGAGGGGGAAGCGGCGACCCGCTGCGTCAACATAGCATGCCCGGCACAGACGTTCGGGCGCATCGCTCATTTCGCCGGACGGGGCGCCATGGACATCGACGGGCTGGGTGAGGTCACCATCTCGCTGCTGCTCGAAAAAGGGTTCATCGCCGACGTTGGTGACATATTCTTCGTAACGCGCGAGCACCTTAACCAGCTTCCAGGCTTCAAAGATAAATCAGTGGAAAACCTTATGAACGCGATTGACGCCGCGCGCGACAGGCCCTTCTGGAGGCTGCTCTACGGGCTCGGTATCAGGCACGTCGGAGCGCACATGGCCCAGGTGCTGGCGAAAGAGTTCCCCTCGGTGGACGCGATAAGTTCGGCGAGCGAAGAGCAGCTGATCGCGGTGGAGGGTGTGGGTCCGAGCATCGCCGAAAGCGTGACGTTCTTCTTCGACCAGCAGGAGAACCTGAGCGTCGTCGAGAAGCTACGCAAAGCAGGTGTACGTATGGCGGATGAAGCGAGGGTTATCCGGCGCGGCGGCCCGCTGGAGAAAAAGACGTTTGTCCTGACCGGTGCGCTGGAAGGATTCACCCGCGAGGAGGCTTCGGAGATAATAGAGGAGCTCGGGGGCAGGGTAACCAGCTCCGTCAGCAAGAAGACGGACTACGTGCTCGCGGGCGAGGAACCCGGCTCGAAGCTAGACAAGGCCCGCGAGCTGGGCGTCCAGGTCATAGACGAGGCGGAGTTCAAACGGATTACGGGTGCGGGTACCTGAAATTCACCTTCCGAGGTCTGACCCCGGAAGGTTAATTCAGACTGTGGACGGATATGCGATAACCGGGGGTGGACCGTGGCGATCAGCATTGAGGACGTAGAGCACGTGGCTAAGCTGGCACGTCTCGCCCTCAGCGAAGAAGAGAAAGAGACTTACCGGAAGCAGCTCTCCGACGTTCTGGAGCACGCCAGGATAATCTCGGAGGTGGACACCTCGGAAGTGCCCCCCACCAGCCATTCGCTACCGCTCTCCAACGTCTTCAGGGATGACGTCACGAGGCCGTCACTGCCGGTCGAAGAGGTAACATCGAACGCTCCCTGGGCGAGCGAGGGGGCGTTCCGCGTGCCCAGGATAGTGTAAGGACGCGCTGCATGGACATCCTGTTTGAAGAAGCCCTTACGATAGCGAAGCTCATACGGGACGGCGAGGCAAGCTCGCTCGAGGTCACTGAAGCCTTCCTCGCTCGTATAAGCGAGGTCGAAGAGAGCGTGAACGCTTTCATCAATGTCTTCGCGGACGAGGCACGCGGGCGCGCAAGAGATATCGACGACTCGCTCTCGAGGAGTGAGGAAGCGGGCTCCTTCGCGGGCGTGCCCATGGCGGTGAAGGACGTGCTCTCGACGCGCGGCCTCCCGACAACCTGCGGCTCACGCATGCTGGAGGACTTCCGGCCTGTCTACGACGCAACCGCGGTGGAGAGGGTCAACGAGGCGGGCACCGTCACCCTGGGTAAGGCCAACATGGACGAGTTCGCTATGGGCTCTTCCACCGAGAACTCCTATTTCGGTCCGACGCGGAACCCGTGGGATCTGGAGCGCGTGCCGGGCGGCTCGAGCGGCGGCTC
>JAGUWJ010000091.1 GCA_020062425.1 Actinomycetota bacterium
CAGGCTCGGGCTGGGTCCGGCCCCCGAAACCGGCGGCGAAGAACTGGCGAGGCTCCTTGAAGGCACCATGCGGGTGAAAGATGACTGATCGGCGCCACCGCACGGCGGGTGTGGGCTGGAGAGCAGGCGCCGAGAGCAAGGGATGATGGAATTGGTTTTTGGTGACCAGTACAGCAAGTGGCAGGTCGACACCTGCAAAGTGCCGGCAGCATGCGGCCTCTCGGGCATAATCAGCCGCGACGGCAAGGTCCTCGGCGGAAATGTGATAATCGAGTCCATGAGGGTCATCCACGACCGGGGCAACGGGCTGGGCGGGGGTTTCGCCGGATACGGCATCTACCCCGAGCACCGCGATCATTACGCCCTACATATCATGTTCGAGGGCGCCGAAGGAAGGTCCGCCTGCGAGGGGATGCTGGAGTCCGAACTGGAGATAGAAGCCGCCGAAGAGATAAACACAAGGTCGGTCCCCGCCATACAGGAGGCGCCTGAGCTGCGGCGCTACTTCGCGGTGCCCCGCCGCGAGAAGCTGGCCCGGGAGTCCATCGAGCCGGACGATTTCATGGTCAGGCTGGTAATGAGTATCAACACCACCGTTCCTGGCACCTTCGTATTCTCGAGCGGGAAGAACATGGGGGTGTTCAAGGCGGTGGGTTTCGCGGAGGACGTGGGTGAGTTCTTCAGGCTGGAGGAGTACAACGGCTACACCTGGATAGGACACGGCAGGTTTCCCACTAACACCCCCGGCTGGTGGGGTGGAGCCCACCCGTTCAACATACTCGACTGGTCCGTGGTGCACAACGGGGAGATATCCTCTTACGGGATCAACAAGCGTTACCTGGAGATGTTCGGGTACGAGTGCACCCTGCTCACCGACACAGAGGTCATGGCCTACCTCTTCGACCTGCTGGTTCGCAAGCACCGGCTGCCGCTGGAAGTCGCCTGCAGCGTGCTTGCGGCCCCCTTCTGGAAAGATATCGACTCCGAGGCCGACCCGGAGCGCAAGGCTCTCGAACAGGCCTTGAGGATGACCTATTCGAGCGCGCTGGTCAACGGGCCTTTCGCGGTGATAGTGGGATACTCGAGGGGGATGGTAGGGCTGAACGACCGTATAAAACTAAGGCCCCTGGTGGCCGCTTACAAGGATGATTACCTGTACGTCTCCAGCGAGGAGTCAGCGATTCGGCAGATCTGCCCCCGCCCCGACAGGGTATGGGCTCCCAAGGCCGGGCAGCCTGTCATCGGTGAGCTGAAGGGTGATGTGTGATGGCCGGCAGCATGGTGACCAGCGAGTTCCTGGTCGAGGTGGACCATCAGAGGTGCCGCAGGTGCAAGCGCTGCATCCTCAACTGCGGCTTCGGTGTGTTTGATTTCCAGAACATGACCACCGCGGATTCATCGA
This sequence comes from Actinomycetota bacterium, assembly GCA_020062425.1. Classification (GTDB taxonomy): domain Bacteria; phylum Actinomycetota; class Geothermincolia; order Fen-727; family Anoxymicrobiaceae; genus JAGUWJ01. The sequence goes on from JAGUWJ010000091.1 coordinate 1,403, forward strand.
AGTGCGTGGCCTGTCACAGGTGCGTGGTATTCTGCCCCGAGGAGGCAATAACCATAACCAGGAACCCACTTGCTTTCAAGGAGCACCCGTCCTGGGAGGTTGACCGCCGCAAGGCCATCTGGAAGCAGGCCCAGAGCTCGGGGATGATACTGACCGGAATGGGGAACGACCTTCCCTGGCTCAACGTCTTCGACCACCTCCTGATAGACGCCTGCCAGGTCACCAACCCCTCCATCGATCCTCTGCGGGAGCCCATGGAGCTCAAGACTTTCCTGGGCAGGAAACCGGACCGCCTGGAAGTGTCCGCGGATAACGGAGGCTTCCGCCTGCAGACCGAGGTAGGCAACAACGTAGAGCTGGCCGTACCCATAATGTTCAGCGGCATGTCGTACGGTTCCGTCAGCCTGAACGTGCACAAGTCGCTCGCCATAGCGGCGGAGAAACTGGGAACGGTAATGAACACCGGCGAGGGCGGGCTGCACCCCGAGCTGACCCCTTACACAGACCACATCATCGTCCAGTGCGCGTCCGGCAGGTTCGGAGTGCATTCCGATTACCTGAACGCCGGCGTGGCCGTGGAGATAAAGATAGGGCAGGGGGCCAAGCCCGGCATAGGCGGGCACCTTCCCGGCGAGAAGATCGGCCGCGAGGTCTCCGGGACGAGGATGATACCGGTGGGCACCGACGCCCTGTCACCGGCGCCTCACCACGATATCTACTCCATAGAGGACCTGCGGCAGCTGATCTACGCCCTGAAGGAGGCGACCGGCTACAAGCCGGTATCGGTGAAGATTGCCACGGTCCACAACGTGGCCGCCATAGCGAGCGGTATCGCCCGCGCGGGGGCGGACATAATCTACCTCGACGGGTTCCGCGGCGGAACCGGGGCCAGCCCGGCGGTGATACGGGACCACGTCGGCATACCGGTGGAGATAGCGATAGCGGTGGTAGACAAGCAGCTCCGCAGCGAAGGCATCAGGAACCTGGTGTCGATCATCGCCGCGGGCGGCATCCGTTCCAGTGCCGACGTGGCCAAGGCCATAGCACTGGGTGCCGACGCGGTCGGAGTGGGCACCGCCGCGCTGATCGCACTTGGCTGCAGGCTCTGCCAGAAGTGCTACACGGGCAACTGTTCCTGGGGCATCGCCACGCAGAGGCCCGAGCTTACCGACAGGCTGGACCCCGACTGGGGCGCTGAGAGGTTGGTGAACCTCATCAACGCCTGGTCGCTGGAGTTGAAGGAGGTCCTGGGCGCGCTGGGCGTGAACGCTGTGGAGTCGCTCAGGGGAAACAGGGAGAGGCTGCGCGCGCTGGGGCTGGATTCCACCACGATGGATATCCTCGACGTCAAGCCCGCGGGAAGGTGAGAGGGGTGGCGATGAGCAAGGCCGCAACCGGGCGGGAGGAAGAGCTGAAGTCGGTCACCGTCGACGCGACCGGCGTGTACTACCGTGAGCTCAACCATAGGGTGCGCGAGCTGGTGGACGAGGGCTACCGCGAGATAATTCTGGACGGGGTCAACGGGCAGCGCTACATCGGCGATGGCCTGGTCGACGACGTGACCATAATCATAAACGGCGTAGCCGGCAACGACCTGGGCGCCTTCATGGACGGCCCGACCGTGATAGTGAACGACAATGCCCAGGATGGTGTGGCCAATACCATGAACAGCGGGAAGATAGTGGTAAGAGGCCACGCCGGTGATGTCCTCGGATACGGCATGCGCGGAGGCAAGGTGTTCGTCACCGGCGACGTTGGATACCGCGTGGGGATACATATGAAGTCGTACAAAGAGCAGGTGCCGGTGATCGTGGCCGGCGGCAGGGCGGGTGATTTCTTCGGGGAGTACATGGCCGGAGGGGTGATGGTGCTCCTCGGCCTGGGTGAAGAGCCGCCGCTCACCGGCGACTACCTCGGTACCGGGATGCACGGCGGGAACATCTTCCTGCGCGGACCGGTGTTCGAAGACCAGTTGGGCAAGGAGGTGCGCCAGTTCCCTCTTGACGAGGAAGACCGGTGTTTTCTGGAAGGCCTGCTGGAGGAATTCGCTGCTGACGCCGGCATGGACCTCTCTGGCGTAAAGACCGATGAGTTCTCCAAGCTTTCCCCGTTCTCGCATCGCCCCTATGGCAACATGTACTGCTACTGAGTACAGGCCCCCACCCGGCAATATGAAGGAAGCCCGGAGTCCAGAGAGTATAATCTTTCGGAACGGTCCGCTTTGAAGCCCCTGGAGGGAGTGAGAGAATGCAGCGCAGGGTGAAACTGGCTCCCTCGATCCTGAACGCTGACTTCTCCGCCCTCAGGGGAGCCATCGCTGACGTCGAGCCTTTTTCAGACTACATCCACCTTGACGTGATGGACGGGCATTTCGTGCCCAACCTCACCTTCGGGCCACTGGTGGTAGAGGCGATACGGAAGCTCACGGACGTACCGCTGGACTGCCATCTCATGATCTACAACCCCCCGGAGTGGATCGAGGCCTTCCGTGACGCGGGGGCGGACAGGATATCGTTCCACCTGAGGTCGTGCAGGGACCACGAAAGCGTGATCAGGGCCATCCGCCACCTGGGTGCGTCCCCCGGTCTCGCCATAAGCCCGGAAGTCCCCCTTTTCGAGCTGAAACCGTACCTGGGGATGGTCGATTTCGTGGTGGTGATGTGCGTCTACCCCGGTTTCGGGGGGCAGAAGCTGATGCCTGAGATGCTGAACAGGGTCACAGCCGTCAAGAGGGATGCCGCCGAGCAGGGTGTGACAGTGGAGGTGGAGGTGGACGGAGGGGTCAAGACCGGCAACCTCGAACAGGTCATCTCGGCCGGTACCGATACCGTTGTGGTGGGTTCGTCCATCTTCGGGAGCGGGAACGTTGCAGAGGCCGCGCGAGATATCAGGAACATTCTGGACGGCTGACCCCCCGTGGCTGAGAGGGACTAGAATTTCTCCTTCAGCTTGTCCGCTTTGAGCTGGAGTTGACCGGTCTTGTCTCCCTGTACCTCCAGCCAGTTCCCGAACTCCGAGACGTAGCTCTGGAAGGCGAAGGCGTCGAAGGACTTGGCTGACATCCGGTTCGCGCATTCGTCCAGGAAGGCCATGAGCTGCCCCAGGCTCGCGGCGCTGTCGTCAATGATCTGTATGCCGAGCTCGGCGTACTCCTTGTGAACGGGGACGTCCGACAGGCCCGCGACCCGCGTGTACGCTTTCTTTGCTTCGCCTGCCTCTTCGACCATCTGCGCGGCGAGGGACTTTATGCCGCGGGCATCCTTGTCGAAACCCGCGCGGTCAAGCTTCATGCTCGACGTGAGCTGGCCGTACAGGCCGGTGAACATGGTTTCCATGCGCTTGCTCAGGCGCTCGGCCTTCTCGTCTATCTCCGCCATTATCTGGTCACCCTTCCTGATGTAGGCGTCGGCGGCCTTGTCGCTTCCGCCGCACCCCACCAGGAGGCAGGTGAAGATGGCGAGACACGCGGCGGCGACCACAGCCCGGCGATTCCTCAAGTAACGGTTCCCCTCGTTCTTGAACGACCTCTGAAGCATAGGCCTAATTCTAAGGGAAGAGGCCCCGCCGTGGGGCGAGGCCTCAAAGGTTCATAGCATGCGCAAAGCTCAGAGGTTCTTTTCGGACTTCAGCTTCTGTGCCTCCTCGTCCAGCTCGGAGATCTTGTTGCCGAGTTCCTGGGCCTCCTTGCTGTACTCCGTGGTGATGCTGGTTATGGCGGTCACGTCGCCGGAAGCTGAAAGGCTGACCATCTCGTCGAGGAACGCGTTGGTCTTCTCGACCAACTCCTGAAAGGCATCAAGTGCCTCAATCTCTATCTTGGCGTACTCCTTGTAGTCGTCCACTCCCTCGAGGCTCAGTATCTTCTCGTACTCGGCCTTGGCCTTCTCGGCGGTATCGCCGAGTTCGCTGGCGCCGGACTTGGCCTTCTCGGCCTCGGCCTGGAACTTCGATTGCTCTGTGATATTGGCCATGGATGACGATAGTTCGCTCTGCCAGGCGTTTGCGTCAGTCTGCAGCTTCTGGAGGAGCTCATCGCCCTTCTGCATGTACTCCTTTGCCTGATCGGTGTCTCCGCCGCAGCCTGAGAGTACCGCCGCGACGACCAGTATCAGGAGCGATACGGTCACCAGAGATATCCACTTCTTCATGTCAGCTCCTTTCGGGCTCCCTCAAGCCTCGTCAGAACAGGTTCCCGGATCCCGCCGGGCCGGAATCCCTCGCCTATTATGGTTTCTTCGCGAAGACTGCCAGTTCCTTGACCGGCCGCTCCGCGGGTCCTTGCATGCGGAGGCGTCCCGGCCCGACGGTTGCGATTGAACCCGGCGCTGATCTCTGCTAGGATGGAAAAAAATATGGTCTTCGGGAAGGGGTGAAATTCCCTACCGGCGGTATAGCCCGCGAGCTCTTCGGAGCAGACCCGGTGAGATTCCGGGGCCGACGGTCAAAGTCCGGATGGGAGAAGAACAATTGACGTACTTCTGGGTCGCGCCGGCTTCTCCCGGCGCATTTTTATTTCCCGTTGACCTCAAAGGACGGTTTTGCCATGCAGTTGATACCTGAGGACACCGCGACGCTGGCCGGATTGAGGGAACCCGTGCCTGGTACGCGCGCCGAGAGGATGATGCTCAGGGCCATCAGGCTCGCTGAGAAAGGCCGGGGACGGACGTCTCCCAACCCCATGGTGGGTGCAGTGATAGTCAGGGGCGACGAAGTGATTGGAGAGGGATACCACGATCACGCCGGTGGGCCGCACGCAGAGGTGGTAGCACTCGGGCAGGCAGGTGACAGGGCGGCGGGCGCGGTCATGTACGTCACCCTGGAGCCGTGCTCGCATCACGGGAGGACGCCGCCGTGCGTGGACAGCCTGATCGAAGTCGGCGTCGCCGAGGTGGTCATGGCGTTGAGGGACCCGAATCCGCTGGTCGACGGCCGGGGGGTGGGGTTGCTGGAAGAGCACATGGTGAAGGCCACGCCGGGGCCGTACGGGGAGATCGCCGCCCGCCAGAATGAGTGCTACTTGAAGTGGATCGTTACTGGCCTGCCCTTCGTGACGTTGAAGATGGCGCTGAGCATCGACGGAAAGGTGGCGACACGGACCGGAGAATCGAAATGGATATCCTCGGAGGCATCCAGGAGTGACGTCCAGCGTATGCGGGCCGCGAGCGACGCCGTCATGGTGGGGATAGGGACCGTGGTGAAGGACAACCCGCGCTTGACCCTCAGGGACGTCGAAGGAACCCGAACACCGCTGAGAGTCATCGTGGACAGCCTGGCCAGGACGCCCGTGGAGAGCAACGTAGCCCGCACCGATGAGGCTCCCACGATGGTGGCGGCCGCGGCCGCGGCCCCGGAGGACTCCGTCAGAGCCCTGGAGAGAAGAGGGGTCGAAGTAGTGCGCCTGGACAAACGGGGAAAGGTAGACCTCTTCGCCCTTCTGGCCCTTCTGGGCGAGAGGGGTGTGACGGCCCTCCAGGTGGAGGGCGGACCGGAGCTGACCAGGGGGCTGTGGGAGGAAGGTCTGGTTGACAAGCTGGTCTTCTATTTCGCGCCCAAGGTCATCGCCGGATGCGAAGCGCCGGGACCTGTCGGCGGTGCGGGGGTGGCCTGCGTCGAGGAGTCCTCCGCCCTTTCCATCGCCGCGGTGCAGGTGGTGGGGCCTGATATCAAGGTCACCGCCTACCCCGAGAGGAGGTAGCGTGTTCACGGGGATAGTCGAGGAGAGGGGAACGGTGTCCAGGCTGGACCCCGCGGGTAAGCTGGTCATCAACGCGGAACGGGTGCTCGAGGGAACCGGCCCAGGCGATTCCATATCGGTATCGGGGGTCTGCCTGACCGTGGTGGAACTGTCCGGCCGCGGGTTTACCGTGGACGTTATGCCGGAGACCCTCAGGCGCAGCACGCTGGGGAGCCTCTCCAGCGGCTCAACGGTGAACCTGGAGCGCGCCATGTCGGCGCAGGGTAGGTTCGGCGGACACCTGGTAAACGGTCATGTGGACGGCATCGGCGTCGTAGGTGCGGTGAGTGAGGAAGAGAACGCCGTGCTGATATCCATCGACGTGCCGGGGGAGCTCTCCCGGTACATGGTCCCCAAGGGGTCGGTGTGCGTAGACGGGGTGAGCCTGACCATAGTGGAGACGGCCGGAGGGCGCCTCAAGGTGTCGGTCATCCCGCACACGCTGGATGAGACCACCTTGAGGGAAGCGCGGCCGGGCACCCGCGTCAACGTGGAGGTGGACATACTCGGAAAGTACGTGGAAGCGTTCCTGTCGCGTGAGAGCGGGAGCGCCTCGAGCATAGAGCAAGCACTATCCCGGGGAGGGTACATCGAGCCGGGAGAACCGATGTGAAAGGGAGGTAATAGAAAGATGCCTTTCAGCACCATAGAGGAAGCTGTCGAGGAGCTGAAGGCCGGTCGCATTATCATCGTCGTGGACGACGAGGACCGGGAGAACGAGGGGGATTTCGTCTGCTCTGCCCAGATGGTGACGCCGGAGACGATTAACTTCATGAGCAAGCACGGCCGGGGGCTAATCTGCATGCCCTGCGTGGGCTGGCGCCTGGATGAGCTCGAGATTCCGGCCATGGTCGAGGATAACACAAGCGCTCAGGGAACAGCCTTCACGGTATCCATCGGAGCCAAGGAGAAGATCACAACAGGCATCTCCGCCTACGACCGCGCCGCGACCATCCAGGCGGTGATAAACCCCGACACCGGGGCCGAGGACATCAGCAAGCCCGGTCATGTGTTTCCCTTGCGCGCGCGAGACGGCGGCGTGCTGATGAGAGCCGGCCATACCGAGGCTGCGGTGGACCTCGCCAGGCTGGCGGGCCATTTCCCCGCAGGTGTGATCTGCGAAATCATGCACGAGGATGGCACCATGGCACGCGTTCCAGAACTCGAGAAGACCGCGGAGGCTTTCGGCCTCAAGATGGTCACCGTCGCCGACCTCATCAGCTACAGGATCGAGAAGGAGCAGCTGGTGAGGAAGGTCTCCGAGGCCAGGCTGCCTACCGCCTACGGCGAGTTCAAGGCCATCGGCTTCGAGAGCCTGGTGGACGGAACCTTTCACCTCGCCCTGGTGAAAGGTGACGTGGTCGGGAAGAGCGACGTGCTGGTGCGGGTGCACTCGGAGTGCTTGACCGGCGATGTCTTCGGGTCGCTCAGGTGTGACTGCGGCATACAGGTGAGAGAGGCCATGAAGATGATCGAGGAGGCGGGCGAGGGAGTTCTCCTCTACATGATAGGCCACGAGGGCAGGGGCATAGGCCTCGCGCACAAGTTGAGCGCCTACCAGCTGCAGGACCGGGGCCTGGACACGGTGGAAGCGAACCTCGAGCTGGGCCTGCCCGTAGACGCGCGCGACTACGGCACCGGCGCGCAGATCCTGAGGGAACTGGGCATCACCTCCATGCGGCTTCTCACCAACAACCCGGCCAAGAGGGTAGGCCTCGAGGGTTACGGCCTTTCGGTGACGGAGAGGGTGCCACTGGAGGTCGAGCCGTGCGCGGAGAACCTCGATTACCTCAAGGCAAAGAAAGAAAAGATGGACCACATGCTGGACCTCGACTGCGCGAGGGAATAAGGAAGCGGACAGACTCGTTACCGTACGCGAGGACAAAACGACTGCGACGGAGAAAAGAGGAAGGAGAGGTCATGGGAACATTCGAAGGCCGCCTGGTGGCGAGGGATTACAGGTTCGGCATCGTGGTGAGCCGGTTCAACGAGTTCATCAGCAAGAACCTGCTCTCAGGCGCGCTGGACTCGCTCAAGAGGCACGAGGCCGCGGAAGAGAGCGTCGACGTGGCATGGGTGCCGGGCTCTTTCGAGATACCGATCGTTGCCCGGAGGCTTGCCGGCTCCGGCAGGTATGACGCGGTCATATGCCTCGGAGCGGTGATAAGGGGCAATACGCCGCATTTCGATTACGTAGCTTCGGAAGTCTCTAAAGGGATCGCCCGGGCAGGGCTGGAGACAGGCGTGCCGGTAGCCTTCGGCATCATTACGGCGGACACGCTCGAGCAGGCCGTGGACAGGGCGGGTGCGAAGGCCGGCAACAAGGGTTGGCAGGCGGCCCTGACGGCCATTGAGATGGCCAACCTGATGGGATCGCTGCCGGAGGCCTAAAGAACCTCCGCGGAGGGTACGACGTTATAGATTGAGGAGCCCGATCATTGATGACGCGGGGTAGCGGATGAGCGGATCCGAGGACAATCTCGAGGAGGGCAGGCGGCTGGCGCTGCGACTGCTCACAGATAGGCGCGCCGACATCATTGCCATGGTGGCGGAGGAAGAGACCCCTTCTTCGGCTTTCTACGCGTTCCTGGACATGACGAGAAAGACTTACATCTCGAACTACCTCGACCTCCTCAAGTCATCGATCGAGACGGACGACCTCACCGACTTCCTTGGAGACGAGACCTTCCAGAGTTACTCCCACGCCAAGAACGGCTTCTCCATGAAGGATGTCTTGAGCGTACCCAGCGCCGTAGAGAAGGCGCTGGTTCGACTCCTATCGGAGATGGCCTCCAGCGGCGACACTTCGGGCAACTCCGCCCTGGCGGCCTCGGTGATCTTCAGCGACATCCTGGGCCAGGCCGAGACCATCAGGGCCGAATCGTTCACCCAGACCCGTGACGAGGTGGTCAGGTTCTATCACTCATACCAGGAGGAGATAGACCGTTTTCCCAGCAATCTCGCCGCGACCCTCGACTTCAGCACCCTTCTGCTCTCCGCGGTGAAGAAGTGCACCGAGCTGGTCGGGGCCGAGAGGTGCGCTTTCTTCACCAGGGACCTGCTGACCAACGACCTCCACCTCGAGGCGGCCAACTTCGACCACACGGGTGTTCTCGACGAGACCGGCGTCCGGTTGGACGGCGAGGTGGTAAAGAAGCTGGTCCACAAGAGGAAGCCCGTGGTCGTCGAGGGGTACCCCAGGAGTATGCCTCTGGTCTCGGCGCTGATGAAGAAGCTCAAGACCAAGACCTTGGTGCTGGTTCCGTTGATGGTCAGGGGCAGGAACGTGGGCGTGATGATGATGGACAACGTCCGGAATCCCCAGATGTTCACGCCCGAGACCATCCACCTCGCCGAGAGGTTTGCCAGCAAGGTCGCCGCGGCCATGGAGAACGCGCGCCTGCACGGGAGCGAGCAGCGCAAGCTAAAGGAGACCATGGCCCTGCTGGAGGTATCCAGGTTGGTGACCTCCACGCTTGACATAGATGTGCTTCTCTCGAGGCTTGTGCAGATAACGGCCGATGTGTGCGAGGTCGGCAAATGCAGCGTATACATGTATATCGAAGAGAGCGGCAGGTTCTACCCGACTGCCACGTTCGGCATGTTCCCGGCCTCGGAGTGGGAGATCTCGTTCTCGGAAGGCATTATGCCGGAAGACCTGCCCGCCGAGGAGGCCGAAGCCCTTCTCCGGTACGAGACGGTGATATCCGACGCGCACCTGTCCCCGTTCATGCTGCGGGAGCGCATCGAGGACACCGGGGTAATCTCGCTCCTGCTTGTGCCCATAACCTCGCGTGACAGGCTGCTGGGGATAATGGTGCTCTTCTACGACCGGGAGCGGGACGAACTCGAGAGCGAGGACCTGAACCTGGTCGCCGCTATCGCCGGCCAGGCCGCTATAGCCATGGAGAACGCATCCCTCTACGAGGACCTGGAGATGAGTTACTTCTCCACGGTCAAGGCGCTGGCGCGTGCCATCGAGGTAAAGGACCCGTACACATACGGGCACTCGGAAAGGGTGACGCAGTACGCGGTGGCCATCGCCCGCAAGCTCGGGCTGGATGAATGGGCGCTACGGAACATCAAGTACGCGGGGGCGCTCCACGATATCGGCAAGCTGGGTATAGCCAAGAACATACTGAACAAGCCCGGCAAGCTTTCGGAAGAGGAGTACCTCCACGTGAAAAGCCACCCCCAGATGGGCGATTCGATAATCGAGCCCGTCAGCTTCCTCAAGGAGCCCAGGGACATAATCCTTCATCACCACGAGCGCTACGACGGCCAGGGCTACCCGGACGGCTTGAAAGGTGAGGAGATACCGCTGGGCGCGCGCATACTCGCAGTGGCCGATTCCTTCGAGGCCATGATGTCCGACAGGCCGTACCGCAGCGCGCTGGACCTCCATGATGCCATAGCGGAGATCAAGGACAACTCGGGGACCCAGTTCGATCCGGTGGTGGTACAGGTGTTCGTGGAGACCCTCATCGAGGAAGAGGCCCAAGCCGTCGCGCCTGAAGAAGCCGAAGTGACCGGCGAGGTGGAAGCCCCCCCGCGGACGACCAAGCGGTAGCGGCGCCGATTCACACCTTTCTGCGGTCGAACACGTAGACGCTTCCCTCAAGGTCTTTCGCGTATTTCTTCAGCTCCGCGGCCACGCGACCGACCTCGGCGGGATCGGGCAGCTCCCTGTAACGGTTGTGCACCACCGATATGGAGATGGTCATGATGGGGAACTTCATGACGTAACCCCTGCGGTCGGTGGATACGATATAGCCTTTCTCCAGGTCTTCCTCGAGGTAGTACGCGGGTATGCGCTCGTCGAATAGCTGTATTATCTCTTTCGCGATGGACTCGGCGTCGTCGATGGAGCTCATGATTATGAAGTCGTCACCGCCCACGTGGCCGAGGAAATCGTCAGTCTTGCCGTTCGCTTCCAGCACTTCAGCCAGGATCTCACCGGTCATGCTGATGACCTCGCTGCCCCTGTGGAAGCCGTAGTAGTCGTTGTAAGCCTTGAAATCATCCAGGTCGATGTAGAGGAAGGCAAACTGCTGTCCGGACTGTATCCTGCCGACGAGAGCTTCCTCAATGGACTTGTTCCCGGGAAGCTCGGTTATGGGGCTCATGTCCGTCTCTCGCAGGTACCGCCTGAGGTGCATCTCTATCCTGGCCTGCAGCTCCAGGGGATCGAAGGGCTTGGTCACGTAGTCGTCGGCCCCGGACTCTATCCCTTCCAGCTTCTCTCTGAGTTGGGCCCTGGCGGTGAGCATGATGACGGGGATGTTGCGGGTCTGGGGGTTCTCACGCATGAGCCTGCAGACTTCCATCCCGTTGAGGCCGGGCATCATCACGTCCAGGAGGACGATATCGGGACGGAGGTTGCGTATGGTTTCCAGCGCCTCGGGCCCGTCCGCGGCCTGGTAGACCTCGAACCTCTCAGCGGGAAGGGCGCCCTCGATGAGCTGGCGCAGGTTGTGGTCGTCGTCCGCGACTAATACCTTCGGCCGGGGCTGAAGCATTCATACACCGCCTTCATTGCTTGTGACTATTATAACCACTCGCGCCCCAGGCGCATCCGGGCTGTGGCCTGCCCCATCAATGGACAGGCAATCCGCGTTTCGCTATACTTGCAGCCAAGCTCGATAAGAAGGGGCGAATAATGCCGCTCCTCACCCAGCGGTGCTCTGTACGCGGTTTCGCGTGGCGGGGTTACCGGCGGGGTTATCCATAAAAAGGATACGTGGGTGGCATTGAGCCGCCCATTTTTCGTGGCCGCGCGGATACAAGGAGGGGTTGCCATAATAGGAAAGCTCAGGGTCAACGAGATGATACGCTGCCCGCAGGTGCGGCTCATCTCTCATGATGGTGAGCAGCTGGGCATCAGGTCCATCGAGGAGGCCCAGCGAATCGCGCTGGACCAGGACTTGGACCTGGTGGAGGTGGCGCCGCAGGCGAACCCCCCGGTCTGCAAGGTGATGGATTACAGCAAGTTCTGCTATGAGCAGGAGCAGAAGCAGAAGGCGGCCAGGAAGAAACAGAGCGTTATCGTGGTCAAAGAGATGAAGATGCGACCGAAGATCGACATCCACGACTACGAGACCAAGAAGAAGCATATTGTGAGGTTCCTCAACCAGGGTAACAAGGTCAAGGTCACCATCATGTTCCGCGGTCGGGAGATGACCCACACGGAACTGGGCCTGAACCTCCTGAACCGGCTTGCCGGGGACGTCGGCGAGATCGCCACTGTAGAGACGAACCCGAAGCTGGAAGGAAGGAACATGACCATGGTCCTGAATCCCATAGTGGAGCCCAAGAAGGAGTGAACGGATGCCCAAGATGAAGACCCACCGCGGGGCGGCGAAGCGCTTCCGCGTGACCGGCAGAGGCAAGCTGGTCAGGAAGAAAGCGTACAACAGCCACCTGTTCACGGTGAAGAACGCGAAGCGCAAGCGGAGCCTGGAAAGAGAGACCGAGGTCGCGCACTCCGATGACGGCAACGTGCGAAAAGTGCTGGGCCTCGGCAACAAGAAACAGGACTGACGCCGGCTGATCCGGCTGATACGAGGAGTTGGTTTGAATGCCTAAGGCCAAGAACAGCGTCGCTACCAAGCGGCGCAGGAAAAAAGTGCTGAAGATGGCCAAGGGCTACAGAGGCCCGAAGAGCAAATGCTACAGGCCTGCCAACGAGCAGGTGATGCATTCGCTGCAGTACGCGTACAGGGACCGGCGGGCTCGCAAGTCCGATTTCCGCCGTCTCTGGATAACCAGGATAAACGCCGCCGCCCGCGAGCACGGGATGTCCTACAACAAGTTCATCAACGGCTTGAGGAACGCAGGCGTGGCGGTGGACAGGAAGATACTATCGGAACTTGCTGTGAGCGATCCCGAGGCTTTCGGGCAGCTCGTAAAGATCGCTTCTGAGAACGGCAGTGGCAAGAGAACGACCGTGAAGGCGGCGGCTGGAGATCCCGCGGACGACGCTCCTGTCCGCGAGGCGGACGAGACAGCCAGGTGATGTCAGCTAGACGGGGGACCCGGTTCCCATGCCCGCTCCCATAGCGAGCCGAAATCACGACGTCGTAAAAAAACTGCGGCGGCTCAATCGAAAGACCTATAGAGACCGCAGTGGTACCTTCCTGGTGGAAGGCATGAACCTCCTGAACGAGGCGATGGCCTCGGGAGCGAGGATACGTGAGCTGGCGTTCGTCGATTCCAGGAGCGAGGAAGCTGAGTTCATCCTGAGCAGGCAGCCGGGAGGCGCGCCGGCTCACGTACTCAGCCGGGAGCTCATGGGCTGGGTCTCGGATGTGGTGACCTCCCAGGGGATGATCGGAGTGGTCGACCAGCCGGACACCGGGCTCGACTCGGTTCCCCTGAAAGAGGCGACCCTGGTAATGGTGGCGAGCAGGGTGAGAGATCCCGGCAACATGGGTTCTCTTTTGAGGATAGCCGACGCCTCCGCCGTCGACGCGTTCGTAGCCACGGAGGAGTGCGTCGATCTATACAACCCGAAGGTCGTCCGCACTGCGGCTGGTGCTCATTTCCACCTCCGCATCGCAGCAGGTGTATCCCTGGCGGAGCTGCGCCGCTTCCTTGAGGGGCGCATGGAGCTGCTGGGGCTCGACGCCGCCGGCACCGAGGATTACCTGGCCGTCGACATGACCCGACCCATGGCAATCGTGGTGGGGAACGAGGCGTTCGGGATAGCCGAGGTGGACAGCGGCTTTCTGGACAGGACAGTACGTGTGGACATGCCGGGCAGGGCGGAGTCACTGAACGTGGCCGCCGCGGCAGCGGTGGTCATGTTCGAAGCGCTGAGGCAGAGAAGAATCTCATCCGGGGGGTGTCCGGACCGTGGATGACCTTGAGAAACTGAATGAGCTCACCGAGGGCAGGCCCGAGCTGGCCCGGCTGGTGCAGGAGTCCCTGGAGGAGATAGGCGCCTGCCGGGACGGAGAAGACCTCGAGCATGCCAGGATCAGACTTCTCGGAAAGAAGGGAACCGTCACCGGGCTGTTCAAGGGGCTGGCCGGCCTCACAACCGGGGACAAGAAGGTCCTGGGCCAGACCGGTAACCTGCTGCGAAAGCTGATCGAGGAGAGGCTGGATGAGAAGGGGCGGGAACTCGCCGGCGCGGCACGATCCCAGGCGGGAAGAGCCCTGGACGTGACGCTTCCGGGCAGGCGGCCGCGCATCGGGCACAAGCACCTGCTCACCCAGGTAACGGAGGAGATAACATCGATATTCGTCAGCCTGGGTTACCAGGTGGTCGTGGGACCCGAGGTGGAGCTTGACTACTACAACTTCGAGGCGCTGAACCAGCCCCCGTACCATCCGGCGAGGTCCCTGCACGACACCCTGTACGTGAGCAGGAAAGACCCGCACCGGGAGTCCCCCGATGACGTGCTTTTAAGGACCCACACCTCTCCGGTGCAGGTCAGGGTAATGGAATCCAGGCGCCCGCCTTTGTATGTAATAAGCCCCGGAAAGGCGTACAGAAAAGACGAGATCGACGCCACGCACTCCGCCATGTTCCACCAGGTCGAGGGGTTCGCGGTGGGTACCGACATAACCATGGGACACCTGAAGGGCACCCTGGAGGTCTTCGCGAGGAAGCTCTTCGGGGAGGAGAGGGACGTTCGCTTCAGGCCGCACTTCTTTCCCTTTACCGAGCCGAGCGCGGAAGTAGATGTCTCCTGCCACGGCTGCGGTGGCTCCGGGTGCGCCATATGCAAGAGGTCCGGCTGGCTGGAGATACTGGGAAGCGGGATGATCGACCCGAGGGTCTTCGAGTACGTGGGTTACGATCCGGAGGAGTATACCGGATTCGCATTCGGAGTGGGAGTGGAGAGGGTGGCGATGCTCAAGTACGCCATCGATGACATGCGCGTGTTCTTTGAGAACGACGCGCGCTTCCTGAGGCAGTACTGACCATAGGAGCGGCGGTTGAAGGTTTCCCTGGAGTGGCTTTCAGAATACGTGGATCTGGTACTGTCGCCTGAGCGTCTGGCGGACGTGCTCTCCATGGCTGGAACCGAGGTCGAGCGCATCCACACGCTGGGGGCCCGCGTTTCCGGCGTGGTGGTCGCAAGGGTCGTAAAGGTCAAGGAGCACCCCAACGCCGACAGGCTGAGGATCGCCGTGGTGGATGACGGCGCCGCCGAGCGCGAGGTGGTGTGCGGAGCGCCGAACCTCAAGGCCGGCATGGTGTCGGCACTCGCGCTGCCGGGCGCGCTACTGCCGGCTTCACCCGATACCGGGCTGTCCGAGTCGGTGATACGCGGGGTGATGAGCCACGGCATGTTGCTCAGCGAGGACGAGCTGGGTTTGAGCGACGACAGGGGTGGGATAATCGAGCTCGAGGCCGGCGCAGTCGTCGGCTCCGACATACACGAGGTCCTCCCCCTGGAGGACATGGTCCTGGAGCTGGAGATAACACCCAACAGGCCTGACTGCATGTCCGTGGTCGGCATCGCGAGAGAGGTCGCGGCCCTCACCGGCGGAGAGTTCCGATGGCCGTACCGCGAGCCCGTGGAGGACGGCGGGCCGGCAGGCGACCTCCTGAAAGTGCGACTGGTGGACAGGATAGGGTGCCCCAGGTACAGCGCCCGGGTGGTGACCGGAGTCGAGATAAGGCCTTCACCCGCATGGATGCAGAGGCGGCTGGTGGCATCCGGGATGAGGCCCATAAGCAACGTGGTGGACATCACCAATTACGTGCTGCTCGAGATGGGGCAACCGCTCCACGCTTTCGACATGGACCTTCTCACCGACACGACAATAGTGGTGAGGAAGGCCGAGCCCGGTGAGAGGATGACAACGCTCGACGGTGTGGAGAGGGCGCTGGATGAAGATTGTCTGATGATAGCGGACGCCGCCAGAGCGGTGGCCATCGCAGGGATAATGGGAGGCGAGGATTCAGAGGTGACCGACGCCACCCGGAACGTGGTCATCGAATCCGCTTACTTCGACCCCACCGCGGTCATGCTGACCTCGCGGCGTCTGGCCCTGCGGACTGAGGCGTCAAGCAGGTTCGAGCGAGGCACCGATCCGGGCGGCACAGCAAGGGCGGCTGACCGTGCGGCGGAGCTCATGAGGGAGCTCGCCGGGGGGACCGTCGCCGTGGGTGTCATCGACGAGTACCCTGAGCCGATCGTCCCGGTTGCCATAGAGCTGAGGCCGGACAGGGTCAACCGAGTGCTTGGCACCGACATAGAGGCATCCGAGATGGCGGGTATTCTGGGCAGGCTGGAAGCGGAGGTCGAGGGTAAAGACGCGCTCCGCGTCACAGCACCCACCTTCAGGCCGGACCTCGAGCGTGAGATAGACCTGATCGAGGAGATCGCGCGTGTCCACGGCTACGACAGGATCCCCTCCCTGCTGCCCGCGGGCGGCGGGTTGGTAGCGGGCCTCACCAGGGAGCAGGTCCGACAGGCGAAGCTCGTCGATGGATTGGTCTCTCTGGGCTTGAGCGAGGCGATAACCTACAGCTTCATGAGGCCGGGCGACCTCGAACTGATGCGCCTGTCCGCCGAAGACCCGCTGCGCGGGGCGGTGACGCTTATAAACCCTGTCGCCGAGACGGGGGAGGCCATGAGGACCACCCTCCTGCCGGGGCTGCTGAGGCTCGCCTCCAGCAATCTGAACAAGGGAAACAGGGACCTTGCCGTCTTCGAGTGCGGGCGGGTCTTCATGGCTGGAGCGGAGGGAGGACTGCCGGAAGAGGTCGAGAGAGTCGGAATCCTGATCTGCGGGAGGGTATCGGATGCGGGGTGGCCGACCGAGGACAGGGCGGCTGACTTCTTCGACCTCAAGGGTCTGGTGGAGGACGCTTTGAGCATCTGCGGCACTGCGGTGAAGGCAGTCTTCAGCCCCGCTGAAGCAGTGTTCCTCCTCCGAGGCCGCGCGGCCGAACTCCTGCTGGATTCGGAGCTGGCCGGCCTGCTGGGCCAGCTCGATCCGGCCGTCGCCGTCGCTTTCGATATCGACTGCGAGGTATATGTCGCCGAGATGTCGCGCGACCTGCTGACAGGCGCCGCCGACGTGCCCAGGCCTTACGTTCCGGTGGGCCGCTTCCCGAACGTGAAGGTAGACATAGCGGTGGTGGTGGACTCGAGCGTGGAAGCGCGTCAGATAGAGGAAGAGATACACGTACGCGGCGGCGAGCTGCTGCGCGCGGCCCGGCTCTTCGATGTGTACGAGGGACCCCAGATACCCGAGGGAAGGAAGAGTCTGGCCTACGCACTGGAGTTCGGGTCGGCAGAAGGAACGCTCACCGATACTGAAGCGCACGAGCGCATGGACGGCATCATCGAGGGGCTCAGGGAGAGGTTCGGCGCCTCCATCAGGGGACGCGACTCGATTCAGGAGGACTCTTGAGGATCGGAGTGATGGGCGGCACGTTCGATCCCGTGCACATCGGCCACCTGGTCATCGCGGAAGAGGCCAGGTATCAGGTCGAGCTGGATCGTGTGATGCTCGTCCCGTCGGCGCGCCCTCCGCACAAGACCGGAACCAGTCAGGCGGGACCCGAACACCGCCTGGCGATGCTGGAGCTCGCCGTCAGGTCGAACCCGGGGCTCGAGGTCTCGGACCTCGAGGTCCGCAGGGAGGGGCTTTCTTTCACCATCGAGACACTCAGAGAGCTGCACCGGATATACGGATCCGAGGCCGGTCTGTTCTTCATCACCGGAGCGGACGCGATACTGGAGATAATGACCTGGAAGGACCCGGAAGGCCTGCTCACCGAGAGCCAGTTCGTAGTAGCCACGAGGCCCGGTTACCCGCTGGACCGGCTGGTGGAAGCTCTCCCGGAGTTCAACAGCGAGGGCGAAAAGGCAGCGGAGAACATACTCTTCATCGAAACCCCCGCGCTCGAGATATCGTCAACCGAGATAAGGAACAGGGTGGCGGAGCGACGGCCGTACCGGTACCTGGTCCCGGAAGCGGTATGGCAGTACATAGAAGAAAACGGGCTTTACGGTTGAAGGCAGGGGCCATAGGCGTTCCCTCAACCGGTGGTCCGGAGGGATAACAGTGCAGGAGTACTCAGGGTACCGCGTCCAGAAGCGAAGGAGCAGCAAGAGGAAGCAGAAGCGCGGCTGGCGTCTGCTTGCGGTTGTCGCGGTGGTGCTGGTCGTATTCGTGGTGCTGGGAGCGGCGGTCCGCATCTGGCCGTTCGACGCGGCGTGGGACGGTACCGCCGACGGACTCTCGTGGCTGGGACGGAAGGTAAAATCCTTGTGGCCTTTCGAGGCGGAGGAGAGGACTCCGTCGTCGGCGTTCCTGCCGGAGGGCAAGAAGAGCGCCAACTACCTCCTGGTGGTGACGAAGCAGGTAACCGATGAGCCGGTGTCCACCGTGGCGATGGTGGCATCCTACGATTCGCAGTCCGACACCGGGAGCCTGGTGTACCTGCCGAACGACCTCCTGGTGAACGTCCCCGGGCTGGGGATGGACCAGGTCAACAACCTGATGGTGCTGGACGAGGGGCGCATCGGGATGACGCTGGTCACGGTACAGAACCTGCTCGGCATCGAGATAGACCGCTACGTGCTCATGACCGACCGAGACGTACGGATAATGCTGAACCAGATGGGTCCGGATTTCGTGGCGGATATCGGGACCAAGACGACATTCACCGACCCCAGCCTCGGCACTAAAGTGGACCTCGATCCTGGAGTCCAGGAGATCTCGGGAAGCGCCCTGGCTTCGTATCTCACTTATGCCCCGGCGGGCAAGGAGATAGAGCTATGCAAGCGCGACCAGGAGTTCACGAGCGACTTCCTGCCCGACTCGCCGGGGCTGGCGGACCCCGTGCGGTTCGTGACCAAGAACGCGGACCTTCTTGATACTGACGCCTCCAACCGGGAGTTGCAGGGGATCTGGGAGACGTTCGCCAGGCTGGGCCCGGAAAAGCTTGAGCAGGGGATAATCCCGGTCAAGGAGTTCAAGTTCGAGCAGACCAGAGTGCACCGGGTCGACCAGGAGGAACTTCCCGCTTTCATAAGGAAGTACATCAAGACGGAGTCCAGCAAGAGCGAGCCCAGGCGGATCAAATTGGAGATCCTGAACGGGAACGGCGTCCCCGGGGTGGGCGAGGATGTCGCGGCCAGGCTCGATATGCAGAGGTTTCAGGTGATAAACAGCGCCAACGCTGACAACTTCGAGCACCCGGACACGGTGGTGCTGGTCTACGAGGACGACGAAGATGTCATGAGCGCCGCAGAAGAGATAGTGGCGTCGCTCGAGACCGGGCGCGTGGAGCTGAGGCCAAGGACCCAGGATATTTCGGAGATAACCATAATCGTCGGAAAGGATTACGCGCAGAAGTAGATGATATCGATCCCTCATGCACTGACGAGATGCGCACGCGAGTCCCGCCGCGCCGTTGCCTCCGGGGAGCGCGCGGCTTGTTGACCCCCCTTGAACTGGCACGGGAGGCCGCGCGGGCGGCGGACGACAAAAAGGCGACGGATATCCGCATCATGGACATGCGCGACGTACTGGGGATCACGGACTACTTCGTCCTCGTGAGCGGCCGGAACGAGAGGCAGGTCCGCAGGATACAGGAGGCGGTGGAGGAGAAGCTCTCAGCCCTGAGCGTCAAGCCTGCCCGCCGGGAGGGACAGAGGTTCGGCCGCTGGATACTGCTCGACTACCTGGATTTCGTGGTTCACGTCTTCCTCGACGCGGAGCGTTCCTTCTACGACCTGGAGCGGCTGTGGAAAGACGTAGCCGTCCTGGAGTGGCGCGAGGGCGCCTCCCCGGAGAGCGACGACGCCTCCTCACACCGGGCGACGGAGGAGAGGCCGGACGACTCAAGCTGACTCCGGAACGGTAGGTAGCCCCCGTCGGTACGTCGCGAGAGAGGTCACTTTGAAACGGCAGCTTTCCCTGCTACAATCTCGTCATGCGCCGAAGATGATTCCCTCTTTGAGTCGTGGGGCTGTAGCGCAGGGGGAGCGCGCTTCCTTGGCAGGGAAGAGGTCGAGGGTTCGAATCCCTCCAGCTCCACCAGCGCGACCGGAATTTCGCTGGAACGCGCGTTCTTTCACCATTATCATGTCTGTTGTCTGTTAATCCGGGTAGACGCGGGGAAGGAAGTGCGATGAAGCATCTGAAGGAGACCCCGGCACGAATGGTCGTGGACGGGAGGGTCGCGGAGTACGGGACCTTCAACGAACCCTTCAGGGAGGTCAACCTCCTGGATGTCGAGCTGGAGGTCCGGGGAAGCGTGCTCCCCAGGGCTCTCAGGGAGTTTCGCCTCAAGGAGTGGGAGCATTTCGGGGTGATCAACGACGAATTCTACTTCGGGATGGTCATCTTCGATGCGAAGTTCATGGGGACCTCATTCTTCTACGCCTACGACCGTACCACAGGCGATTTCTTCGAGCACACCAGGAACTCCATCGCCGGACCTCTCCGGGTCGCCAGGGAGCTGTGGCATGGGGAGTGCTACTACCGTCACCTGGGATACATCATGGAGTTCGAGAACCGCCTGGACAGCGGACTTCACAGGCTCCGCGCTCAGATAAAGGGCAAGAAAAGGCTTCCCTCCGTCGAAGCGGAGCTCTTCGTTCACGAGGATCTCGATCGGTACCAGCCCCTGGTTCAGGTCAGCCCCGTGTCCCGCAACCGGCCTTTCTACACGCACAAGAACGCCTGCCCCGTGGAGGGAAGGGTGGTGCTCGGGGGGCGTGAGATAACCCTCGACCCGGCGCGCGACGTCGCGGTCATGGACGTGCAGAAGACCTACTATCCCTACCGGACTTTCTGGAAGTGGGCCACCTTCGGGGGGTATGACTCCGGGGGCAGGCTCGTGGGCATGAACGCCTGCGAGAACTTCATTACCGACGACGAGGTGTATAACGAGAACTGCACCTGGGTAGACGGGGTCATCACAAAGCTCTCCGCTGCCAGGTTCGAGTTCAACCAGAGCGCGCTCATGGAACCATGGAGGGTGTACACCACCGGCGGGGAGATGAAGCTCGACTTCCTTCCGGAGGGGGAGCGAAAGGGTTGCATAAACGCCGGCGTGCTGATGTCCGATTTCCATCAGCCTTTCGGCAAGTTTTCCGGGAACATGGCCGGACCCGACGGGACCACGGTCGAGGTGGAAGGTCTGTTCGGGCTCTGCGAACATCACCTGGCGCGGTTCTGAGAAGCATCAGGTATTTCAGAAGGAAATAATCATGGAGAAAAAGAACCGGGAGAAGAGCAGGCGGCTCGAGGCGCTGACCGAGATAAGCCAGGCGATCACGTCGGACACGTACCTCGACGATATCCTGCGGCTCATTGTCATGGTAACCGCGCAGGTCATGGATTCAAACATCTGTGCTCTGATGCTCCTGAACGACGATACCGGCGAGCTGGAGATACGGGCGACGCAGTCTATCAGCAAGGACTACCTCATGAAGCCTCCCGTCCATCTAGGAACTGGTATCTCCGGCAGGGCCGCCCAGTCGAACGCTCCCATCGCAAGTGTGGACGTGAAGAGGGACGACAGGTATGCCAACAAGGAAGTGGCCGTCAAGGAGGGCTTGTGCTCGCTCTTAAGCATGCCCATGAGCGTGAAGGGGAAGGTCCTCGGCGTTATCAACTGCTACACCTCGGAGCCCCATGAGTTCACCGAGGACGAGATGAACGTACTGGCCAGTGTCGCCAACCAGGCCGCGCTGGCGATAGAGAACACCCAGCTCGTGATGAAGGCGCAGCTCATGGAGGAGGAGCTCGAGGCACGCAAGCTGATAGACCGCGCCAAGGACATCCTGATGGAGCAGAGGGGCATCACCGGTTTCGAGGCGTTCCAGGCCATGAGACGCAAGTCTATGGATACTCGCAAACCCATCCGTGAGATCGCCGAGGCGGTGATACTGGCCTACGAGGTGGGCAACAAGTAGCCCGTCCCGCCTGCCTAGGTCCACATACATAGTGGACACCCCCTATACTTGCTTTTGCACAAAAGGCGAGTAAAAGGAGGCGTCCATGAAACCAAGAATCGGTTCTGCA
>JAGUWJ010000057.1 GCA_020062425.1 Actinomycetota bacterium
GGGGGTGCGCCAGACCGGCGCCACGTCGGGCCCGGTGCGCTGGATGTCGACTATACCGGTGCCCAGCATCAACGGGCCGGCGGCGGCCATCACCGTCGATTCCCCGCCGACAGCGTCCCTTATCACGGCCAGGGCCCTCCGGGTTGCCTCGGCCCGGGTGAGCGAAGGGTCCTGCGGCTTGCCCTCGAGAAGCCCGCTCCCCATGTGGTCCAGTTTGAAGAACCTGAAACCCTGGCCCGCCAGTGTCTCGAAGACGTGTCGCAGATGCTCGAGCACCTCCGGGTTGGTCAGGTCGAGGCCGTAGAACCTGCGGCCCCAGCCCAGCTTCACGCCGGCGAGGGCGGGCCGCCGCTTCTTCTTCATGAGCCAGTCCTTGTGCTCCTTTGAGAGCTTCGAGCCCCGCGTCACCGCGAACGGCGCCACCCATATACCCGGCACCTTACCCTTAGACCTGATCCGCTCGGCCATGCCGCCCAGGTCGGTGCCGAATGTGGTGCCCGCCTCCAGCCAGTCGCCCACCTCTGACTCGTACCCGTCGTCCACCTGCACCACGTCTATGCCCAGGTGAGCGAGCCCGCCGCAGATGCGCTCGAGGTTCCGGGCCACGTCCTCCCCGGTGACATCACGGAAATACTGGTACCAGGAGCACCAACCCGTGCGCGACGGATTCAGCCCTTCCACCCCCTGCTCCAGGGCGACCAGTTCCACGTACCGCTCGAGATTGGCCCCTGAAAGGTCTCCTGGTATCACCGCGAGCGGCTCACCCCAGAACTCCTCCCCCTTCGCGTACCTCTTTCCCTCGAACCTCGCCGCCGCTTCCATCTCCGCGCCCTTCTGCCTCCTCCCGAGCCGGAAGAGGACCTGGGAGAGAGCGCGGCTCACACCGGTGAAGCCCACCACCACCGAGTCCTCGCGCTCGATGTCGCCGAGAGCGGCGAACCACTCGCTCGCAAAGCGTCCCTTCTCCGAGAAGACCGGTGTCGCCGGGTTGGCGAGCATGGGTTTGAGGGACCTCGGCACGAAGAGCGGGAACAGGTAGTCGCCGGGGCGCGAGCTCATCACGGTCCCGGACGGGGTCCAGCACTGGAAGCCGTTGACGTAAGCCCGCCAGTCTTTCACGCTCTCCCGACCCGGCCATACACCACCCGGCGGGACCACCAGCGGCGCGATGGACTCGATCGGCGGCGGTCTGACCTCTTTCTCCCAGAGGAGACCAAGCTCGAGAAATAGGGCGTCTTCGCGCCCGCGAGCCTTGAAGAGCATCCAGCCCCAGCTGGTGCGCGCCCGGAGGAGTAGCGTACCGTCCGCGCTCTCCACCTTCTCCCAGTTCCCCGTCGTATAGTGGGATTCGAAGCCCCTCTTCACGCGGGTGACCACGCGCCCGGCGGCGTTCCTGAACAACTCCACCTCCCCGCTGGAGATACTGAAGACCCCCGAGGAAAGGTCGAACTCTAGGCGGCACGATTCAGGCCCTATGCTCGCCCGCGATGGCTCCATCCGACTCCTCTCCGAAGCGCCGCGGCCATTCCACTGGAAGACGGCCTCTGCATGTTATATCGTAGCACGCACACCGGCACGTGCCTGAAGGGGGGTCCGTCATGAGCATCGATATCGAGACCGCGGAGCTGCCCGACCAGCCGTCGCTCTGCGTGAGGTTCGAGACCTCGATGGAGAAGATAAAGGACGACATCGGCAGGGCCTACGGGTTGATATTCGCCCGTATAGGGGTGTCGGGGGTCGCGCCCGCCGGCCCGCCCATGGCCCTCTACTTCGACATGGACATGGACCCGGAGAGCTTCGAGATGGAGGCGTGCGTACCGGTCGCGGGCGAGGTGCAGGATGAAGGTGAGGTCGCGTTCCGCGTACTGCCGGGCGGGAAGTTCCTCTCAGTGATGCACCGCGGATCTTACGACACCCTCGAGAAGACATACGAAGCCCTCTTCGCATACATGAAGGAGAGCGGCCTGGAGCTCGCAGGTCCCGGCCGCGAGCTGTACCTCACCGACCCGTCTCAGCTCGAGCGCCCTGAAGACAATCTCACCCGGATACTGTTCCCTCTGTAAAGGGGGGAGCGTCGCTCGAGCGCGGGTGCGGCCGAAGACGCGCAACGAGAAGAGGGCGGCCTGGTGAGGCCGCCCTCGTTTCGATCGCTTCTTTCCCGCCTCAGCGCTTCAGGTACGCCTCGAACTCCTCGTCGCTCAAGAACTTCCTGCCGCATACCTTGTCGCTGATGCCCTTCTGGTCGAGATAGCGTGTGAGCCCTCCCATGAAGAACGGGTAGCCCGCGCCCATTATCATCCCGGTGTCGATGTCCTGAGGCTCGGCGACCACGCCGTCGTCCAGTGTCCGCCTGGACTCGTCGGCGAGCGCCTCCAGCGAGGCGGCGCGGATCTCGTCCGCGGAGAGCTTGGGCTTGCTCTCGTCCTTCTTCCACATCTCGGCGACCTCGGGGTCGAGTTCCTTGGTCATGGGCAGGTATACACCCGGCTTCTTGGCCTCGACCAGCTTCTTCATGTTCTCGCTGACGTGGTACCTCTCGGGGAACGCCTCTGCGAGCGTCTCCGTCGCGTGGAGCGCGATGGCGGGACCCACCAAGGCCAGCAGGTCGAACGGCGCCATGGGGAGCCCCAGGTCGACGATGGCCTCGTCTATCTCCTGCGGCGTGTTGGAGCCGTCCGCAAGGTCCGCGCAGACCACCAGGTTCCTGATGAGCAGCCTGTTCACCAGGAAGCCGGGGGCGTCCTTCATGACCACTATGGTCTTCCGTATCTTCTTGGCCACCGCTCCCGCGGTCGCCGTCGTCACGTCGTTGGTCTTCTCTCCCTTGATTATCTCCAGCAGAGGCAGGACCGCCACCGGGTTGAAGAAGTGGAACCCTATCACACGCTCTGGGTGCTTGAGCTCCGAGGCCATCTCGGTGATCGAAAGAGAGGATGTGTTGGTCGCGAGTATGGCTGTCTCGCTGACCTGCTCCTCGGCCGCCGCGAACACCTTCTTCTTGATGCTCATCTCCTCGAAGACCGCCTCCAGCACAAAGTCGCACCCCTGGAAGCCCTCGTCCTCGAGGGTGTAGGTCACCAGCGTCTTCATGAAGTCGGCCTTGGGCTGCTCCAGCCTGCCCTTGGACGCCAGGCCATCGAGCTGTGAGTCGATGTAGCCCTTGCACCTGTCGAGGACCTCCTGGCTGATGTCCTTCATAACCAGCGGCACCTCCAGGCGCTGCAGGAACAGGAACCCCAGCTGGGAGGCCATCAGTCCGGCGCCGATGATGCCGACCTTCTTCACCGGGAGGGCTCCCACGTCCGCCGGTATGCCGACCTGCTGCTTGGCCCTGCGCTGGGTGAGGTCGAACGAGTAGACCGACGCGCGCAGCTGGTCGCTCATAATGAGCTCTCCCAGGGTCTGGCTCTCCTGCTCGAAGCCCTCATCGATACTCCAGCTCGCGGCGCCCTCCATGAGGTCGCATGCCCGGTATGGAGCGATGGCTCCGGAGTGCACGCGGCCCTTCACGTACTCGCGGGCTTCCGCGATGACGTCCTTCGCGATAGACATATCAGGCTTCTCGCGATCTATCACCACGTCACCGGTCACTATCCCGGCGAGCAGATCCAGCGACTCGTCGAAGAACTCCACCGGCTCGAACAACCTGTCGGCGAGGCCCATCTCGAAAGCCTTCTTGCCTTTTATCATGCGGTTGTTCTGCAGCGGGTTCTTGAGTATCAGCTCGACCGCTTTCTCGTGGCCTATCAGCCGCGGCACGAGCTGGGTGCCGCCCCACCCGGGCACCAGGCCCAGGAAGCACTCCGGCAGGCCGTACGCGGTGACGCCTGTGGAGATTGTTCGGTAGTCGCAGTAGAGAGATATCTCCACGCCGCCGCCCAGCGCGGCGCCGTTTACCGCCGCCAGGGTCGGGACGTCCAGGTCCATCAGCTGCTTGAAAGCCTCGTGTCCCTGCCGGCCTACCTCGACTCCGGCCTCCTTGGTAGGTATATCGGGGACCTCCATCAGGTTCGCTCCCACCGAGAAGATGAAGAGCTTGCCGGTGAGCATGAGGCCTTTGATGTCCTTATCGAGGTTCGCCATGGCCTCGTTGAGCGAGTCGATAGCCCCGGTGCCGAAGGTGTTGGGCTTCTTGTAGTCGGCGCCGTTGTCCATGGTCATTATGGCGAGCTTGCCCGCCGTAGCGTGGTCGTAGTAGGTCACCTTGAACTGCGTGATAAGTTCCTCGGGCATGCTTCCTCCTTTCACGCGCTCCAGAAGATGCGCGGTTAATTGCTTACGTTCTCCCAGATGGTCGCCGCTCCCATGCCGAGCCCGACGCACAGCGTTGTGAGACCGTACTTGGCGTCAGGGTTCAGCTCGAAGAGCTTCGCCAGGTGGGCGCACAGGCGCGCCCCGGAGGAAGCGAGCGGGTGACCGAAGGCTATGGCCCCTCCGAGCTTGTTCAGCCTCTCGTCTTCGACGCCGTCCATCTTGAATGCTTCGATGAAGGCGAGGGCCTGCACCGCGAACGCCTCGTTGAGCTCGATCAGGTCGAGGTCCTCGAACTTGAGGCCCGTGCGCTCGAGCACCCTCTCGGTGGCGGGGATGGGGCCGAGCCCCATCACCTCGGGCTGAACGCCCGCGTATGAGTACCCGACCATGCGCATCTTCGGCTTCAGGCCCAGTTCACGCACCTTCTCACCGGATGCCATCAGGGCCCCTGCGGCGCCGTCGTTCAGGCCCGAAGAGTTGCCTGGGGTGACGCGGCCGCCGTCGCGGAAGGGGGTGCGGAGTCCCTGCATAGCCTCAACTGTGGCGTCGGGGCGCGGCTGCTCGTCGCGGTCCGCTACCTTCCAGCCCTCGGAGGTCCACACCGTCATCGGTATGATGATGTCGTCGAAGTGTCCCGCGTCGAGGGCGTCCTTGGCTTTCTTCTGGCTGTACACCGCGTACTCGTCGGCCATGTCCTTGGTCAGGTGCGGGTACATGTCGTGGATGTTCTCGGCGGTCATGCCCATGTTCAGCGCGCTGGGGTCCACTATCTTCTCGGACACGAACCTCGGGTTGGGCCCTTCCTTGCCGACCCCCTCGCCCATGGGGTGGTGGAACATGTGCTCCACACCGCCCGCCACGATGACGTCGGCCGCGCCGAAGCCTATCTGGCTCCCGGCGTTGTTGATGGCGGTCATGCCGCCGGCGCACATCCGGTCCACCGCGCAGCCGGGCACCGAGACGGGGAGCCCGGACAGTATTGCCACGGTCCGCCCCATTGTGAGCCCCTGGTCACCGTACTGGGTGGTCGCCGCCCAGATGCTGTCGTCGATCGACGCCGGTTCTATCTGGGGGTTGCGCTTCATGAGAGCGCGGATGACCTTGACGACCATGTCGTCCGCCCGGGTCTCCGCGAAAAAGCCGTCAGGCCGCGCCTTCCCGAAAGCGGTACGGCAGACGTCGACGAGGTATGCCTCCTTCAGATCTCTCGTCATACCGATCCCTCCTTCAATTGATACTCCGTAACTGCTCTGACTGGCTATCAGCAGCATGTAGAAGAATATCACTATGGGAGGTCAAGGAGGCGATTATTCCAAGTCCCCAACGGAAATTACTTGCTGGCCACGACGCGGTTGCGGCCGGCGTCCTTTGCCTCGTAGAGCGCGGCATCGGCTTTCGCGATGACGTCCGCGCGGTCGTTGACGTCGGGACACGGATAGGTGGCCACGCCCATGCTGACCGTAACCTTGAGTCCCTGGCCGTTCCCCATGAACGTGGTTGATTCCACGGTCCTCCTGATGCGCTCCGCGGTCTGCAGCGCCTCGGCGGCGCCTGTCTCGGGCAGGAGCATGGCGAACTCCTCCCCCCCGTAGCGCGCCACCACGTCCATCGAGCGCAGGCAGCCGGTGATCAGCTCGGCGAGCCCCCTCAGTATCTCGTCGCCGCAGAGGTGTCCGTAGGTGTCGTTGATGTTCTTGAAGTGATCGATGTCCAGCATGATCAGGCTGAAGATCGTGTTGTAGCGGTCCGAGCGGGTGAACTCTTTCTCGAACAGTTCCTGGAAGAACCGGTGGTTGTACACCCTGGTGAGACCGTCGGTTATCGCAAGCTTTCTCGTGGCCTCGTACAGGCGGGCGTTATCTATGACAATGGTCACCTGGTTCTGTATCAGGTCCAGGATCAGCTGCGCGTCCCTCGCAAAGGCCGGGCTCTGGTACTGGCTGAGGACCAGCACACCGATCACTTTTTTCTGGGCAGTGAGGGGGACGTGGACGTACGAGAACGGCTTCGCCTCGCCCCTGTCGGGCGCGCTCTTCAGGTGCTCCTCGCCGAGGACCGTGAACTCCACCGGGCCGGAGCGCTCCGCGCTCAACCCGTACCCCTCCGCGAACTCGATGGTCTTACGCTTGAGCTCCTCCAGGATCGAATAGTCCGAGGTGCGGCTGACCTGCGCCACCATGTCGTTCTCGTCGAACATCAGGACCATGCCCATGAGGTTGCCGACGACCCTGGAGACGATCTCCAGCACGACCTTGACAGTCTCCCGGTAGTCGTCGCTGACGCTTGCCAGCGAGCCCAGCTCATTCAGGATTGTCGATTCGAACAGCTTCGAGTCCAGGAGGTCTATGACCCTGCTGAAGACGCCCTCTTCCTCGAGGAGCCTGGCGGGAATCGGCCTCCTCTGCTGGTCTCCCCTGGCCTTCCTGCTGCGCTCTATCTGGTCCTCGACGACCTTGATGAGCTGGTCCGGCTTGAAACCCTTGGTCACGTAAGCGGCGGCACCGGTCTTTAGTCCCCAGAACATGTCGCTCTGCTGGTCACGCCCGGTGAGCATGATCACGGGTATGTCGCGCGTGTACTCGTCGTCCTTGAGCAGCCTGCAGACCTGGTAGCCGTTTATCTTGGGCATCTCCACGTCGAGCACTATCAGGTCCGGCTCCTCGGTGTAGGCCTTGTTCACGGCCTGCAGGCCGTCCCAGGCCACGCTCACCTTGTAATCGGCGTCCTCGAGTATGGCTGAGGTTATCTTCACCACCAGCTTGTTGTCGTCCGCGAGGAGGATGTTCCCCCTTGGCATCCGGGACCTCCCGTGCTGTCAGGGGCCTGCCCGGGGTCCGCACCTCCCGGGCCGGGACTTCGGTTCTGTGCCCCTATATCTCTATATTCGTGGGAACGTGATTTGGCACCTCGCGACAGCCACTTACCCCCGGGGACAGACACCGTAAGGGTCAGTCGGCTTGCCTAGGTCCACATACATAGTGGACACCCCCTATACTTGCTTTTGCACAAAAGGCGAGTAAAAGGAGGCGTCCATGAAACCAAGAATCGGTTCTGCAG
>JAGUWJ010000192.1 GCA_020062425.1 Actinomycetota bacterium
ACAAGAGCCCGGCGGATTATGAGAAGATGCTGATGGGGAAGGAGCAGACGGCAGCGGCCGCTGCTGTCTGAAGTAAAGGTGTCGGTGGAAGCGGGGCAACATCAAGATCTTGAATCCTGACCGTCCTGGAGATGTGGACGAAGTGATCAACTATGTGAATGCCATGAATTACGGCTTGCAGCGACTTGCAGAACTACCAGTTTCAGTACGACTCATACGCGAGATCCATGAACGCTTACTGGCGGGCGTCAGGGGGTCTGAGAGGCAACCCGGAGAGCTCAGGAAGACACAGAACTGGATAGGACCGGGCGGAGCTGCGCTCACCGGTGCGACCTTTGTGCCTCCTCCACCGGACGAGGTCCCCGTTGCGCTTTCAAGCTTTGAGAGGTTCATTCATGAAGAGGACGCTTTCCCGGCACTTGTGATAATCGGGCTGGCTCACGCCCAGTTCGAAACCATTCACCCTTTTCTGGACGGCAACGGACGGGTGGGGCGACTGCTCATAGCATTCCTGCTGTGCGAGAGGGAGATACTCCAGAAACCGGTTCTCTATCTCTCTCATTATTTCCGCCGCCACCGGCCTCGGTATTACGATCTCCTCCAGGCGATTCGCGACGATGGCGACTGGGAAGCCTGGATCAAGTTCTTTCTTGCGGGCATCTCTGACGTTGCGCGCGAAGCAACCAAGACCGCGAGACGAATCGTGTCCTTGCGCGAGCTTCACAGGAGACTTGTTACTGAGGAGTTCGGCCGGGCCACGGCAAGCGGACTCCGAGTATTGGAAGCGCTCTACTCATTCCCAATAGTGACAGTCAATAATGTCGTGAAGATAACAGGCTCAAGCTTCACGGCCGCAAACCAGCTGATTCGTAAATTCGAGGCAACCGGCATCCTGACCGAATCTACCGGCCGGGTGAGAAACAGGCGCTTCAGATACGACCGCTATATAGAACTATTTTCCGACTAACCAGGAGAGGTGCGAATTCTCACGTGGCAGTAGATCAGGCGCTGATTATCATGGACGTCCCGGGTACCTACCGACACACCAGAATATACAAACAGGAACATGGAGGTGGGTGAAATGGAGCGGGTGATGGGTCTCGAACCCACGACCTTCAGCTTGGGAAGCTGACGCTCTACCTACTGAGCTACACCCGCTCTCGAGGCAACAATTATATCCGCTGCCGCCTGCCACGTTCAACACAGTTTCCAGGCACTTCAGTGCCCCAAAGTCACCTCTGGTAGCTCCATCAGGTGAGGCCGAACCGGGCTAGAGCGAACAGGTGACTCGCGGGCGGTCAAAATAGCCCATCCGGTCGCCTCCGGGGCGTCTCGTGCGTCCTCCCCCTTTGAGCCCATCACCCAAACGGGTGTCAAAATGCTCAAAATTACTCCGTCTGGTGCCGATATACCCAATAAGTAGTACCTGGGAGTTATTATGAGCAAGCCGAAAATACTGGTCGTAGAAGACGAGAGAGACATCTCCAAGGTCATCTCGATCAACCTGAAGATCGAGGGCATGGACGTTGTCGTCGCCTACGACGGCCCGGCGGCGCTGGAGAGGATAAACGAGTCCAAGCCGGACTGCGTGGTCCTCGATGTCATGCTCCCACGGATAAGCGGCTGGGACATCCTGAAGTACATCAAGGCCAACCCGGACACCAAGGACATCCCTGTGGTCATGGTGACCGGGCAGTCCGGCGAGCGCGACCAGCTCCGCGGGCTGGGAGCGGGCGCGGTCAAGTACATCACCAAGCCGTTCAGCCCGGTGACTCTCGCGGAGACCATTAAAGGACTGCTGAAGCCCCAGACCAAGGCCGACGTCGCCCGGGAGCGGCGCGAGGCTATCGAGAGGCTGCAGCTCTCCACCGTCTACAAGATATCCGACATACTGATCTCCACCCCCGAACTCGAAGAGCTCCTGGAGGGGGTCGCTGACAAGCTCATAGTCCTGCTGGACCTTCCGTCCTGCGCGCTGGTGCTGGCGGACGGAGTGGAGCCCGAGGTCTACACCTTCAGGCAGGCCCCGGACAACGGCAGGCGCAAGTCGGTAGGGCGCAGTCCCATCGGGCCCGAGGTCGTCTCCGAGCTCAAGCAGATGTTCGCCGCGAACCGCAGGCCGGTGAGGATAAAGGACCTCGACGGTTTCGACCTGGAGTCGGTCCTCGAGGGCGCCGAGTACGGTGACGACGGATATATCCTGCCTCTCTTCGAGCGGAGCACCTTCCTGGGGTGCGTGGTCATCGCCGGCAACACGGAAGTGACGATGAGCCCTGACGAGCAGGACCTGCTGGCGACGATAGCCAACCAGGTGTCCGCCGCGGTGGGAAGGGCCAGGCTGCACGACAACCTGAAAGAGGACGAGGTCGTGCACAGGCGTCTCCTCCACCAGACCATATCGGCGCAGGAATCGGAGCGCAGACGCCTGGCGGGTGAGATACACGACGGCATAGTGCAGTCGATGGTGGGCATCTCCTACCGGCTGCAGGCGCTGGAGAAGAAATTCGAAGCGGGCGCCGACGAGGAGCTGATGGATAACATCAGACAGCTCGAGGAGCAGCTCAACAACAATATCAAGGAGCTGCGCGAGCTGCTCTTGGGCCTGAGGCCTCCCCTGCTGGACGACATGGGCTTGTATGCCGCGCTCGAGGCGCACCTGAAGAAGTTCAGCACGGCCAACAGGGTGCAGGTGAGCCTGCAGATACCGGAGGAAAAGCCCCCCATCTCACGCGACGCGCAGATAAACCTCTTCCGCATCATCCAGGAAGCCCTGAACAACATAGAAAAGCACGCCGAGGCCGAGCACGTGACCATCGAGATAGACAACACCCCCCAGAAGCTCTACCTGAGGATCATCGACGACGGAAAGGGGTTCTCACCGCAGAAGGCGCGGGGAAAGAGCGGCAACCTGGGAATCGCGAACATGCGGGAGCGCACGGAGCTGCTGGGCGGTGTTTTGAAGATAAAGTCGGAGCCTGGACGTGGGACCGGCATCAGCTGTGACATCCCACTCAGGCCGATACTGGAGGGAGCGTCATGTCCGCGATAAAGGTACTTATCGTTGACGACCATAACCTGGTGCGCGAAGGCCTGAAAGCGGTCTTCGACAACGGGAACGACGTGGAGGTCATCGGTGAGGCGGGATCCGGCGAGGAAGCGCTGGACATGGTGGGTGAGGTCAAGCCGGACGTCATCCTCATGGACATCAGCATGCCCGGCATGAACGGGATACAGGCCACCAAGCTCATTCTCGAGAAGTGCCCTGAATCCAAGGTTGTCATACTGACCATGCTCGACCAGGAGGGTTACGTCTACGAGGCGGTCAAGGCTGGAGCCACCGGCTACATGCTGAAGAACACCTCGTCGGACGATCTGGTCCACGCGATCCACACGGTCTTCGAGGGGAAAGCCCTGCTTCACCCCGACGCTACCGCTCAGCTGCTGAAGGAGTTCGTGACCCTGGCCGACAACAAGGCTAAGGACTACGGGCTCTCCAGCAGGGAGATGGAGGTCCTGCAGCTCCTCTCAGAGGGCAACACCAACAAAGAGATTGCCAAAGCCCTCTGGATAAGCGAGCAGACCGTGAAGACCCATGTGGCTCACATCTTCAACAAGCTGGGCACGTCGGACCGCACCGAGACGGTCGCACAGGCACTGCGAAACGGCCTCGTCACCTGACCGCTTTCCGCCCGTTACTCGAGTCCGCGGGTGGAAAGCATCAGTGAGGCGTGCATATAGATGTGGGTAAACGGCTTGTAGAAGGTCTGGCAGGTCACACAAACGAAGGCGGGCGAAAGCCCGCCTTCAACCGTTCTGTTATGATTAGCACGATGTCCGATCTCAATCTAAAGTCACCAGCCGGCAGTCCATGGAGAGCTTCATGCCGGTATTGAGGAACAAACGAGGGCGCATCACGGCCGTCTTCCTGGCGGCCGCGCTGGTACTATACGCTTTTACTCTGCTCGTCTCCTTCGGTCCGAAGGCGTCCGCGGCATCCTCCGACGGGAATCCCCCGCGCAAGGTCGCCATCGTCGTCATAGACCGCATCGGGCTGGACGACCTCATGACCGGCTCGACCCCGAACATCAGCCACCTCATCGCGGACGGGGCCGTAGCGCTCATGAACGCGCGCGTGAAGTACGAGGGCTATGGCAGGGGCGGATACGTTATCCTCGGCGCCGGCGGAAGGGCCCTGGGGGGACCGAACGCTGGGCTCGCCTTCAACGAGGGTGAGCAACTGAAAGCCTCCGGCGGGGATCAGATGAGCGCGGCGGCCTTGTACAAGGCGCGAACAGGGAGGACGGCGCCACGCGGCTCTGTGGTCAACCTCTACATCGAGGAGATGAGGGAGCTCTCCGACACGCCTCAGACCCCCGGCGTCCCGGGGCTGCTGGGGTGGGCGCTCCGAAAGGGCGGCAGGCGCGTCACCGTGCTGGGCAACGCCGACTCGCTGGTCCCCGCCACGGAGCTCGACACCGCCTCTCCGGCTGAAGCGGCCGAGCAGGGTTCCGAGAACTCCGGTTACTTCATGGCCAGCACCATCCTGCACCGCGAGGTCTCATGCATTGCCATGGATACCCGCGGGATGGTCCCCAGGGGCGACGTCTCCTCCGACCTGTATGTGAGTGAGACCACCGGGTTCGAGACCGACTTCGAGAGGCTCCTCCTGGAGGTGGAGGAGGCACTGCCCGAATCTGACGTGCTGATGGTGGACATGGGTCAGACCACCAGGGTGGACGAGCAGTCGCGTTTCTACTCTGAGAAGTCCCTTGCTCGCGCCAGGGCGGACGCTCTGACCGACTGCGACGCGGCTCTCGGTCGCCTGGTGAATATGCTCGACCTTTCGAAAGACCTCGTCGCGGTCTGCGTGCCCACACCGACCCACGAGATGATAGAGGACGGAAACCTGCTCACGCCTGTCGTCCTGGCCGGCGCAGGTTTCGAGGGAGGGGTGCTCCTCGAGTCGGAGACCACCCGCCGCACCGGGGTCGTGTCGAACTATGATCCCGCGCCGACCGTCCTGGACTCGCTGGATGAAGATATACCTTCCGAGATGACAGGAACCCCACTTACCTCGAGCAACGCCGAAGCGGACCTCGAGGGGTTGAAGAGCCTTCAGGACAGGGCGGTTGGCGCCTCTGAAACCCGCAAGACCATGGTGCGCATCTTCGCGGTGACCGCCATCATCGTCATAACCTTGTTCCTGCTGGTGGCCCTGATCCGGGAGGATGTCATCTCACGGCACCGCTATCTCTTCAGTGCAATCTTGTTCTCGGTCCTCAGTGCTCCAGCCGTCTACCTGGTCGTTCCGTCGTTCTCGGTGCCGGCGCTCTCCTGGCTGGTGCCCGCAACGGTGGGAGCTAGCCTTCTGCTGGGTCTCACCCTCTCGTTTGTGGCGTCGTCGCGTTCCGGAACGCCCGGCTCCTTTGGGGGAGCGGTCCCGGCCCTCTGGGCCGTATCCGGCTTGACGGCCGCGGTGATACTCTTGGACACCTTGATCGGTTCGCCGCTGATGAAGCTCTCCCCGTTCGGCACCGACGTCATGCTGGGTGACCGCTACTACGGCATCAGCAACCTCTATATGGGATTCGCCGTAGGGGCGTCAATACTGTTCGCCTGCCTGACCGTGTCAATGTCCAGACGGTTCCTGTCGGCTCCATGGAAGCGCGCGCTCAAGGCCGGTTTCCTGCTGGCGGCGGCTGCCTTCATAATCGGGTTCGGCCGGCTGGGTGCGAACTTCGGCGGACTCGTGACAGCGGTTGCTGGCTCGCTGGTGGCGCTCTTCAAGATCGAAGGGGCGCGCATCGACCTCAAGCGCGCCGGGCTCATAGCGGTCATCCTGGTGTTGGTGGTGATGGCCGTGGTAGCGGTGGATATCGCGCTTCCGGGGGCGGCGTCACACACCGGCAGGGCGGCGGCGCAGGCGGAAAGCGGGGGCGGGTCTCCGCTCCTCGCCATGGCGAGCCGCAAGCTCGCCGCCAACTGGTCTCTCAGTTTCGCGTCCATATGGCGCCTGGTAGTGCTGTTCGGCCTGGCGGCGTTCCTGATCTTGAACTGGAAGAGCAGGCTGCTCGCCTCCCTCAAGGACAGCGCTCCTGCTATATACGCGGCTTTCGCGGGAATGGCGGCAGCAACCGTTGTTGGCCTTCTCGTGAACGACTCAGGGATCGAGGTGGCGGCCGCGATTTCGACCTTCCTGTTCCTGCCGTACTTCATAATGCTCATCCGCCTGCCGCGCGGTGAGGATACACCCGCCCTCTTCTATGACCGGTGAACCGCGCATCTGCTAGAATCGTCCCAAAGACAGGAGGTAATGCGATGCGTAAAGTACTGCTCGTGTTGGTGGCTCTACTGCTCGTGGCCGTGCTGGTGGTCGTGGGTTGCGGAAAAAAGGATGAGACCGAGAGCGCGCAGGAGATAGTCAACAAGAGCCAGGAGGCCTCGGAAAGCATCAAGAGCCTCAAGGCGACGGGCAGGATCGATTTCAAGACGCCCGAGGCCGAGGAGAAGGAGGAGAAGCTCGATTATGAGGCCGAGGTCAACATCGTCAGCGAAGACGACGTCCAGGCGCGCATTGTAGCCACGGACGACAAGGGCGAGAAGAACGAGGCTTACCTCTACGAAGGGTATATGTACTCATACAGCCCGGTCGCAGGCTGGACAAAGCAGAAGGTGGAGAACCTCGAACAGCTCCAGTCCACCGGCATCACCAGCCCCAGCGACCTGACCGAACTCAGCAAGTACGCCGAGAACCTCAAGAAGCTGCCCGATGAGGGGAACAACTACGTCATCTCGTTCAACGTGGGCACCAAGTTCTTCGACGAGGCATTAGGCGCCGCCGAGGGCGCCACGTCGTCTGAGGACGCCACCGGCAGCCAGGAAGTCGACGAGATGATGCAGATGGTCAAGGAGATGGTCAAGGGCCTCAAGGTGAAGGTGGTCATGAAGATCGATAAAAAGAGCTTCTACACCAGCGAGGCCGACATCGACGCTTCCATGAAGGGAGTCCCCATCTTCGGCGACATCAGCATCGCGGTGGACAGCGCGTTCTCCGACTACAACGCGCCGGTAGAGATAGCCCTGCCGGCCGAGGCGCAGAACGCCAAGGAAGTCACCGGCGGCCTTCCCTCGGGCCTTCCGGGCCTTCCGGGCCTCGGGTTCTAGAGCAAGGACAGTTCGCGGACCGGATCTCAAGTCACTGCCGGACGGTCCGCGCCGCCTTGACGCGGAGCGGGATCAGCCGGCTGTTATCTCGGCGAGACACTTTAGCAGGTAGTCGATGTCGCTGGCGGTGTTCATGTAGCTGAAGCTCACCCTCAGCGCGCCGGTCTCGATGGTGCCGATAGTCCGGTGCGCGAGAGGCGCGCAGTGCATGCCGGGCCTGGTGGCGATGCCGTACCGGGTGTCGAGCAGCTCCGCCGCCTGGGTGGGCCACAGCCTGCTGAACGTCAGGGGGACGATTCCGACCCTGTCGGAGGGCCGGTCCGGGCCCAGCACCGTGACATCAGGCAGCCGCGCAAGCCCTTCCGAGAGCCTCTCCAGGAGCTCCAGTTCGTGCGAGCGGACCGCTTCCACCCCGGTATCTCCCACGAATCGCGCGCCCGCCCCCAGCCCGGCGATGCCGGGCGCGTTGAGCGTTCCGCTCTCGAGCCTGTCCGGCATCAGCTCAGGCTGCTCGAGCGAGCTGGAGCGGCTGCCCGTGCCCCCGAAGCATATCGGGGTGAGTTCCACGCCCTCCCTCACGTAGAGGCCTCCAGTCCCCTGCGGGCCGAAGAGCTCCTTGTGGCCCGTGAAGGCGAGTACGTCCACCCCGTCGGCCTCGACGTCTATCTTCAGGCGACCCGCGGACTGCGCAGCATCCACCAGGAGCGTTACACCGCTGGCGCGGGCTATCTCGGCGGCGTCGGCCACCGGGAGGATGGTTCCGGTGAGGTTGGAGGCCTGGGTGAGGACTATCAGCCGGGTGTCGGGGCGGATCTCCTCACGCAGGGCGGCCGGGTCGAGCCTGCCTTCAACGTCGCAGGTGACCACTGTGTGGGTGATGCCGAACCTGCCGGCTGCGTGCAGGGGCCGTATAACCGAGTTGTGCTCCATGGAGGAGGTCACCACGTGGTCTCCCGGTTCGAGGAGACCCCATATGGCCATGTTCAGCGCTTCGGTAGCGTTCTTGGTGAAAGCCAGACGGAGAGGATCGGATATGCCGAAGAGGCCCGCCAGCTCTTCCCGGGCGGAGTACACAACCCTGCCCGCTTCCACCGAGCGACGGTGCCCCGAGCGGCCGGCGCTTCCCCCCACCTCGCGCATGAACCGCATGATGGCGCTAT
>JAGUWJ010000004.1 GCA_020062425.1 Actinomycetota bacterium
CGGGGCAACCCCGGCCCGGCGGGGATCGGCGCCCAGGCGCTGGGCCCCGACGGCGGGCTGCTGCTGGAAGTGAGGGAGTTCCTGGGTGAGACCACCAACAACGTGGCGGAGTACGTCGCTCTCATTGAGCTGCTCCAGGCGGCTCGCGGCCTCGGGTACCGACGGGTGAAGGTGCACACCGACAGCGAGCTCCTGGCCAACCAGGTAACGGGGGGTTTCAAGGTCAAGAGCGAGGCGCTCAAACCACTGGTGGCGCGGGTGAAGGCGCTTCTGGCGCAGTACCGGACCGTGGAGGTGGAACATATTCCCAGGGAGAAGAATACCGCGTGTGACAGGCTCGCCAACATGGCGATAGACGAAGGCATAGCGGGCGCGCGCGATCCCCTTTTCAAGCAGGGCGAGGAGGCGCTCTTCTGATGGACTGCTGCGTTATTGGGACGGGTTACGTGGGGCTGGTCACCGGGGGGTGCCTGGCCGACCTCGGTCACAACGTCATCTGCGCCGACAGCGACGCCGGCAAGGTGGAATTCCTCTCCGGAGAGGGTATCCCGATCTACGAGGCCGACCTCGAGGACGTTGTGAAGAGAAACCTCGAGTCCGGGAACCTGCGCTTCACCACCGATATCCACGAGGCGGTGGCGACCAGCGAGTTCATCTTCATCACCGTCGGCACGCCGTCCGACGACGAGGGTAACGCCGACCTCACGCAGGTCGAACAGGTCTCACGCGATATCGCCGCGGCGCTGAACGGGTACAAGGTGATAATCAACAAGAGCACGGTGCCGGTCGGCAGCACCAAGAAGGTACAGCGCATCATAGAGGAAACCCTGGAGCAGTACCACGAGTTCGACGTCGTGTCGAACCCGGAGTTCCTAAGGGAAGGGACAGCAGTCGTCGATTTTATGAAGCCCTCCAGGATAGTGATCGGGAGTGATTCCCAGAAGGCGGTGATGCGACTGACCGAGCTCTACCGCGGGTTGAACGCCCCCCTGCTGGTGACAGACCCGGTCAGCGCCGAGATGGTGAAGTACGCTTCCAACGCTTTCCTCGCCACCAAGGTATCTTTCATCAACGCCATCGCCAACCTCTGTGAAGCCGTGGGCGCGGATGTAAGGGAGGTCTCGCTGGGGATGGGGTACGACGATCGTATCGGGTTCGAGTTCCTCCGGGCGGGACCGGGCTTCGGCGGCTCGTGCTTCCCCAAGGACTGCCGCGCGCTTCTCGCGATAGCCAGGGCCAACGGCTACCATTTCGACCTGCTCGAGGGTGTCCTGGAGGTCAACCGCGAACAGTACGAGCGCATGGTCGAGAAGGTAGACCGCGCGGTCGAAGGGCTGGAAGGCAAGAACATCGGCATTCTGGGGCTGGCCTTCAAGGCAAACACCGACGATATCCGTGAGTCACCCGCGGTGCACATCGCGCGGGCTCTCATCGAAGAGGGCGCGCGCGTGAGAGCGTTCGACCCCCAGGCGATGGAAAACGCCCGCATGGAGCTGGAGGGCTGTGAGTTCACGAGCGACGCTTACGAGGCTTCCGAGAGCGCCGACGTCCTGGTGCTGCTCACGGAGTGGGACGAGTTCAAGTGGCTCGATTACAACCGGATAAAGAGCCTGATGCGGACCCCCAGCATTGTGGATACCAGGAACTGCCTGGATCCCGCGGTCCTGAGGAAGCTGGGTTTCGTGTATGAAGGAGTAGGCAGATGAAGCTGACCGTGATCATGCCGGTCTATAACGAGAGGAACACCATCCAGGAGATACTGCGGAGGGTCAGGGCGGTCGACCTGGGAGAGATAGCCAAAGAGATAATAGTCGTAGACGACGGCTCGTCGGACGGGACTCCGGACATCCTGAGGATGGAAGAGGATTCCACGGTAAAGGTCTTCAGGCACGCAGACAACCGCGGCAAGGGCGCCGCCATCAGGACCGGGCTCCCCCATGCTACCGGTGACCTGGTGGTGATACAGGACGCCGACCTCGAGTACGACCCCGACGACTACCGCACGCTGCTGGCGCCGATACTCAAGAAGAAAGCAGATGTAGTCTACGGTTCGCGCTTCACCGGAGAGCACCGGAACATGCTGTTCTGGCACATGCTGGGCAACAAGTTCCTCTCGCTGGTGACCAACGTCCTCTACAACACCACCCTCTCCGACATGGAGACCTGCTACAAGCTCTTCACCCGCCAGGCGCTCGAGGGCATCGAGATCAGGTCCGACAAGTTCAACTTCGAGCCCGAGATAACCGCAAAGATACTCAAGAAGAAGATACGCATCTACGAGGTGCCCGTATCGTACGCCGGGAGGGAGTACGAGGAGGGCAAGAAAATAACCTGGAGGGACGGCTTCGCGGCCCTCTGGGCTCTCGTGAAGTACCGGTTCGTCGACTGAGCCGGCTCGATCGGAGGTCTTAAGCGATGTCCAAGACTGCGGTAAATGTGATCCTGCTGGTAATAAGCATCGGCCTCGCGGTCGGGGGGCAGCTGGCCATGAAGTCCGGGATGAACAGCGTGACCCACGACGGTGAGGACCCGCTGGAGATCGCCGACTTCAAGCATCCTGTGGCCCTGGCGAAGCGGCTCATCACGGACGGGCCCTGGGCGGTGGCCGGTATCGTACTCTATGCCATCTCGGCTCTGTTCTGGCTGATAGTGCTCTCGAGGGTGCCGCTGTCGGTGGCGTACCCGGTTGTGGCCGTCGGTTACGTGGTGGTGGTGCTCTACTCTTACTTCGTCTTCGGAGAGACGGTGAAGTGGATAGCGTGGGTCGGCCTCGCCTTCATCGTTATAGGCGTCGCTATAACGGCGCAGGGCCTCAAGTCGGACGAAAAAGACGGAGGCGACGGCTACCGCAAGCCTGTCAACCAGACGGTCGTACGGCTCGAGGCCTCCGACAGCGCGCAAGATGAATGATGAGACCGGTCTCGATAATCGTCATAAATTTCAATGGGCTGGTAGACCTGCCCGCCTGCCTGGAATCCATCCGCTCGCAGGACTACCCGCGGATAGAACTCCTGCTCATCGATAACCGCTCGGATGACGGGTCGGCTGAGTACATGCGCGAGTTCGCCGGACGTCCGGAGAACCGTGATCTCTTCGTTCTTGATTCACCGAAAGTGATAGAGAACGAATCGAACGAGGGGTTCAGCGCCGCGCTGAACGTCGGCGTAGGTGAGTCGGCGGGAGAGTTCGTGATGCCTCTGAACACGGACGTGGTGCTGGAGCCGTCGTTCGTATCCGAGATGGTCCGCGCCCTCGAGTCCGACGAAAGGGCGGGGAGCGCCTCCGGCAAGCTGCTGCGCTTCCCTCCTTACGGCCGCGACAACATCATCGACTCTGCCGGTCACCTGGTCTTCCGCAACAGGCTGGCGGAGAACAGGGGTGAAGGTTTCCCCGGGGGGGCATCTTTTCTGGAGCCTGCGGAGGTCTTCGGCACCTGTGGCGCCGCCGCGCTCTACCGGCGAGAGATGCTCGAGGACATCGAGGTCGACGGGGAATATTTCGACGAACAGTTCTTCGCCTTCTGGGAAGACCTCGACGTCGACTGGCGGGCGCGTATCAGGGGCTGGAAGTGCTTGTATAACCCACGCGCCCTTGCCTACCACCGCAGGGGCGGAGCCGGCTACAGAAAGTCGCTCCTGGTCGAGTACCACAACCTCAAGAACCGGTGCCTGCTCGTCATCAAGAACGACGCGCCGAGGTATTTCCTCAGGAACCTGCCGGGAATCGCGTTCACCGAACTCTTCAAGGCGGGTGCGCTCCTGGTCCGGTGCCCCAGAGCGCTTGGCGCGTACATCGAGGTGGTAAGGCTACTGCCTGTCATGTTGAAGAAGCGCAGGTTTATCCAGGGGAGGCGGGTGGTGCCGGCGGGTGAGCTCGAGACCTGGTTCGAGCCGTTCCATTACAAGCGGTGGTTCCGCCGTCACCTCCTGAACAGGGGAGAGATGGTAGCCCGGGGAGAGAGGTGCGTGCGGTGAGGGGAGCGGTCACGGCAATAATCATAAACCGCAACACCAGGGAGTTCCTGAGGGACTGCCTCGACTCGATCGGGGCCCAGGATTTCCCGGAGGGTATCGAGGTGTGGGTGGTGGACAACGGCTCCAACGACGGAAGCCCGCAGATGGTCCTCTCCGAGTTCCCCGGGACGAACCTGGTCTGGAACGACGGGAATACAGGCTACTCAAAGGCCTGCAACCAGGCCGCCCTCAATGCCACGGGGGAAGTCCTCTTCTTCATGAACAGCGACGTCTCGCTCTCTCCTTCCACCGTCCGGGAGGTGCTGGCGTATCTGGATGCGCGTCCGGAGGTCGGCATCGTGGGTCCCCGCGTGCTGAACAGCGACGGGTCCCTCCAGTACTCCTGCCGGGAGTTCCCCTCCATCAAGGACGCTTTCTTCCACGCGTTCCTGGGGCTGTTCAGCGCCGGCAACGCCTCGACGGAGCGTTACAGGAAGATGGGTTGGGCGCACGACGAGGAGATGGAGGTCGACTGGGTCTCGGGTTGCTTCATGGCCGTGCGCAGAGAGGTGTTCGATGCCCTGGGTGGTTTCGACGAGGGCTACTTCATGTACGTGGAGGACGTGGATATCTGCTGGAGGGCCGCCCGCTCCGGATGGGTGGTGGGCTACTTGCCGCGCGGCGACGTGTTCCACCACATCGGTATGAGCAGCCAGGCGGTCCCCACGCGCATGGTGTTACATCATCACCTGAGTATGTTACGCTTCCACCGCAGGACTTATTCAGGCCGCGCGAAGATTCTCGTCAACTCTTCGGTGGCCGCCGGGATAGCCGTCCGGTTCCTTGTCATAGTGGCTCTCAACACCTTTTACAGGCTGCGGGCAGCCCTTGGCGGCGTCAAACGGGTGATAATGCCCGGGAGGCAGTGATGGATCGCGTGCTGATAACCGGCGCGGACGGGTTCGTGGCGTCACACCTCATCCGCGAACTGGACCGTGAGACCGACTGGAAGCTCACGGGCCTGGGCTTGAAGCCCGGTCTGGAGGTGGACGGGGTCGGTATCGAATACAGGGTCGTGGACCTCACCGACCGTGATCTCCTCCTGGAGACCCTGGAGGAGATCCGCCCTGACGGCATCTTCCACCTGGCAGCCCAACCCTCGGTCGCCTTTTCCTGGGAGGACCCGTGGGCCACCTACGGTGTCAACCTTATCGGCCAACTCAACCTCCTGGAAGGACTGAGGAAGACGGGAGCCCAGGCGTCTGTTCACATCGCGTGTTCCAGCGAGGAGTACGGCAAGGTCCCCGCCGAGCAGATGCCGCTCGGGGAAGAGACGCCGCTCAACCCCTGCAGTCATTACGCGGTGAGCAAGGTCGCCCAGGAGACCCTGGGACGCATGTACCACCAGGCGTTCGGCTGGAGGGTGCTTATCACCAGGGGCTTCAACCAGGCCGGCCCGGGGCAGTCACCCGACTTCGTGGTTTCGTCGTTCGCGCGCCAGATAGCCCTGATCGAGGCGGGTCGTTCGGAGCCCGTTCTCAAGGTGGGGAACCTCGAAGCCAGGAGGGACTTCACGGACGTGCGCGACACGGTCCGCGCTTACAGGCTGGTGATGGAGAAGGGTGCGCCCGGCGCTGTCTACAACGTTGCCAGCGGGACCGCGCGCCCCGTGTCGGAGCTGCTGGAGATGCTTCTCTCTTTTTCGGAGGCCGCCATTGGAGTGGAGAGGGATCCAGACCGCCAGCGCCCCAGCGACATACCGGTGGTTATGGGGGACTGCTCGCGCCTGTGGAGTGACACCGGATGGGAACCTCTCATACCCCTGGAAAGAACCCTGCTGGATACACTCGATTACTGGCGCGCGCGAGTGGGGAGAGCGGCTTGAGGTCGGCGGCGGTTCGTGGAGGTGATGTCTCTTGAAGGGCGCCATGCTTGTCGGCGGGTTCGGCACGCGGCTGAGGCCGCTGACCGTGACCACTCCCAAGCCGATGCTGCCGCTTGTGAACATGCCGTTTCTGGAGATCGAGCTCCTCCACCTGAAGGAGTACGGCGTGGACGAGGTTGTCCTGTCGACGGGGTACCTCCCGGAGGTGTTCGACGAGTATTTCGGCGACGGCTCGTCCCTGGGGATGAAACTGGTGCACGTCACCGAGGACGAACCCCTGGGGACATGCGGGGCCATCAAGAACGTCGAGCGGCACCTGGGTGACGAGCCGGTGATAGTATGCAACGGCGACATACTGACCGACCTCGACATCGGGGCTCTGGTCCAGTACCACAAGGATAAAGGTGCGGTTGTCACCATAACGCTCACGCCGGTGGAGGACCCCACCGCCTACGGCCTGGTTCCGCTGGACGATGACGGTCGCATCAAGGAGTTCGTGGAGAAGCCCTCCTGGGACCAGGTGGTGACCAACCTCATCAACGCGGGCACGTATGTGCTGGATCCCAAGGTCTTGAAAGACGTGCCGCCGGGAGTCAACTACTCTTTCGAACGGCAGCTCTTCCCGGACCTTCTCCGGCAGGGTGAAGCGCTCTACGGCTTTCCATCGGACTGCTACTGGCTGGACCTCGGCACTCCCGAGAAGTACCTGTCTGCCCACCACGACATCCTGGACGGGCAGGTGCGCGTACCGCTTGCCGGCGCTGACAGGGGCGACAGGGTCTTCCTGGGAGAGGGTGTCCTGATAGACGAGACGGCTCACGTGTACGGTCCCCTGCTGGCGGGCGACGGAGTGCGGATAGGCGCGGGAGCGCGCGTTGGAGACCGGACTTGCCTTGGCAGCGGTGTGAGCATTGAATCCGGGGCAAGGGTCGAGGGATCGGTCGTCCTCGACGAGGCCGTCATCGGAGAGCACTGCGTTGTGGAGCAGAGCATCATCGGGCGCGGCACGCGGCTGGGTCCCGATGTCCATGTTGCGGACTGCTCGGTCTTGGGTGATAATATCGAAGCTGGTGGCGAGAACGAGTTCCTCAAAGGGATCCGTATCTGGCCCTCTACTATTATTGAGGCAGGAAAGGTCA
This sequence comes from Actinomycetota bacterium, assembly GCA_020062425.1. Lineage (GTDB taxonomy): Bacteria > Actinomycetota > Geothermincolia > Fen-727 > Anoxymicrobiaceae > JAGUWJ01. Next base: position 6,978 of record JAGUWJ010000004.1, read on the forward strand.
GGTTTTACCGCACGGGCGACTGACGGATCCGTGCACAGCGGAGGTGCCTATTGCGCGTATTGATCACTGGGATAACAGGCTTCGCGGGGAGCCACCTGGCCGAGTTCTGCCTGGGCCGCGGAGACATCGAGGTGTTCGGCACGGCGCGCTGGCGCAGCCGTATGGACAACGTGAATCACATAGTCGACGACATCACCCTGCTCGACTGCGACCTCAAGGACTCCGTAGCGGTCCGGCACTGCCTCTCCGAGGTGCGGCCTGACTATATCTTCCACCTCGCGGCCCAGAGTTTCGTCCCCACCTCCTGGAAGGCTCCCGTGGAGACCATGGTCACCAACGTGGTCGGAGAGATAAACCTGTTCGAGGCCATGCGCGAACTGAAGCTCGATTCGAGGATACAGCTCGCCTGCTCCAGCGAGGAGTACGGCATGGTCTACGAGGATGAGGTGCCCATCAAGGAGACGAACCCCTTGAGACCACTCAGCCCTTACGGAGTGAGCAAGGTCGCGCAGGACCTGCTGGGCTACCAGTATCACGAGAGCTACGGGTTGTTCGTGGTGCGGACGAGGGGGTTCAACCACACCGGGCCCCGCAGGGGAGACGTGTTCGTCTCCAGCAACTTCTCCAGGCAGATTGCGATGATCGAGAAGGGCAAGCAGCAGCCGGTGCTCTCGGTCGGCAACCTGCAGGCGAGGCGCGATTTCACCGACGTGCGTGACATGGTGAAGGGCTACTGGCTCGCTCTCGAGAAGGGTGAGCCCGGCGAGGTCTATAACATCGGTTCCGGCAGGGACGTCACCATAAGGTCGATGCTGGACATCCTTCTCGGCTATTCGTCGGTCGAGATCGAGGTACGCCAGGACCCGAGCAGGATGAGACCTTCCGACGTGGAGGTGCTCCTGGCCGATAACACCAAGTTCCGCACCCTCACGGGCTGGGAGCCGGAGATACCTCTCGAGAAGACGCTCGAGGATCTGCTCAACTACTGGCGCGAGAACATCTGATCGTTGAAAGGGCGCTGAATGATCAGGTTCGGCACCGACGGCTGGCGCGGCGTCATCGCCGACGAGTTCACCTTCGACAGGCTCTGGCTGGTGGCGTGCGCGATATCCCGGTACGTGATCAACAACAGCAGGCGTGAACAGCCGCTGCTGCTCATCGGTTACGACACCCGCTTCAACTCCGACCTCTTCGCCCGCCTCTGCGCTGTCGCCGCCGACGCTCACGGTATCAGGGTCAGGATAGCTGAGAGTTTCGTGCCCACCCCTTCCATCTCGTACGCCACCTTCGACGAGAAAGCCGACGGGGCGATAATGATCACCGCCAGCCACAATCCGGCGCGCTACGACGGTATAAAGTTCAAGGCGCCGTACGGGGGATCCGCCTCGACCAGCATCACCGCGGAGATTGAGAACGAGCTACGGCGAGTGGAAGCCGACCCCCTGGAGCGCCCCGACGTGCTCTTCGAGGACGTGCTGGCCCGCGGGGGCGTGGAGCTCTTCGACCCGGTCCCCGCCTACATCGACCGGGTGGTCTCGCTGGTGAACGCGCAAGTCTTCCCGGCTGAGGACCTGAAGGTCATGTTCGATCCGCTGTACGGGGCGGGGCAGGGACTCTTCTCCAGGGCCCTGGCCAGGCTCGGCATGGATTGCGGCCAGATCCACGGGGTGCACAATCCCCTCTTCCCGGGGCTGATGCCGGAACCTATAGGCGAGAACCTTGCCGACCTTCGTGAAGCGGTCACGGCGGGTGCTTTCCATGTCGGGATAGCGGTGGACGGTGACGCCGACCGGGTGACAGCCATCGACGCCACTGGGCGCTTCATAAGCTCCCACATGGTCTTCGCGCTGCTCCTCAAGCATCTGATAGAGGTGCGGGGGTGGAGCGGAAACGTGGTGAAGACGGTCTCCACCACCAGCATGATCGATCGCCTGTGCGAGAAGTACGACCTCAAGCTCTACGTGGTCCCCGTGGGGTTCAAGTACATCGCGGACCTGATGCTGGAGGAGGATATCCTCATTGGAGGCGAGGAGAGCGGCGGAACCGGGATAAAGAACTACATCCCCGAGCGCGACGGGATCCTCATAGGCCTGCTGCTGGTGGAGATCATGGCCACCCATAAGAAGACACTGGGCCAGCTCATCGACGAGCTGATGGACGATCTCGGACGGCGGTTCGTCTACCTTCGCCGAGATATCGAACTGACGCAGGCCCACAAGGAAGTCCTTCTGGGGAGCCTGAACGAACTTTCCCCGAGCGAGATCGGAGGACAGAAGGTCACCATGGTGGAGAAGGTGGACGGTCTCAAGTTCCACCGCGCCGACGGCTCATGGGTCATGCTCCGCGTCTCCGGCACCGAGGCGGTCGTGCGCGTCTACGCCGAAGCGACAGCAGAGCGCGAGGTGGAGGAGCTTGTCCGGAACGGGGTCGAGCTCGTCAACCAGGTGAAGCCGGGAGGCTGAAGAAGGATGCGGCTGCCCGGTCCGCATGAGCGGGGGGCACATACCCGGTGCAGGCAGGGCTCGAATGATTGGAGGGGCTCATGGACATCAGGGTTGACCTTGATGACCCGGCGGCGATAACGGATGCCGATCCGTCCGGCATGCTCGACGCGGTGGAGGGTTTTCCCGGTCAGGTGAGGGAGGCGCTCCGCATCGGGGGCTCAGAGCTCGAGCTTCCCGACCCCGCTGGAGTAAGAATGGTGGCTGTCCTGGGGATGGGGGGTTCCGGGATATCCGGCGACGTGGTCGCCACGCTGGCGGGAGAGGCGGGGCTCAACTTGCCGGTGCTGACGGTCAAGGGGTACAGAGTTCCCTCGTACATCGACAAAGACAGCCTGGTGTTCGCCGTCAGCTACTCCGGGAACACCGAGGAGACCCTGGAGGGCGTCCGCCAGGTCCTGGACAGAGGCTCGAAGGTCGTCGCGGTCACGAGCGGGGGGACCCTGTCGGCCATTGCGATGAAGAACGACCTTCCCCTTCTTACTGTGCCGGGGGGCTTTCAGCCCAGGGCGTCTCTGGGGTACCTGTTCGTGCCCATACTGTGCGTGCTCGAGCGCATGGGCCTGGCCAGTGGCATAACCGCCCTCCTCGACGAGGCCACGGGGACGCTGGAAGAGCGCAGCGCGGAGTACGGTTGGAACTCCGATTTCGACTCCAACCCCACCAAGAGGCTCGCCAAGGACCTGGTCGGGTTCGTCCCGGTCGTCTACGGCTCCGAGGGTGCACTGTCGGTCGCCGCGCTCCGCTGGAAGGCGCAGTTGAACGAGAACGCCAAGGTGGCCGCTTTCCACAACAGCTTCCCGGAACTGAACCACAACGAGACCGTGGGATGGCTTAACCCGCCCGAGGTCTGCTCGCGCTTCCACCTCATCGTCCTTCGCGACCGGGGTGAGCACCCCCGGATCGAGAAGCGCATCGCCATAACCACCGACCTCCTGGAGGAGAGCGTCGGTCACATCACCCAGGTCTGCGCGCGCGGGTCAAACACCGTCGAGGACCTCCTAGACCTTATCTACTTCGGGGATTTTACGAGCGTCTACCTGGCTCTGGCGCTCGGAGAGGACCCGACCCCGGTCGAGCGTATCCAGCGCCTCAAAGACAGGCTCTCCGAATAAAACCGTTCCGAACAGGCGCTCCGAGGAGCGGGAATAGCCCAAATCACGTATTGAGCGCTGTATGCTACTCTAATATACTCACTGGAAATGACTGAAACTGCCCGGCTTGCAAAGCTGCGCGCAGAAAGGAGAAGTCTCTACATGGATTACGACGTCAAGGATCTCGCTCTGGCTCCCGGGGGCAAGGCAAGGATCGAATGGGCCGGGCTGGAGATGAAAGTGCTGGAGAGCATCAGGTGCCGCTTTGAGGCTGAGAGACCCCTCGAAGGCGCCAGGATAGGCGCCTGCCTGCACGTGACAACCGAGACCGCGAACCTCATGGCAACGCTTAAGGCCGGAGGGGCTGAAGTAGCCCTCTGCGCCAGCAACCCCCTCTCCACCCAGGACGATGTGGCGGCTTCTCTGGTCCAGGATTTCGAGATAAGCGTCTTCGCCATCAACGGTGAGGACAACGACACATATTACAGCCACATAGACAGCGTGCTGGCCACCAGGCCACAGATCACCATGGACGACGGGGCAGACCTCGTGTCGACACTGCACACGAAGCGGAAGGACCAGGTCGGGGAGGTCATTGCCGGAACCGAGGAGACCACAACCGGCGTGATAAGGCTGAAGAGCATGGAGTCGAACGGTGTTCTGCTGTACCCGGTGGTCGCGGTCAACAACGCTTTCACCAAGCATTACTTCGACAACCGCTACGGCACCGGCCAGTCCACCATCGACGGGATAATCAGGGCGACCAACCTCCTGCTGGCGGGCAAGAGGCTGGTGGTCTTCGGGTACGGCTGGTGCGGTAAGGGCATCGCCCTGCGTGCCAGGGGCATGGGCGCCAACGTGATGGTGGTCGAGGTCGATCCCCTACGCGCTCTCGAAGCGGCTATGGACGGCCTGGAGGTCTCCACATCCATGAACGCGGCGAGGGTAGGCGATATATTCGTGACCGCCACCGGTGACACACACCTGCTCCGGAAGGAGCACTTCGAGGTCATGAAGGACAGGGCGCTGATGTGCAACTCCGGCCATTTCGACGTGGAGATAGATATCCCGGCGCTGGAGGGGATGTCCAAGAACAGGCGGACCGTCAGGGAGTTCGTGGAGGAGTTCGAGATGGCCGACGGGCGCAGGATATACCTGCTCGCTGAAGGCAGACTGGTGAACCTGGCCGCGGCCGAAGGGCACCCCGCCAGCGTCATGGACATGAGCTTCGCCAACCAGGCGCTCACGGCTGAGTACGTCTTCAACCACACGGGTGACCTCGAGCGCAGGGTATACGACGTACCCGAGGAGATCGACAGCGAAATAGCCCGGGTGAAGCTCGAGACGATGGGCATAGAGATAGACGAGCTGACCCCGGAGCAGGAAGAGTACTTGAGGAGCTGGACCATTGGCACTTGACACCTATTCCATACTGCCGAACGAGTTCGAGCGTCTCAGGGCCGCCGGGCGCCGGATGTACGAGGGCGGATTGACCACCGGCACCATGGGTTCGATGGGCATAAGGTTGAGCGGAGGGTACGTGGCGGTGACCGCCGCGGGCACCCGTCTGGGATTCCTGGGCGTATCGGACCTCCTGGTGCTCACCGACAACCAGTTGCCCGTGCGGAAGAACGGACGGGTCCCGGTGATGGACGCCTCGGTGTTAGCGGCGGCGCTGAAGGCGCAACCCCAGGCAGGGACCGTGATACGGGTCCACTCGCCGTACGCCACAGCGCTGGCACATAAAGGCCGCGGCTTTCTCGAGCAAGGGGCTGAGCACCTGGAGTGCATAGGTGGCGTGGATTACATACCCTACCGCATCGAGGGTGGTGAAGGGCTCGCCGGTGCGGTGGCAAAGGCGCTGAGAGAGCACAGGGCTGCTCTGGTGGAAGGCCAGGGGCCGTTCATCTGGGGGAAGGATATAGACGACGCTGTGGACCACGCCGAGGCGCTCGAGGCCGCGGCGAGGGTCATGTTCATCCTGGACCGCGACGAGGTGTGACGGTGCCGGGGCCGCCCCAGGAGCCGCTTTACCAGAGGGGCGATTCCATCTTCTTCGAAGACGACACTCTGTTCGTGCTTGACCAGACAGCTCTCCCCAGGCTTCATGTCTACCTTGAGCTCACCAATCCCCGGGACGTGGTCGACGCCATAAGGCGCCTCGCCGTGAGGGGCGCCATGGCCATCGGCGTCGCCGGGGCCTACGGGGTGCTGCTGGGCGCCACCACTGCGCGAGGGGGCGGGCCGGACGCCGTGACCGTGGCCGCCCGGGAGGCCATCGCGGAGATCGGGGCTTCCCGTCCAACCGCCCGGAACCTCTTCTGGGCCCTGGAGAGAATGGAAGCGGCATTGCGCGAGAGTACCGGCGCAGACCCCTCCAAGATGATCGAAGAGCTTCGCGCGCGCGCCGACCAGATCGCTCTAGACACTATCCTCACTAACCGCCGCCTCGTGGAGGCGGGCCAGGAGCTTATAGATAAAGGCGCCGGCGTGTTGACGCATTGCAACTCGGGCCCTCTCGCCGCCCTCCGGTACGGGACGGCCGTGGGGGTACTCATAGAGGCGCACAGGCTGGGGAAGGACATCCACGTTTACGTCGACGAGACCAGGCCGCTGCTGCAGGGATCGCGGCTTACCGCCTGGGAGTTGGGCAATGCCGGCGTTCCCTACACGTTGATGCCGGACGGGGCCGCGGCCTACGTGATGAGCAGGGGGGCCGTGCAGGCGGTTCTGACCGGCGCCGACCGTGTAGCGGCGAACGGCGATACCGCGAACAAGATTGGCACGTACGGCTTGGCGGTGCTCGCCCGCGCACACGGGATACCTTTCTATATCGCCGCGCCGTGCTCAACCGTGGACCTCGCATGCGCCAGCGGGGACGGCATAGTGATCGAGGAGCGCGGTCCTGACGAGGTCCGCTGTATCGCCGGGCAGCCGACCGCTCCCAGGGGAGCACCCGTGTTAAACCCCGCCTTCGACATCACCCCGGCCGACTACATCTCTGCCATCGTCACCGAGAAGGGCGTCCTGCGAGCGCCTTACCCGGAGAGCCTGGTCGTAGCGAGAGGCTAGGTTCCCGTCTACCGGGAGCCTGTCACCGAACGGTGTTACAGTATTCGCTGAAGGCGACGGCCTTCCGCCGCTTTCGCTCCTCTCTGCGAACTCCATCCCGAGGTGAAGGTGACGTCATGATGTCTGGAAAGCCGGTGAGCAGCGGCCGGAAAGCGTTGGGACACCTGGTCGAGGAGCTCCTCGACATCCTGCTCCCGCGCTCGTGCGCGGGCTGCGGCGCGGCCGGCGGGGTAGTGTGCGGCCAATGCCTGGAGGGACTTGCAGGTGGTGCCCTGGAGGGTCAAACACGGACTGTGGAGGCGGCCGGCCGGGATCCGGCGTTCAGCGACTGGCGCGCCGCGGGTGCCTACAGGGGGCTGCTGAAGGAGATGGTGCTGCAGCTGAAGTCCTCCCGCGCGGCGTTCGCCGCGCCGCTGGCGGAACTCATGATAGGGGCCGCCGGGAACGATCCCGGGTACCTTGCCCCCGATTGCGTCTTCTACGTCCCCTCGGACAGGGCGAAACTGCTGGCGCGCGGGTACAACCCGGCTGAAATCCTCGCCCGAGTGGTGGCCGGGCGCCTCTCGCGTCCCTTGAGCCACGCTATGGTCAAACGCTTGCGGACACCGGACCAGCACTGGAGCACCGGGGCGGCGAGGCTGGCCAACGTCGAAGGGGCCTACGGGCTCGAGCCCTCCGCCGCGGTCCGGGGTCGTGTCGTTCTCATCGACGACGTCCTGACGACAGGCGCTACCGCCGACGCCTGCGCCCGCCTCCTTCTCTCGGCCGGAGCCACCTCGGTGGGAGTTCTGGTGGCGGCACGCTCCGAACTGACTCGTTCAAGGCCATGAACGGTTCGGGGGCGAAAATACTACTAAAATCACCCTTGGTGGACTTTCGGGTGACCTCGTGAGCCCCAGGCGCGGGCTCAGTCACCCGAATAGAGTACGAATAGAGCGTGTTCACGAGTACAGGCCGGTCTCACGGCCGGGTGCCGGGAGGTGTCGGACATTTTAGGGCTGGACTGTCGTTTCAGCTCGAATATGTTGCTGACGATGATATACTTGTACATGAGAAAAGAGGCCTGTGCGCAGTGACTCGCGGGTGATGAGAGATGCAGTTATCTGACCGCGAAATACAGAATACCTTGGACCTGCTCCGGAAAAAGCAGTCGATGGGTCCGGAGGGTGCCACCGTGCTCAGCGACGAGGAGGTCGCTGGCATACAGGAGGTCATCCACAGGATCGAGGGCGAACCGGAGGTGCGGCGGGACAGGGTCGAGAAGGTGCGCAAAGCTTTGGAGTCTTCCAGTTACGACGTCACCGGCGATGACGTGGCGAAGAAGCTCATTGGCCGCATAATCTCTGACAAGCTCCACTGAGGCCTCCCGCTCACACATGCTTGTCTGCCTGGTTACTCCGGGTTATTATCAAGTCGGCATCTCCCTCATGAATAGCGAGTGTTCGGGTCCCGGTCTGTGGTTGAAAGTCGATGCCAGTCGCAGGCGAAACGACCCACGTAAGGCAACTAGTGGTTGTCGAGCATGGTGCGGCTTAGGGGTAAGTCCTGCCCCCGAAAAGGGGAGAAGAGGGCGTGGCGCCGCTCGTTCACGCGGGGTTGCCAACTCTCGGCAGGCGAGTGTGGGGTCAAAGACCAGGTCAGCGGGACCCGACATTATTAAAAGGCCAGGTTCCCTTCGTTACCGGCGTGAAACCCGAGGTATTGGGGCGGAACGAAGTTGGAATCTGGCCTCTTGTTTCGCGGTCACCCGGTCTTCCGTGGTCGGTGGACACTGGTATGTACCTGTGGTAACCTACCGACCGAAAACGGTTTTCTGAACTGGGGGATTGAGTTGGAATCTGGAGTTGTCAAGTGGTTCAACCCGGAGAAGGGGTTCGGTTTCATCGAACGCGAAGGCGGGGACGATGTCTTCGTCCACTTCTCCGATATCAAGGCGGAGGGCTACCGCACGCTCAATGAGGGCGATGCCGTACAGTTCGAGGTTGAGCAGGGAGACAGAGGTCCCAAGGCGACCAACGTCTCCAAGCAGAGCTGAACGCGAAACGAGCCAATATGATGCAACCCCATTAGAGGCCACAAGGTCTGAGGTGGGGTTGCATTCTTCGTCTCAACAGTCAGGAGCCGGGGGCAGACCGCTGCAGTACCCGGAGGTAATTGATTGCAGGTAGTCATAAAGGGTAAGAACGTCGACGTGACCGACGCGCTCCGAGAGCACGCGAGCCAGAAGGTGGCGAAGATAGACAAGCTCCAGTTGGGCTTCAAGGAGGTTGAGGTGAAGCTCGGCCTGGAGAAGAACCGGAGTATCCAGGAGAACCAGATAGCCGAGCTGACCCTTTACGGGAACGGCCCGCTGATCAGGGTGACGGATCGTGACCGCGACATGTATGTGGCCATCGACAAGGCGGTCGCGAAGCTCCAGAGAAGGATAAAGAAGTATCACGGGAAGCAGATCGACAGGACCCAGGGGCATGAGAGCGCGCTCAGGGGCCAGTCTCCTGTGCCTGAGGAGACGGAGACGCGCGAGGAGCCACCTACCATCGTGAAGACAAAGACGATCGATCTGAAGCCGATGAACCCGGAGGAAGCCGCCCTTCAGATGGAGATGCTGGGGCACGACTTCTTCGTCTTTACCAATGCCGAGACCGACAACGCCAGCGTGGTCTACAGGCGCAAGGACGGCAACTACGGATTGATAGACGCCTCTTGACGGGAGGTAAGCCGGCGTGAGCGGGATCATCAGTATTGCCAGAAGAGTTCTGAAGTATATCACCGAACTATTTCTGGTCGGGGGAGCCGGTGTAAGATGGTGAAGCGCTCCCGGCTGACCATAGACGACTCGCTGTTCGGGGACCGCAAGAAGGTCCCGAAGCCGCAGCTCAAGCTCCCGCGCGGGCGGGCGGATAACGCGCTCGCCGTGGTCCTGGTCCTGGCCTTGGCCCTGTCGGTGCTCCTGGCTGTCACCTCCAGGAAGGAGAACTGGTGGGCGATCGCGGTGATAGGGCTCCTCTTCCTGGCGTCAGAGTTGTTTGCTCTTCCCATGAGGTCCGGGGGCCGGCTGTCTATCGCGCTGTTCCCGGTGGTCATGGCGATGATGGTGTCGGGAGCGTTCGGCGCCGCGCTGATTGCTCTCTTCGGTATCCCCGTGTTTTACATGGAGCGCGGGGAGGCGGGCGCGCGCCGCGTACTCTTCAACGCGGCTCAGTATCTGTTCGCGGCGGGAGCCGCGGGCTGGGTTTTCAGGCATACAGGCGGAGCGACGCTCGACCCCGCCCTCAAGAACGGGGGAGACCTCATACTGCCATGGGTGCTGGCGGTTCTGGTCTTTTTTGTGTTCAACACGGTCATGGTCGACCTGGTCCTCACCCCCGAGGACGAGAGGATAGTGTTCTTCTGGGAGAGGCGCCTGCTCCCGAAACTCCCCGGTTACATCCTTTACGGGGGGCTGGGGTTCCTGGCCGTGATAGTCTACGTTCAGCTCGAGTTCCCGGCGGTGGTGCTGTTCTTCGCGCCGCTTCTGGTGATGCGGGTCGTCTATACGAGGTACGGGACGATGCGGGACGTCTGCGACAGCACCACGCTTGCGGTCATGGAGGCGGTCGAGGGCAGTGGCATGTTCACCTCCGGACACAGCACAGGCGTGGCTGACATGGCATGCGCCATCTGCGAGGAGATGGACTTCAGCGAGGAGGATATCCACGCCATAAGGCAGGCGGCGCTGCTCCACGATGTGGGCAGGCTGGCGCTTGATCAGGACGTGATCAATAAGGAGGGCGTGCTCACCGAAGAGGAGTACGAGGAGATAAAAAGGCACCCCCTCATCGCGGCGGACATAGTCTCCAAGGAAGCGTCGTTCGCCGCGGTGGTTCCCACCGTAAGGCACCATCACGAGATGTTTGACGGGAGCGGATACGTGGACGGACTAGCAGGCGAGACCATACCCATCGGGGCAAGGATACTCACGGTCGCCGACTCGTTCGACGCGATGCAGCGTCCCACGGGGTTCCGGGAACCGATGAGCGCCTACGATGCCGCCGCAGAGGTGATTAGGACCAAGGGCGTCCAGTTCGATCCCGACGTGGTCGACGCCTTCATCAAGGTTGTGAGGCACATGGGTATCTGGGACGGCGCGCTCATGGACAAAGTGAGGATTCCCGTCGCCAGGGAGGGCGGAGAGCCTGCCGCCGAGACAGATCAGCTCAAGATGGAGGTGCCAGGGGGGGAGCAGGCCGTGGGTGCCGTGGAAGACCAGGGTACGCCAGCCGAAGGCATGAAATACGCAGAGGTCCGAAGCGAGATCGAAGAAGACATTCGCGAGTGGGAGAGGTCTGACTTTGCGAGATCGAGACGGCGATCCAGAGGAGAGCACAGGAAGAAGCCCTCTTCGCGGAGGCGCAAGGGCCGGGAAGAAGGCCCGGGTGGCACGTAAGAAGCCCAGGCAGAGGTCCTCTTTCCTCGACGAGGGACCCTCCGATGTCTGGGAGGACTCAGAGCCATCCCGCCCGGTGGACGAAGATGAGGGCTGGGAAGCGACCGTGGCCGCCGCCATGGAGATAGAGGCCGAGGAGGGCGGCGATGCGGAGACCCCGCAACGCGTTGACACCGGTACCGAGCCGGAGGTCGGGCCGGTCGCGGGCCCTGATGCCGAGGAATTCGACATAGGGCCCCCGCGCGATCGGCGCGAGGAACGGTTGGGCGGCGGAGGCGGCCGTCGCGTGCCCCTGGCACTGCCCCTTGCGATCCTGGGGGCGGTAGTGACCGTGGTGGTCGCCGGCATCTCCACCAGCCTGTCCAAGATCGACTACACAGACTTCGTGTTCTGGCTGGTGCTCTTCACACTGGCCGCGCATTTCGACCTCAAGCTCAGGGGTGGTGGGGTTGTAAGCCTCGGCATCGCTCCACTCATAGGAGCCCTTATAGCGCTGCCGGTGAACATCCCGGACGTCCCTTACAGCAAGATAGCGGCCAGCGGTTGCGTTCAGGTCGTGTGGATATTCGTCCTGGGGACGATCGTGACCATGATCACCAGGATGTTCAGCGAGCTGACAAGGGACGACGTGGTGGGCCTGCTCACGGACCTTACCGGCGTGGGCTTCATGGCGCTGGTCTTCTACGTTCTGATGCAACTGTTTCCTCAGAAGCCGGAGCTCCTCGGGCACTATACACCGGCGTTGCTGGTCACGCTGGGGTTCTGCGGTGGCGCTCTCTACGGGTTCTACCTTCTCAAGCTGACGTACATGCAGGCCCAGGAGGGTTATTTTTCCCCGGGTCTCTACCTGCAGAGCGCGGTACGTAGATCGATCCTGCCGTTCCTCACGGTCGGCATGCTGGGCACTCTCATGGGGATGGTGTTCGTGGGCATAGGCATCTGGTGGGTCCTGTTCGTGATCCCCCTGCTGCTGGTGCTCCAGTACGCGTTCAACAGGGTGGCCGCGACCGACCAGTACCTCCTCGAGACCATCCGCGTGCTCGCGGCTATCCCTGAGGAGACGGGGATGCTGGAGCGCGGACACGCCGAGCGTGTGGCCAGGCTGTCGGAAGGTGTCGCCCAGGAACTGGGGCTCTCACCCGAGGACAAGAAGCAGGTCGAGTACGCTGCTTACCTCCACGACATGGGGGCTGTTGTCACCAGGGGGACCGGCGTCGACGAGGATCAGCGCCAGCTCTCGGAGATCGAGGGCGTCATCACTGGCGGGGTGGACATCCTGGGACAGGTGGAATACCTTGGAGTCGCCGCCGAGATACTGCGTGGGCGCGAGGGACTGCGCGACCGCGTGGTGGATGTCGACAAGAGAAGGGCCGTCAGTGTTGGTGCCGGCATCCTGAAGGCGGTGGACGACTTCGAGTCGCTCCTGCGCGGCGACGAGGGACGGGAGCCCATGAGCGAGAGCGCTGCCCTGACGGAGATGAACCTCGAGCGAGGCGTGCGTTACGACAGCAAGGTCCTGCGAGCCATCGCCCGGGTATACCCGAGATTGCCCAAGGAAGGATTGACCCCCGGTGTCGGAGGTTTCACAGAAGAGCCCGAGTTCTGGTCAGAGCAGTGAGGTGCTGGGCCTCGAGGAGGCCCTGGCGCGCGCGAACGGCTTCAAGGGATTCCGCAAGGCCCTCCACGCGGGCGAGGGCAAGAAACTGCGCTCCATCGTCGAGACGGTCAAGCTCGTCAACTCCTTCGAACCCGAGATAGAGAAGCTCTCCGACGCAGACCTCGCGGCCAAGACGGCGGAGTTTCGCGGGCGCTTCGACGCTGGAGAGTCCCTGGACGAGCTGCTTGGAGAGGCTTTCGCCGTGGTGCGCGAGACCGCGCGACGCCTGCTAGGTCAGCGGCACTTCGACGTCCAGATAGCGGGCGGCATCATCTTGCACCGGGGCATGATAGCCGAGATGGCCACCGGTGAGGGCAAGACCCTCTCCGCCACCCTGCCCGTGTACCTCAACCACTTCGCCGGCAGGGGCATCCACGTGGTCACCGTCAACGAGTACCTGGCGAACAGGGACGCGGAATGGATGGGCGAGATCTACCGTTTACTGGGTATGACGGTAGGGGTCACCAGGTCGCTCTACAGTTCGTCCTCCTCTGAAAAGCGCGAAGCATACCTGGCAGACGTGACCTACGGCACCAACAACGAGTTCGGTTTCGACTACCTGCGCGACAACCTGGTCACGTCACTGGAGGAGAGGGTCCAGAGGAATCACTACTACGCGATTGTCGACGAGGTGGACAGCATCCTCATCGACGAGGCGCGCACCCCGCTCATTATAAGCGGGGAGGCCAAAAGCAGGTTCAAGGAGTACCTCGAGTTCAGCCGCATAGCGAAGAGGCTCAAGCCTGAAGTCGATTACGAGGTGGACGTGCGGGACCGCCTGGTGGTGCCGACCGAGGAGGGCGTTCATAAGGCGGAGCAGCTGCTCGGCATCGATCACCTCTACGACGGGACTCACGGACGGGAGCTGGAACTCTTGAGCGTAGCCCTCCAGGCCAGGGAACTGTTCAAGCGCGACGTGGACTACATCGTCAAGGATGGAAAGGTGGTCATCGTCGACGAGTTCACCGGGCGCCTCATGGAAGGCCGGCGTTTCTCCGGCGGTATCCACGAGGCCATAGAGGCCAAGGAAGGGGTCCTGGTGGAGAAGCAGAGCCAGACGCTCGCCACGGTCACCTTTCAGAACTACTTCCGAAACTACGAAAAGATGGCCGGCATGACTGGAACGGCAGTGGAGTCGGCTGACGAGTTCAGGCACGTCTACGAGCTCGAGACCATGGTCATACCCACCCACCGGCCGATGATCAGAGAGGATTTCCCCGACATCCTCTACAAGACCGAGGACGCCAAGTTCAAGGTGGTCATCGACAGCATAGAGGAGTGTTACCGGCGGGGACAGCCGGTCCTTGTGGGTACGGTGTCGGTGGAGACCTCGGAGCGCCTGAGCGGCTTTCTCTCCCATAGGGGCATACCCCACGAGGTGCTGAACGCCAAGGAGCACGCCCGCGAGGCGGAGATAATCAAGTCGGCCGGCGAGGAAGGCCGGATCACCATCGCCACCAACATGGCCGGGCGCGGGGTCGACATCAAGCTCGGCGGTGGCGTGCAGGAGCGGGGCGGCCTCATGGTCATCGGCACCGAGCGGCATGAGTCCCGCCGGATCGACAACCAGCTTCGTGGACGCTCGGGCCGCCAGGGAGACCCCGGGGCCTCACGGTTCTACCTCTCGCTGGAGGACGAGATCGTCCGCAGGTTCGCCCCCCAGAGCATCGGCAACCTCATCGAGCGTGTCGAGTGGCCGGACGAAGAACCGCTGTTCGAGCACCGCCTTCTGTCGCGCGCGGTCGAGAAGGCTCAGGAATCGGTCACTCTCAACAACCTGGAAGCCCGAAAGAACCTGCTCAAGTACGACGACGTGCTGAACAGCCAGCGGAAGATAGTCTACGCGTTCAGGGACCGCCTTCTGTCGGGGGATGATTTCTCGGAGGAGATAGAACGCTGGCACGTGGAGATCGTGACCTCGGCGGTCTATTCGCATACCGATCCCAAGACCTACCCGGAGGAGTGGGACCTCGATGGTATGCTCTCCCACCTCGCCCACATCTACCCGGTTGGCGTAAGCCTCGAGGAACTGGACCTGGACGGGCTCTCGCAGGAGGAGCTCATAGAGATACTGCTGGACGACATACGGGCTGCGTACGCGGCTCGCGCGGAAGAGCTTGGGGAAGAGACGCTGCACTCGCTCGAACGGCACGTCATACTGCAGCTTCTCGACAACCGCTGGATAGAGATACTGGACACCCTCGACGAGCTGCGGGAGGGCATCGGCCTGCGCGGCGTCGCCGGCCGCGACCCCCTGGTGGAGTACACGGCTGAGGCTTACGACATGTTCAAGCAGATGACGGACCGCATCGGCGAGGAGTTCGTCAGCTACATCTTCCGTGCCCGCGTGATGGAGATGGAGAAAGAGCGGGCGCCGCTGCGCATGGTCACCAGCTCCGGAGACGAGGAGGCGGACAAGCCCAGGCAGCGCCAGACAGGGGACAAAGTGGGGCGGAACGACCCCTGCCCGTGCGGGAGCGGCCGTAAGTACAAGAAGTGTTGCGGCGCGGAGTAGCGCCAGATCCATAAAGGGCTCGGGGGGTTCCTCTGCGAGCTGTCCTCGCCTCAGGGCACAACCTGTTTGACGTGGTCGAGGGCTGCGGAGGCTTCGCAGAGAAACACCCCGAGCCCGTTTTCGAACCGCCGTACGAGCGGGGATCAAGGAAATATGGTTTATAATTGGGTATGGAATATCCGGGGGATGTGCCGTTGAGGCTCATCCGGCCCGGATTGTTATTGGGAGGAGTGAGATGGTAGTCGATTTCGAGGCTGAGATAGCAGCGTGCAGGGCCCGGCACGAGAAGATAGGTGATTACCTTTGACCTGGCTGGTATACGTACCGAGCTAGAAAGACTTCGCCGGGAGGCGAACGCGCCCGGCTTTTGGGACGACCAGGAGAGGGCCAGGACCACCATGGCCCTTCTTTCGCGGTTGGAAGAGAAGGCCTCCACCTACGATCGCATCGCCGCGAGGGTAGCCGAGCTGGAGGAAATGAACCGGCTCGGGCTGGAAGAGGACGACACGTCGTTCGAGAACGAGATCGAGCAGGGACTGGCGGAGCTCGAGCGCGGGATCCGCGCCATGGAGGACGAGTCGCTGCTCCAGGCAGAGTTCGACTCCCACAACGCTATCCTCTCACTTCACCCCGGCGCGGGAGGCCTGGAGTCGCAGGATTGGGCTGAGATGCTCTTGAGGATGTATCTCCGCTGGGCCGAGCGCAGGGGCTTCGAGGTCGACCTGAACGACGTGCAGGACGGCGAGGGCGGTGGTATCAAGAGCGCCACCTTTACCGTCAATGGGCACAACGCCTACGGCCTGCTGGCCCCTGAAAAGGGCGTGCACCGCCTGGTCAGGATATCGCCTTTCGATTTCTCCAGCAGGAGGCACACCTCGTTCGTATCCCTGGATGTGATACCTGAGGTAGGGGAGGAGCTCGACATAGAGATAGACCCGAAGGACCTGCGCATTGACACATACAGGTCGTCCGGAGCGGGCGGCCAGCATGTCAACGTGACGGACTCGGCGGTCAGGATAACGCACCTGCCGACCGGGATAGTCGTGCAGTGCCAGAACGAGCGCTCTCAGACCAGCAACAAGATCATCGCTATGAAGATACTGAAATCGCGGCTTTTCGAGGCCGCGCGGGCCGAGAAGGAGAAGGAGCTCCAGTCGATACGCGGGCAGCGCAAGGAGATAGGCTGGGGAAGCCAGATACGTTCGTACGTCTTCCACCCGTACCAGCTGGTGAAGGACCACCGCACGGGGGTGGAGACGGGCAACATACAGGCGGTCATGGACGGAGAGATCGACGAGTTCGTGGAAGAGGGCCTGCGCTGGATGCACAAGCAGGAGAGCTCCGCCGGACAGGGAAGCGGGGCCTCGTGAGTGCCGGCGGCCCCAGGATAAGAGCGGACCTCCACGTCCACACCATAGGGAGCGGGCACGCTTATTCGACCGTCCGCGAGATATGCGAGGAAGCTTCGCGCAAGGGCCTGGAGATGGTCGGCATCACGGACCACGGGCCCTCCATGCCCGGCGGGCCTCACCCTTACCATTTCACCAACATGGTGGCGATGCCGAGGATGCTTTCAGGGGTCAAGGTGCTCCGAAGCGCGGAGTGCAACATTCTCGACGCGAACGGCAGGCTCGACCTGGAGGAAAGGGCGCTCAGAGCGCTGGACATCGTGCATGCTGGAATCCATCCCCTCACCGGCTATGAAGGAGAGTCCATCGAGGAGAACACCGCCGCCGTGGTCGCCGCCATCGAGAGCGGAGCGGTGGAC
>JAGUWJ010000198.1 GCA_020062425.1 Actinomycetota bacterium
CTAATCACCCCCATAGCCATGGACGAGGGACTGCGCTTCGCCATCCGAGAGGGAGGCAGGACGGTCGGCGCGGGAAGGGTCATCAAGATAGAGAAATGAGAGTAATAGTCACAATGGCCTGCACCGAGTGCAAGCGCCGCAACTACACCAGCAAGAAGAGCAAGACCAACGATCCCGACAGGATCGAGATGAAGAAGTACTGCAAGTGGTGCCGCAGGCACACACTGCACAGGGAGACCCGTTAGGCTGGCAGGGACCAAAGGCCCGTAGCTCAACTGGTAGAGCGCCGGTCTCCAAAACCGGAGGTTGGGGGTTCGAGCCCCTCCGGGCCTGCCATACCAGGGCGATAGTGGTGGCCCCGGGTCGAGAGAGGTACAGATGCTGAATCGCGAACTGCGGAGAGTCCAGGAACGCTCGAAGCAGACCGCCCAGAAACAGAGGCAGGCTCAGCGCAAGAAGGCCGCTGACAAGAAGAAGGCTGAGAAGAAGAGCTTCTGGCAGAGGACGGTCCAGTTCCTTCGCGACGTCCGCATCGAGATGAAGAAGGTGATCTGGCCCAGCAGGCAGGAGGTCATCAACTACACCGTTGTGGTCATCGTCACCGTAACGGTGGTCGCGACATTCATCCTGGCGCTCGACATGGTGCTGTCCAGGCTGCTTCGGCTCATCATCTGACCCACCGTCGAAAGAAGAGGAAACGCCTCGAGGCGCCGAGCAGTCGGCATTCGCCTCCAGGATAAACAGGTAGAAGAAGGAGAATATGGCTCGGACGTTCGAGAAGTGGTACGTAGTGCACACTTATTCCGGCTATGAGAACAAGGTAAAGAACAACCTGGAGCACCGGATCGAGTCCATGCACATGAGGGACAAGATCTTCGAGGTGGTGGTACCGGTCGAGGACGTCCTCGAGTACAAGTCCGGGAAGAAGCAGCTCACCCAGAAGAAGCTGCTCCCGGGGTACCTGCTGGTCCGAATGGACCTGGACGACGATTCCTGGTACGTGGTACGGAACACGCCGGGCGTCACCGGGTTCGTGGGCACCTCCGCTCGCCCGACCCCCATATCGCTGGACGAGGTGGACCGGATACTCGCCAGGCAGAAGGCAGAGAAACCCAAGGTTTCCGCGGAGTTCTCCGAGGGCGAGGGTGTGAAGGTAATCGAGGGTCCGTTCGCGGACTTCACGGGGATAATAAGCGAGGTCAGCCTCGACCAGAGCAAGCTCAAGGTGCTGGTCTCCATATTCGGACGCGAGACCCCGGTCGAGCTGACCTTCGACCAGGTCATCAAGCTTTGAGAGAGGAGCGCGTCGAGTGGCCAAGAAAGTGATGACCGTGATAAAGCTGCAGATACCCGCCGGGCAGGCCAACCCCGCCCCGCCGGTAGGTCCCGCGCTGGGGCAGCACGGCGTGAACATAATGGAGTTCTGCAAGAACTACAACGCCCAGACCATGAACCAACTGGGCCAGATCGTGCCGGTGGAGATAACGGTTTACGAGGACAGGTCGTTCACCTTCGTGCTCAAGACCCCTCCCGCCGCCAGGCTGCTCCTGGAGGCGGCCGGGTTGGAGAAGGGAAGCGGGGAGCCGAACCGGGAGTCGGTGGGGCAGATATCTCGAGACAAGGTGCGCGACATCGCGAGGACCAAGATGCCCGACCTCAACACCAACGACCTGGAAGCGGCGGTGAAGATAATAGAGGGAACCGCCCACAGCATGGGCCTCGAGGTCGTGGGAGACTGAAGAAGTAACGTTCCCCGGGCGGCCCGTCCAGGCTGACCGGGAAGGCGAATCGAAAGAGGACTGGAAGTGAGACGCAGAAGCCGCAGGTACAGGGAAAATATGGAGAAGGTCGAGGAGGGCAAGCTCTATGCTCCCTTCGACGCCGTCCGTCTCATCAAGGAGATGTCATCGGCGGGGTTCGACGAGACGGTGGACGCCGCTATCAGGCTGGGGGTCGACCCGCGCCGCGCCGACCAGATGGTACGAGGGACGGTCATGCTGCCCAGGGGCACCGGCAAGGAGATCAGGGTGGCGGTGTTCGCCATCGGAGAAAAGGTGGCTGAGGCCGAGAAGGCGGGCGCCGATTTCGTGGGCGGTGAGGACCTGGTGGAGAAGGTCCAGGGAGGCTGGACGGAGTTCGACGCGGCCATCGCGACCCCTGACGCCATGAGCATGGTGGGGAAGCTCGGGAAGCTGCTGGGGCCAAGGGGCCTGATGCCGAATCCCAAGAGCGGCACGGTCACCTTCGACATTGAAAAGGCGGTCCGGGACGCCAAGGGAGGAAAGATCGAGTACCGGGTGGACAAGCAGGCGAACGTGCACGTTGCGCTCGGCAAGGCTTCGTTCTCCGGTGAGGACCTCGTAGAGAACTATCAGGCGGTGATGGAGGAGCTCGTCCGCGCGCGTCCGGCGGCGGCAAAGGGTAAGTACATCAAGAGCGTGACCCTCTCCACTACCATGAGCCCGCCGGTACCGGTGGACCCGTCCGTCACCAGGGACATGATTCCGGAGAGCGTGCAGGCCGGGTAGGATTTTGACACCGGCTGCTCGGTTCTGCTAGAGTCAGTCGCTGCAAGAGACAGAAATAAAAATTACGAAAGCCCGAGACAGCAGGCGCCGCAAGGCTTAATCGAACGGCCTGCCGAGGCGATGACGTGGCCTCTCGGGAGGCCTTTTGTTTTGGAGGTACAGGTAGTGCCCAGCAAGGATAAGATCGAAAAGGTCAAGCAGATAAAGAAGTGGTTCGAGAAGACCGACTCGCTCCTGGTCCTTCGCTACAGGGGGCTGAGCGTACCCGAGGCCAACGAGCTGCGAGGCCAGGTCTCCGGCCTGAGCGGCGAGCTGAGGGTGCTAAAAAACACGCTTACCCACATAGCCATCGCCGATACCGACAAGGCGGGCGTCGGCGAGTTCCTCGACGGGCCGATCGCGGTGGTCTTCACCAACGACGACCCGGCTCCGATAGCCCGGGCGTTGCGCGATTTCTCCAAGGGCCGCAAGGAGTTCTTCCTGATGGGAGGCCTGCTGGAGGGACGCATCTTGGACGCCGGGCAGGTCGAGTCGTTCGCCATGCTGCCGCCGAGGGAGGTGCTGCTGGCCAGGATGCTCGGCCAGGTGAAAGCCCCGCTGGCGGGGGTCGTGGGCGTCTGCGCCGGTCCCATGCGTAAGATGCTGGGGCTGTTCTCCGCTATTGCCGAGGCCAGGGGACCGGAGGAAGCTCAAGAGCCTACCTCGGAGGAGGCCCCGGCCGCGCCGGAGGAGCCCGCCGGGGATCCGGAAGCGTCCGATGAGAGCGAGCGGTCCGCCACCGAGACTGAGACTGCGAGTGAGGAAGCACCCGAGGCAGGCGGCGACAGTACTGATCCAACCGGGGATGAACAACCCGAAGAGGAATAGACCGGGGTCAGCCCCGGAGAGAAGAAGAGGTGATAGATTTGGCAGGCAAGTTAACCCCCGAAGAGGCCATCGAGGCCATCAAGGGATGGTCGGTCCTCGAGCTCTCTGAGTTCATCAAGCTCGCGGAGGAGGAGTTCGGAGTCTCCGCGGCGGCGCCGGTTGCGGTAGCCGCGGCGGGAGCCCCCGCGCAGGTGGCCGAGGAGTCGGCCGGCGGCGACGAGGAGAAGAGCCTCTTCGACGTGGTCCTGGTGTCGGCCGGGGAGAAGAAGATCCCGGTCATCAAAGAGGTCAGGGCCGTAACGAATCTCGGCCTGAAGGAAGCCAAAGCGCTGGTGGAGGACGCCCCCAAGCCCGTCAAGGAAGGCGTGAGCAAGGAAGAGGCGGAGAAGATAAAGAACCAGCTCGAAGAGGCAGGCGCTTCCGTGGAGGTCAAATAACCGTACCGTAGCTCACCCGCGCCCGCGCCCCCTGCGACGGTGCCGGGCGCGGTGCCGGGAACACTCGCCCGAGGGAATGCGTCTTTGATGTAGAAGAATACGCGGACGGGGCCCGGTGTGAGTGAGCGCTTATTCCTGTTCCGGCGCGTTCAACCGCCGGAATATTTATTCGGGTTCGAATTATTGACTTCTATTGACGACATTGGTAGTCTACAAGTTTGCGTAGTTTAATTAGCCGTCCGACGCGAGGGAATTGCTTGTAAGCCTCTGAATAAGTCCATTTCTAGCCGTTAGGGGGGATCTTTTTGTCGGTTGCACTTACTGGAAAGCGGAAGCGTATTTCCTTTGCGAAGATACCGGAAGTGCTGCCCGTTCCGGACCTCATCTCGATCCAGAAGGAGTCGTTCGAGTGGTTCAAAGGCCAGGGCCTGGCTGAGATCTTCCGCGACATCTCTCCCATAGAGGATTTTACCGGGACCATGGCCGTCGAGTTCGGCGAGCACTCCTTTGGCGAGCCGAAGTTCAGTGTCGAGGAGTGCAAGGAAAAGGACATGAACTACGCCGCGCCGCTCTTCGTGGACGTGCGGCTCATCAACAGGGAGACCGGGGAGATAAAAGAGCAGTCGGTCTTCATGGGGGACTTCCCCCTGATGACGGACAAGGGCACTTTCATCTTCAACGGGACCGAGCGCGTGGTGGTGAGCCAGCTTGTCCGCTCGCCGGGCGTGTACTTCGACCTCGAGATCGACAAGGACACCGACAGGTCGCTTTACACGGGCAAGATCATCCCTTCTCGCGGCGCCTGGCTGGAGCTCGAGGTGGACAAGAAGGACACCCTGGGGGTCAGGATAGACCGCAAGAGGCGCCAGCCGGTCACGGTACTTCTCCGCGCGCTGGGCTTCGAGAACGACGAGGAGCTTCTTGCTCTTTTCGACGGGGCCGAGTCGATGGCCGCGACCCTGCAGAGAGACCACACCACCAGCAGGGACGAGGCCCTCATAGATATATACAGGAAGCTCCGCCCCGGCGAGCCCCCCACAGTGGAGAGCGCCAAGGGCTTACTGGACAACCTCTTTTTCAACGAGCGCCGCTACGACCTGGCGCGCGTGGGGCGCTACAAACTGAACAGGAAGCTCGGCCTCTCGGTGCCCATGAACAAGACTGTCCTCACCAAGGAAGACATATTGCAGTCCGTCCGCTACATCGTGAACCTGCACGAGGGCAGGGGCGGCCAGGTCGATGACATCGACCACTTCGGGAACCGGCGCGTGCGCACAGTGGGGGAGCTCATCCAGAACCAGATAAGGATCGGCCTCTCCAGGATGGAGCGGGTGGTCCGGGAGCGGATGACAACCCAGGACGTCGACTCCATAACGCCGCAGACGCTCATCAACATCAGGCCGGTGGTGGCCGCCATCAAGGAGTTCTTCGGGTCGAGCCAGCTCTCGCAGTTCATGGACCAGACCAACCCCCTGGCCGGCCTCACCCACAAGCGCAGGCTTTCCGCGCTGGGGCCCGGCGGCCTCTCCAGGGAGCGCGCCGGCTTCGAGGTGAGGGACGTCCACTCCTCACACTACGGGCGCATGTGCCCGATAGAGACGCCTGAGGGCCCGAACATCGGCCTCATCGGCAACCTCTCGACTTATGCCAGCATCAACGAGTTCGGCTTCCTGCTAAGCCCCTATCGCGCAGTGAGGAAGGGGGTTGTCACAGACAACATCAAGTACCTGACCGCCGACGAGGAGGATCAGTACATCATCGCTCAGGCGAACGCCCCGCTCACCAAGTCCGGACGGTTCAAGAACGACAGGGTGCTCTGCCGCGCCCCCAAGCTGGGCGAAGAGGTTTCCATGGTAGACGCCAGAGAGGTCGAGTTCATGGACGTCTCACCGAGGCAGACGGTGAGCGTCGCCACCGCGCTGATACCTTTCCTGGAGCACGACGACGCCAACCGCGCCCTGATGGGCTCCAACATGCAGAGGCAGGCCGTGCCGCTCATCAAGCCGGAGACCCCCCTGGTGGCCACCGGGATGGAGTTCCGCGCGGCGAAGGACACCGGAGACGTTGTCTCGGCCAGAAACCCGGGGACTGTCAACTACGTGGATTCGGAGATCATCGAGGTGGGCCGCAAGGACGGCAAGCGCGACCTCTACCGGCTGGAGAAGTTCCGGCGCTCCAACCAGGGTACCTGCATCAACCAGCGGCCTATCGTGAAAGACAGCGAGCACGTGGTGAAGGGTCAGGTGATAGCAGACGGGCCCTGCACCGACCTGGGCGAGCTGTCCCTGGGCCGCAACCTCCTGGTGGCTTTCATGCCGTGGGAGGGGTTCAACTTCGAGGACGCCATCGTGGTCTCCGAGAGACTGGTGCGCGACGACCTTCTCACCTCCATACACATCGAGGAACACGAGGTCGAGGCACGGAGCACCAAGCTGGGCGACGAGGACATCACCGCGGACATACCCAACGTCCAGGAGGAGATACTGAAGGACCTCGACGAGGAGGGGATAATCCGCATCGGGGCCAAGGTCAAGGCCGGAGACGTCCTGGTGGGCAAGGTCACCCCCAAGGGCGAGACAGAGCTGACCGCGGAGGAGAAGCTGCTGCGGGCGATCTTCGGAGAGAAGGCCCGGGAGGTGCGCGACACCTCCTTGAAGGTTCCGCACGGCGAGTCGGGCAAGGTCATCGACGTGAAGAAGTTCTCGCGGAGCAGGGTGGACGTGACCCTGTATTCGTACGGCGAGAAGAAGGACCCCGTCACCAGGGCCGTAATGGCGGTTACCAACCTCGAGTACAAGGAGGCCAAAGCCCTGCTCGACGACGCACCGGTCAACATCGCGGAGAAGGTGACCAAGGAGAGGGCCAACGAGATACGCAACACCATCGAGAAGGCAGGCGGTGTGGTGCTCATCAAAGAGGACGAGCTTCCCCCCGGAGTGAACGAGCTGGTGCGGGTCAACGTGGCCGAGAGGCGCAAGATCCGCGAGGGCGACAAGCTGGCCGGCCGGCACGGGAACAAGGGTGTCATCTCCAAGGTGCTGCCCGTGGAGGATATGCCTTTCATGGAGGACGGCACCCCCGTAGACATCGTCCTGAACCCGCTGGGGGTCCCCTCCAGGATGAACATCGGGCAGATTCTCGAGACGCACCTGGGCTGGGCCGCTCACGAAGGATTCGACGGGGAGGGGCCCATGTTCGTGACCACCCCTGTATTCGACGGTGCAACCGAGGATGAGATAAGCCGCACCCTGAAGAAGGCGGGCCTGCCCGCCAGCGGCAAGGCCAGGCTCTACGACGGCCGGAGCGGCGAGTCGTTCGAGAACGAGGTGACCGTAGGTTATATATACGTGATGAAACTGATACACCTGGTGGACGACAAGATCCACGCGCGCTCCACGGGGCCGTACTCTCTAGTCACCCAGCAACCGCTGGGAGGCAAGGCGCAGTTCGGCGGGCAGAGGTTCGGAGAGATGGAGGTCTGGGCGCTCGAAGCGTACGGGGCGGCGTACGCCCTGCAGGAGCTCCTCACCGTAAAGAGCGACGACGTGGTGGGCAGGGTCAAGGTCTACGAAGCCATCGTCAAGGGTGAGAACATCCCCGAGCCGGGGATACCCGAGTCGTTCAAGGTCCTGGTCAAGGAGATGCAGTCACTCGGGCTGGACGTACAGGTCCTTTCCGAGGAAGGGAACGTCATCGAGATCCAGGAGGCCGAGGAGGACGTTTTCCGCACCGCTGAGGAGCTGGGGATAGATCTCCGGACCAACCAGCCCATCGCGGGCACCGAAGAGGACGAGAGCGCCGACAGCTTTTTCGAGTGATAGACGACTAGGAGGGTTTACTTGCTCGACGTTAACGAGTTCAGCAGCCTCAAGATCGGCCTCGCTACCGCTGACCAGATAAGGAACTGGTCGAACGGCGAGGTCAAGAAGCCGGAGACCATCAACTACAGAACCTTGAAGCCCGAGAAAGAGGGGCTGTTCTGCGAGAAGATCTTCGGCCCCACCCGCGACTGGGAGTGCTCCTGCGGCAAGTACAAGAAGCGCGTGCGCTTCAAGGGGATGATCTGCGAGCGCTGCGGGGTCGAGGTGACCAGGTCCAAAGTCCGCCGGGAGCGGATGGGCCACATCGAGCTCGCCGCCCCCGTCTCCCACATCTGGTTCTTCAAAGGGGTACCCTCGCGCATGGGCTACCTCCTGGACCTTCCCTCGAAGAGCCTGGAGCGGGTGCTCTACTTCGCGTCGTACATAGTGGTGGACATCAAGGCCGACAAGAGGGAGAAAGACCTCCCGCTCCTGGAGGAACGTATGGGCGAGGAGACCGGAGAGCTCGAGAAGGAGCTCGCGGCGCGCCGGCGAGAGCTGGTCAGCGAGAACCTTGCCATATTCTGCGAGTGTATGGCCGCTCACGTCCGAGAGGCGGGCCTGCCTGAGACGGCCGCCGACCTCGAAGCCCGGTTATCTGAGGTCAACGAGAAACTGAAGTCGATGGAGACCCCCGAGCGCAAGGAGTTCGTCAAGCGGATCAAGGACCTGGAGGCCGAGCGGGACAAGAAGATCCGCGCCGTCGAACGGGAGTCGAAGAAGAAAGCGGCCGAGCATTCCCTGAGCAAGGAAGACAGGATCAAGCAATTTACCGAGGAGTACGCCGACCTCATCAAGGACGAGAATGACGCGTACGCCCGGATGATAAAAGAGCTCCCCGACTCCCCGGAGAAGGAGATGGAAGCCCAGCGCGAGACCCTGGAGAAAGAGCAGGAGCAGCTCTCCGGCAAGCTGGATTCCCTCCTCGAGGAGTGGGAGGCGAGGCTGGTCGAGATCGAGGTGCCCCTGAAGGTGAGGGTGAGCGAACTGGCCGAGGACGCCACGGGCCAGGAACGCGTCAAGGCGTTCAAGAAACGCTCCGACAAAGTGATCAACCTGCAGGGCGAAGAGGTCACCGAGGACAGGGCTGAGTTCGACAAGCACAACAAGGAACTAGAGGCCGAGCGCGACAAAGCGATCCGGGCCATTGAGCGTGAATCCAAGAAAAAGGCCGCCGAGTACCCGAAGACCAAGGAAGAACGCATAGCAGACATCGAGAAGCAGCACAACGCCAGGGTCTCCAAGGACAGGACGGCCTACGAGAAGAAGGTCAAGAAGCTGCGCGAGGTGCTGGTCCGCGAGATGGATGACAGCCGGGAGCAGCTGGACGGACATGTCGAGTACCTCAAAGGTCTCTTCGAGGAGTTCAAGAGCCTCGCACCCAAGCAGCTCATAGACGAGGACCAGAAGTTCCGCGACCTGCGTGAGCGTTACGGGGAGTACTTCCGAGGCGGCATGGGGGCGGAGACGGTACGCGAGCTCCTGCTCAACCTCAACCTGGAGGAAGAGGGCGAGGAGCTGCGCGAGACCATCCGCACCTCCAAGGGCCAGAAGCGTAACAAGGCCACCAAGCGGCTCAAAGTGGTATCGGCCTTCCTCAAGACCGATAACCGCCCGGAGGCGATGATCCTCGACGTCATCCCGGTCATACCTCCGGACCTGCGCCCCATGGTGCAGCTCGACGGAGGCCGCTTCGCCACCTCCGACCTGAACGACCTCTACCGCAGGGTGATAAACCGCAACAACCGCCTGAAGCGGCTTCTTGACCTGGGCGCGCCGGAGATCATCGTCAACAACGAGAAGCGCATGCTTCAGGAAGCGGTTGACGCGCTGTTCGACAACGGACGCCGTGGAAGGCCCGTGACCGGCCCCGGCAACCGTCCCCTGAAGTCGCTCTCGGATATGCTCAAGGGAAAGCAGGGGCGCTTCCGCCAGAACCTGCTGGGCAAGCGCGTCGACTACTCGGGCCGCTCGGTCATCGTGGTGGGCCCGGAGCTGAAGCTCCACCAGTGCGGCCTGCCCAAGCAGATGGCCCTGGAGCTGTTCAAGCCGTTCGTGATGAAAAGGCTGGTAGACCTCGGCTTCGCCCACAACATCAAGGGCGCCAAGAGGATGATAGACCGCATGGTCCCCATCGTGTGGGACGTGCTGGAGAAGGTCATCCAGGAGCACCCGGTATTCCTGAACAGAGCGCCGACACTACACAGGCTGGGCATCCAGGCTTTCGAGCCGATGCTGGTCGAAGGAAAGGCCATCCGCATCCATCCGATGGTCTGCACGGCGTTCAACGCTGACTTCGACGGCGATCAGATGGCGGTGCACCTGCCACTCTCCGCCGAGGCCCAGGCCGAGGCGCGCATACTGATGCTGTCCGCCCACAACATCCTTTCGCCGGCGCACGGCAGGCCGATAGTGAGCCCCACCCAGGACATGGTGCTGGGCTGCTACTTCCTGAACGCCATCAAGGAGAAAGCCCTCGGTGAGGGGAAGGTGTTCGCCAACCCCGGAGAGGTGCTGCTGGCCCTCGATTTCGACAAGATCGAGCTGCAGGCCATGGTGAAGGTGCGCATGAACGGCGGAACCGTGGAGACCTCGGCTGGGCGCATTATTTTCAACGGGGCGCTGCCCGAAGATTTCCCCTACCAGAACCGCGTGGTGGGCAAGAAGGAGATAGCCGAGATAATCGAGCAGGTGGCCGATACGTACGACTCCACCATGATCGCCAGGATACTGGACCAGATAAAGGACGTCGGGTTCCACTACGCCACCCGCGCCGGCCTGACCATCGGCGTGGAGGACATCGAGATACCGCCCGAGAAGCCGGACATACTCGAGGAGGCCGAGAAGAAGATCGGGAAGATCGAGGGGGAGTACTCGAGCGGGTTCCTGACCGAGGAGGAGCGCCACGGCCGTGTGGTGGACGCCTGGCAGGAAGCCACCGATATGGTCGCGCTCAAGATGGAGGAGAACTTTGACGAGTTCAACCCCATCTACATGATGGCCCGGTCCGGGGCGAGAGGCGACCTCAAGCAGATAAAGCAGCTGGCCGGCATGAAAGGCCTGGTGGAGGACCCCAAGGGCGAGATCATCGCCTCGCCCATCACCTCTAACTTCCGCCAGGGCCTGACCGTGCTGGAGTACTTCATCAGCACGCACGGCGCCCGCAAGGGCCTGGCCGACACCGCGCTCAGGACCGCCGACTCCGGGTACCTGACCCGCCGCCTGGTGGACGTGGCGCAGGACGTCATAGTCCGCGAAGAAGATTGCGGCACCGACCGCGGCATACCCATCAGGGTGATGGTGGACGGAGAGATAAACCCGAGCCTGCTGGCACGCAACTCGCTGGAGAAGGTAAAGAGCGGGAGGAAGGTCCTCCTCGACGCGAACTATGATATCTCCAGCGAAGACGCCGCGGTACTTGCCGAGGCTGAGATCGAAGAGGTCCTGGTACGCTCAGTCCTCACCTGCCGCACCAAGCACGGCGTCTGTTCCGCGTGCTACGGCCGCAACCTGGCTACCGGCGACCGCGTACCCATCGGTGAGGCCGTGGGCATCATCGCGGCGCAGTCGATCGGCGAGCCCGGCACCCAGCTCACCATGAGGACCTTCCACTTCGGCGGGGTCTACACCGGCGCGGGAAGGGACATCACCCACGGTCTGCCCAGGGTGGTCGAGCTGTTCGAGGCACGCAAGCCAAAGGGCCAGGCCTACCTGGCCTGGAGCCGCGGCAAGATCGAGCTCAAGAAGGGCGAGAAGTACCACGAGCTCATCCTGCACGGGGAGGAGCTGGACGAGGAGGGCAAGCGCCATCCCAAGGACTACGAGTACCAGATACCGGTGAGCCTTGAGCTCCTGGTGAAGGACTCTGAGGAAGTCGCCGCGGGCCAGCTCATCACCGAGGGCTCCGCGGACCCCAAGGAGCTCCTGGAGATAGTGAACCGGGAAGCGGTCCAGCTGTACCTGGTGGGCGAGGTGCAGAAGGTCTACAAGGACCAGGGCGTGGACATCCACGACAAGCACATAGAGATAATCGTGAGACAGATGCTCAAGAGGGTGAGCGTAACCGACCCCGGTGACTCAGAGTTCCTGCCCGGCCAGCTGGTGGACTACATGGAGTTCGAGGAGGAGGCCAACAGGGTCGCCGCAGACGGGGGCGAACCCCCCAGGTTCAAGGAGATACTGCTGGGCATCACCAAGGCGAGCCTCGCCACGGAGTCTTTCCTCTCCGCCGCCTCCTTCCAGGAGACCACCCGGGTGCTGACCGACGCTGCGCTCTCCGGCAAGGTGGACAGGCTGCTGGGGCTCAAGGAGAACGTCATCATCGGCAAGCTCATCCCGACCGGCTCCGGCATGAAGCAGTACCGCCGCATAAACGTCAAGCCTCTGGGAGAGGAGTGGGAGCCGCTCTACACCGGCGAGCAACTGCCGGAACTGCAGCCCCCCCTGGACGCTATGGACATATTCCGGATGGGTGGGATCCCGTCCGAGGAGATGAATCTGGATATCGACGACGACTTTGATGAAGCGGGGACTTCGCGCTCGAGGAGCAAGCGCGCGGCGAAGAGCGACGAAGTTGACAGCGACGGGTAGTGGTGGTAAATTCACACCCTCGGCGCAAGCGCGCCGCTTTTTAGTGTGAATATACCCCGACCTTCGACGGCTTTCGAGGGTGGGGTGTGTTTTTCGACGGAGCGTGGAGGAGTCACTTGCCGACGATCAACCAGCTGGTCCGCAACGGAAGAAAGCGAAAGGTGCAGAAGACGAGCGCACCCGCTCTCCAGAGCTGCCCGCAGAGGCGTGGGGTCTGCACCCAGGTCAAGACCACCACTCCCAAGAAGCCGAACTCGGCACTCAGGAAGATCTGCAGGGTCCGGCTCACCAACGGCACGGAAGTGACGGCTTACATACCCGGCATCGGTCACAACCTTCAGGAGCACTCCATAGTCCTCATCAGGGGCGGAAGGGTAAAGGACCTCCCCGGCGTGAGGTACAAGGTCATCAGGAGCGCGCTGGACGCGGCGGGGGTCGAGGACCGCGCCCAGAGCCGCTCCAAGTACGGCACCAAGCGTGCCAGGTAGGATCGGAGGACCTTAATGCCGCGCAGGGGACCAGCCAGCAAGAGAACCACGCCGCCCGACCCGGTATACAACAGTGTCCTCGTTCAGCAGTTCATCAACCGCATCATGCTCGACGGCAAGAAGAGCACTTCCGAGCGGATTGTCTATGGCGCGCTCAACAGCATCGGGAGCAAAGAAGGCGTGGATCCCGTGCAGGTACTGCAGAAGGCCGTCGAGAACGTAAGGCCCATGCTCGAGGTAAGATCCCGGCGCGTGGGCGGGGCGACCTACCAGGTGCCCGTTGAGGTCAAGTCAAGGCGCGGGCGCGCGCTCGCTGTGAGATGGATTGTGTCTTATGCCAGGCAACGCAGGGAGAAGACCATGGCCGACCGGTTGGCCGGGGAGGTCCTGGACGCGGCCAGCCGTAGCGGAGCTTCCGTGAAGAAGAAGGAAGACCTGCACAAAATGGCAGAGGCAAACAAAGCGTTCGCCCACTACCGGTGGTAATCCAGGCATGAAGAGTGCGGTCGACAAGAGGAGCATGACCCAGAAGGGCGCGAAGAACGGCACAATGGGACGGGACATACCTCTGGAACAGATTCGGAACATAGGCATAATGGCCCACATCGACGCGGGCAAGACGACCACGACCGAGCGTATCCTGTACTACACCGGCAAGACGTACAAGATGGGCGAGGTGCACGATGGCGCCGCGGTTATGGACTGGATGGTCCAGGAGCAGGAGCGGGGCATAACCATAACCTCGGCGGCGACCACGTGTGAGTGGAGCGAATTTCGTATTAACATTATTGATACGCCCGGACACGTGGACTTCACGATCGAGGTAGAAAGATCGCTCCGTATCCTTGACGGGGCGGTCGCTATTTTTGATGCCGTTGAGGGAGTTGAGCCGCAGACCGAGACCGTCTGGCGACAGGCCGATTACTACGAAGTCCCCAGAATGGTATTCGTCAACAAGATGGACAGGGTGGGTGCCAACTTCGATAAATGCATGAGGATGATCGAGGACAGGCTCGACGCGCGACCAGTGGCGGTGCAGATCCCGGTCGGTATCGAGGAGACCTTTACCGGAATCATCGACCTGGTGCGGATGAAGGCGGCCTTCTGGTACGACGAGATGGGAGAGGAGTACGGCTACGAGGAGATCCCGAACGACCTCAAAGACACCGCGGAACGCGCCCGGCACGCCATGCTCGAGCAGGTAGCGGAGTTCGACGACGAGCTTCTCGAGGCTTACCTCCATAACGAGGAAATAAGCGAAGACGTCGTCAAGCGCGCCATCAGGCGAGGGACCATCTCGGCAAAGGTGGTGCCGGTGCTGTGCGGCTCGTCCCTCAAGAACAAGGGAGTACAGCCGCTGCTCGACGCCATCGTCGATTTCCTGCCGTCCCCGCTGGACGTCCCTCCCGTGACCGGTGAGAACACCTACACGCACGAGCGGGAGACCAGGCCGGCCTCGGACGACGAGCCGTTCTCAGCGTTGGCCTTCAAGATAATGTCCGACCCTTACGTGGGCAAGCTGACCTACTTCCGGGTATATTCCGGGACCCTGCCTTCGGGCACCTTCATACTCAACTCGACCCGCGGTCACAAGGAGCGCATAGGCAGGATACTGCGCATGCACGCCAACCACCGCGAGGACGTGGACATGGTCTGCGCGGGAGACATAGTGGCCGGGGTGGGCCTGAAGAAGACCTCCACCGGTGACACCCTGAGCGAGCCCTCCAACCCCATACTGCTGGAGCCGATGAGCTTCCCCGAGCCTGTTATCTCGGTGGCTATAGAGCCCAAGACCAAGATGGACCAGGACAAGCTTGCGGAGGCTTTGAGCCGTCTCTCGGACGAGGATCCCACCTTCCGCGTGGTGCAGGACGAAGAGAGCGGGCAGACCATCATCCAGGGGATGGGGGAGTTGCACCTCGAGGTGGTTGTGGACAGGCTGCTGCGCGAGTTCCAGGTTGACGCCAACGTCGGCAAGCCGCAGGTCGCCTACAGGGAGACGGTGACCGTCCCGGTCTCGGGCGTGCGGGGAAGGTTCGTGAGGCAGACCGGCGGCCGGGGCCAGTTCGGGGACGTGGAGATCAACTTAGAGCCCCTCAAGAAAGGAGAGGGCTACCAGTTCGAGAGCAAGATACACGGCGGGGAGGTGCCCAAGGAGTACATCCCGGCGGTGGACAGGGGCATAGAGGAAGCGGCCTCGTCGGGGATGCTTGCCGGCTACCCCGTGGTCGACTTCAAGGCGGAGCTGGTCGACGGCTCGCACCATCCGGTCGACTCCTCCGAACTGGCTTTCAAGGTGGCGGCCTCCATGGCCTTCAAGGACGCGCTGAAAAAAGCGAAGCCGGTCCTGCTGGAGCCCATCATGCGCATGGAGATAACCGTGCCCGAGAACTACGTCGGCGACGTCATCAGCGACATCAACGGGCGCCGGGGACGGATAGAGAACATCGAGAGCAAGGCCGGAAGGCAGTCCGTCACGGTCCAGGTGCCACTGGCGGAGACGTTCGGCTACGCCACCGACCTGAGATCGCTCACCCAGGGCCGGGCGACTTATCACATGGACTTCTTCAAATACGCGGAGGTCCCCAGCGGGATCTCCCAGGAGATAATCGCAAGAGCCAAAGGACACTAGGGAGGCGCCATGGCCAAGCAGAAGTTTGAGAGGACCAAGCCCCACGTCAACGTGGGTACCATAGGTCACGTTGACCACGGCAAGACCATGCTCACCGCC
>JAGUWJ010000075.1 GCA_020062425.1 Actinomycetota bacterium
ATGTTCTTCTCAGCGGTCTTCACGACCTTGAGCTTCGAAGCGATGCCCTTCGCGTTATCCAGCCCGCCGTCTTCCTTCAGGATATCTTCAACCACTGCCGTGCTGGCGCCGTAATCGCTGGCGACGTCAGCGACTCTCCGCGAGTCCAACTCCCTGCTGTTCAAGAGGTGATCGAGCTCGGACAGCCGCGCTTCTGCGAGCCGGAGGTTCTTCTCGGCTCTCTTCGAGGCATCCCATGTGAACGCGAGTTCGAGGTCCTCGCGTATGCGCTTGACCGAGTAGAGGAAATCACCGGGATTGCTGTTCCTGGCCGCTACGGTCAGGAGGCCGAACGCCCCGAACGCCAGTACCACCACCAGTGCCACCGCGGCGGCTACCCTTGCCGTCGAACTCACCCAGTCGGCCCGCCGCCAGGCCACACCGTCGGCGACTCCGCGCTTTCTCATGCGCGCGTCAAGATTCTCCGCGCGCCTTACCCCGAGGCTGGGCCGTGCGCAGTACAGGGCCGTTCGAGCCCGGAACGCGGGACGCGGGCGGACACGGGGCAGCGCGCGTATCTGCTTC
Organism: Actinomycetota bacterium; assembly: GCA_020062425.1. Taxonomy (GTDB): domain Bacteria; phylum Actinomycetota; class Geothermincolia; order Fen-727; family Anoxymicrobiaceae; genus JAGUWJ01. The sequence goes on from JAGUWJ010000075.1 coordinate 565, forward strand.
ACAACGTCGAGAAGCTCGGAAGCGTCAGGTTCGCTCTTGAATTCCTGCTCTTCGTTATCTGTGTCTCTCATCGTCCTTTTCCTGCTGGGGAGTCATCCTCGTCCGCAGGTTTCTTATGCCCTTGAACTGCAGGGCCCGGACGGTCACCTCTTTCTTGTCGAGAACGGCTGCCGTCTCCGCCACGCTCAAGTCCTCGATGAACCGGAGAACCAGCACCTCCGACTGCGCGGCCGGCAGTGACGCTATCTCCGCGTAAAGGACGCGGAGCTCTTCCCTGGTCGCAACGAGGCCTTCTATATCGCTCCCGTCAGCCAGCTCGTTCGCGTCCTCCAGGTCTACGGTCTGCCTCTGGGCCCTGAAATAATCCACCACCGAGTTGTGGGCTATCCTGTAGAGCCAGGCTTTGACCGAGTACCCGCGCTCCTCGTAAGAACCGACTGCTTTCAGGCCTCTCGCAAAGACCTGCATGGTGAGGTCCTCGGCATCGGACCTGTTCCCCACCCTTCGTGCCACGTAATCGTAGATATCCTCGTAGCACAGCTTGAATATCTTTCCATACGCTTTCTCGTCGCCATCCCTGGCGTGAGCCACGAGGGCTTCGAGCTGGTCCTCGGGGGGCGCTTTGCCCATCTTGTCTATCCCTTCAAACGATGCCGAGCCCCTGTTTGTTAACCGGGGCCGTTCATTAATTCGACACTCATATCTATTTCGGGTGCTGCGCAGGAATGTTTAGCATGCCTCACCCCCGCGCATCCAGCCGGGAATCGGTCAGGAACTTTATGCGTCGGGCAAAATCGGGTGCCTTTAGAATATAATTCGACCAAGGTGGCTTGTGCCGGTGCAATAGGAACGAATATGCAGCGTGGGATTTCAGTGCTTACAGGGCGGGGGTCTCACCCCGGAGCGGAGGCAGCACATGAGCAGAGTACATGTCACTAGCGCCGAACGCGGCTTCGCGGCCTACGAGATGATCCTCCTCATCGTGGCGCTCACGGTGTTCCTCGCCGGCGTGGTGCTGGTGGTCGACGAGGGCGTTCGCGCTTTCCGGCCGCAAGGAAGCGGCAGTGCGGCTCTGGAAGAGGAGGGGGAGCGCGTACTGGACGACCTGGAGGCGGTGGTGAGAGAGGCACAGGTCGTGTCTCCAACGCGAGCGACTTCGACCGGATCGCCCCCGGACATCAGGCTCGCCTTCGCTGCCGACCTCGACGGCACCGGTGGGGGCTTCGAGCTCGGCGAAGGGGGCGAGGTCGCCGTGGTGGATGGTCTCCAGGTCGTAGAAGTATTCCGCGGTGCCCCTCGAAAGCTCGATGTGTCCGTCCTGGACAGCGATTCCAGGACCGCGGTCGTTACTATCTGTGACTCGCTGGACAGCCTGTCCAAAGCACCGTTTTCTTACCAGTTGCTGGCAGGCGATGGACAGGATATCGTTCCGAACAAAGAACACTCCGGTGGCCAGAAGGTATCAGAGGTCAAAGTCACGATAAGGCTCAGGATCGACGATGAGTCAGAGCGATACTCACGTGTCATCAAGCTCCGGGAGCCCGCTCCACTAGTCCTCCTCAAACTGTCTTAACAGGCGTCCTGTCTTCGAAAACCGTTCCTGACCCTCCGGTTAAAGGAACCGTCCGGCCGACTCGATAATCATACTGATAGGACGCCGTAAACTGACCGGGTGGCACACCGTTATACAGGTTGACGGGACAGTTAAGCGTTGTCCCTGTATCAGGTCGGCGGACCGACTAGAAGAGGTACGGTCGAGCATGGCGTTATTGTCGGATAACAGAGGCTTCTCTATGGCGGAGCTGGCTCTCGTGGTACTCCTCATCGCCCTCATCCTTGGCGTTACGATCGTCGTGTATCAGAGTTCAGCAAGGAAGACGGAGCTTCGTGCGTCAGCGGAGATGTTGAAGCAGGACATCAGGAAGGTCTACGCGAAGGCCGACGCCGCGATTGCCGTTACGGGAACCCTCGGCCAGAAGTACCGCGATCAATACCGCGTCGAGTTCCAGACCAATGCGGGGAGCCCCCCCAACTGCTACCGTGTCATGAAACGGACGTACAGCGGTGGCGCGTATGGGGCATGGACACTCGTAGCGCCTGAGAAGAGCACGTCAAACAAGGTCATCGATAACCAGTGGACATCGCCTTGCTCGGGAAGCACGGTGATATCGAGCGCGCCGACGGATATCACCTTCGTCTCAAAGGGTTCCATTATCCAGACCGGCGCGGCAGGTGACGTTCAGATCGTGCTCCAAGAAGGCTCTGACGCAAGCAAGACCGAGACCATAACCGTATCGATGTTCGGCTCGGTGGAGTGAGATATGGCAGTGACCCGTTCCGTTCCGTGCCAGGCGGGCGGGTCTTACAGGAGGATGTCTGACATGTTTGGAGTCCTGAACAGGATAAACAGGCAGGAAGGCTTCTCGATGGCTGAAGTGGTGATGGCCACGCTTCTCTTTACCGCTTCGGTCCTCGGCATAAGCGGCATGCTGGTGAGCGGTGGCGCGAATATCACCAGAGGGGCTACCGAAAGCGCCGCCTCCAACCTTGCTTCGAGAAGGATAGAAGAGGTCAGGAGCCTTCCGTACTACAAGAAGTGGGATTCCGACGTCGGCGATCAGGACGTTGACGACTTCTATTACAACGAAGGCCAGACAAATGCCAACCAGCTCGAGAATCCAAGCGTGATAGAGGATTACGGCACAATTCCGGGTTTCACCAAGTACAGACGTACCACCGCGGTGCAGTACCAGTACGTGAGCGGAGGACAACTCGCCCCGGCGGTGATGTGCACGCAGAGCCCGTTCAGGTTCGTTCCCAAGGAACCCAGCACCGGCGAGACCGACGTTCCCATGGGCGGGGCGACCGGAGCCGCGCAGGACGACCTGCACGCCTTGATAGTGGAGGTGTGCGTCTACTACAAAGCCGAGGGAGACGTCCAGAGTTATGACAAGGTGCACAAGGAACGCACCCTCATCAGTGATATAACTACAGCCGGCGCGACAAACGCAAAGTTCCTTCTCATCAGATCAATAGACCCAGTCCAGGGTGATTACCTCGACACCCACATGAACATGACCGTTTACGTCGACGCCTCTCCGCAGTTCGGAATCGGGTCTCAGGTGGACGTACGCCTGTGGCGTCCCGGCGAGTACGACATAGTGGCGAACAACCCGGTGCCGAGCGCCGGGGGCTCGTACATCACATGCTGGTTCGACCTCTCCGATCCCGATGTCAAGCTCGGGATACCATACAACCTTTCCGTATACTGGAAGGACGGAGGCTGGACCGACGTCTTCCGCGACTGCTTCATCGTGGTGGAGGAACCGCCTACGATCACGGGTGTGGCGGACTTTGACTGGGCGTGCAGCACGCAGACGGCCCGCAGGGTGACCATAACCGGGACCAAGCTGTGGAACACCTCCAACGTAACACTGCAGCACCCGGATTACCCGGACTCCCCGTACCAGAACAGCCAGGCGATCGGCTCGATCGTTGACAAATCCGGAACGCAGGTGATTGTGAACTTCAACATGGCCGCCGCCGAGACCAGGCCGGACGAGCGCTGGAACGTGGTCCTGACGACAGGGGGCGGCACGGATGTCTCTGAGAACGACTCGGAGCGTGTTCGCGTGAATCCACCGCCCAGTATCACGCGGGTGACCCCCACCAGTTCACCGGACTACTACGACTGGGCGTACCGCGCTCAGAACACTCGGAATGTACGAATCGAGGGCGAATACCTCTACGGGCTTACCCTGGCCGAGGGTGGTTCAGCGAAGCTTGCCTATGGCGAGTACGCCACCACCCCCGCCTATCTCGTGGCTGGACAGCCGGCGGTAAACGACTGGGAAACAACGACCCCGGCTGTGATCGAGTTCAGCCCCAGCAGCGCCGGGGCCCCGGTGGGCACTAACGACACCCGCTGGAAGGTTCGGATAGACAACGCGGGAACCCTGGATGACGCTTATGTTCAGTCTGACGATGTCAATGACGAGAAGGTATGGATGAACCCGCCTCCGGTGATCACCAACATCACCGGATTCCCCAGCCCCGCCAGGACGGGGAGCGCGGGCGGGAACATCATAAGCGGTCTCGGTGTTACAGGTACGTACCTGCAGGACAACCCTGAGGGAGTCTGGCTGGTCAGGACCGCCGGGCAACCCCCGGCGACGAACGACACGTATCTGAAGCTGAACAACGGCTCCCAGACGACAAACGCGGCCGGCACTGCCGTCACCGGATTGACCATGCGAGTGTACGTGAATCCGTTGAACGACAGCTTCAAGCTGTGGCCGGCGAGCACGGGTGCCGGCAACAGCGTGACCGGCGGCACGTATTACCTTTATTTCAAAAACGCAGACGGGCAGGCGGCACCCATGACCGGTCATACCGTCACCGTCGACCATGCCCAGTACACGGTGGGTGTCGCCCGTTCGATTCCGGACGGCCTCGGCTACGACCCTGCCTGGTACGGTACCGTCAGCCAGAGCGGAAGCGGCACGTACTGGCAGGACGAGAGCGTAACGCTCACCGCTACGCCTCAGAGCGGGCACATGCTGTTCAAGTGGACCGATGGCACCAGCAACTGGACCACCAATCCGCTTACGCTGGAAGTGACCGCAAGCAAGACGTACACTGGCTGGTTCTGGAGGAAGCTGTACTGGGCGCCGGACACCGGTGGCCCCAACGCCGAGAACTTCGTGACCGGCTATAACTCCGGAAGCGGAACATCTTTCAATCCCCTGGACTGGGGCGACGGGCTCAACATGTGGGTCAACGCCTGGGACACTTCGGCGACCAACCGTGAGATCGCGGGCGTGACCAACAGCGCGCTCGACTTCTCGGGCGTGACCAGGGCATGCATCGAGTGGAAGCAGCAGCGTTCGGGCGCCTATGCGGATTTTATCATCGATAACGACAAGAACGGCGATAAGAACAACTATACGAGGAGAATCGAGAGGACCGACCAGTTCGGGACCCAGGTCCAGTCGCTCGACGCTACCGGACTCGGCTCCAACTACGTGAGGGTGCACGCCAGGTCGGCTGGTTCCGGATTGTGGCCTTTGTTCTATACATCTCGCCCCAGCGAGGTGCGGGTGTACAGGGTATGGCTTGAGTAGCCGCGAAGGTGAAACAGATGCTGTTCAGCGTTAAGATGAGAGGCATTAGATGAAAGCGTTGAGCGCACGCTTTGAGAAAGCGAGGCGGGAGGACGGGTTCACCGTTGTCGAGCTAACGATTGTCATAATCGTGTCGGTGATCATGCTGGCAGGCATGGTTGCCCTGCTGACAGGTGCTTTCGATATATTCAACTCCAGCAAGGACCTCGAGGCGATAACCGACTCCGCGCGAAGAGCGATGCCCGCCATGGCCAGGGTGCTGAGGGGTGCCCTGCACTTCGACAACGCCAACTGCACCGAGGATAAGATTGTGTTCTGGTCCGATATCGACTATAACGCGGACGACGCGAACGAGAAGACCCAGGGGG
>JAGUWJ010000047.1 GCA_020062425.1 Actinomycetota bacterium
CTAATCACCCCCATAGCCATGGACGAGGGACTGCGCTTCGCCATCCGAGAGGGAGGCAGGACGGTCGGCGCGGGAAGGGTCATCAAGATAGAGAAATGACGGCACGCGAGAGAGGTGTGCCGGTTTGAAGATGCAAAGCTCGGAGGGACGCGAGTGAGCAGGGAAAAGATACGGATCAGGCTCAAGGCTTATGACCACGAGATCATCGACCAGTCCGCGAAGATGATCGTGGAGACGGCCAAGAAGACGGGCGCGGGTATATCGGGACCGGTGCCGCTGCCGACCGAGAAGAACATCTACTGTGTCATCCGTTCTCCTCATGTCGACAAGGATTCGCGCGAGCACTTCGAGATACGGACGCACAAGCGCTTGATAGACATCCTGGAGCCGACGCCGGCGACCGTGGACGCCCTGATGGGGATGGACCTGCCGGCCGGCGTGGACATCGAGATCAAGCTCTGATGCACGCGCCTCGGCTCGCGAGGGAGACCTCGAGAGGAAAGTCGAAATGGATAAGGCGATCATAGGCGAGAAACTGGGCATGACCCAGCTCTTCAAGGAGGACGCCGTCATCCCGGTCACGGTCATAAAGGCCGGGCCATGCGTGGTAACGCAGGTCAAGGACCGCGAGCGGGACGGCTACGAGGCTGTCCAGCTCGGGTACGGCGAGGTGAAGCCCGAGAGGGCCAACCAGCCCCTGAAGGGTCACTGTGAGAAGGCGGGAGCAAAGCCGGCGAGGTTCCTCGCGGAAGTCCCGCTGGACCCCGCGTCTTACAAGCGCGGCCAGAAGATAAAGGTAGACATCTTCGAGGAAGGGGACCGGGCGGACGTCACCGGTGTCAGCAAGGGCAAGGGTTTCGCCGGCGTGGTAAAGCGCTGGGGATTCCGCGGGGGGCCGGCCTCCCACGGGGCGAGGTTCCACCGCGCTCCGGGAGCAATCGGCCAGTGCGCGACACCATCCCGCGTGTTCAAGGGCAAGAAACTGCCGGGCCGCATGGGCACGGATAGGGTGACCGTCCAGAACCTGCTGGTGGTGGGTGTTGACGCCGAGAAAGGCCTTCTCATGGTCAAGGGCGCCGTCCCGGGGGCCAGGGGAGCCATGGTGCTGGTCCGTGAGTCGGTCAAGGGAAAGAAGAGATCGGGCAAGCGGTGATTCCGGTGAAAGTGTCGCTTTTGAACGTTGAAGGGAAGAAGGTCGGGGACGTCGAGCTCATCGACGAGCTCTTCGGAATAGAGCCCAACGCCCACGCGATGCACCAGGTAGTGCGCATGCAGAGGGCGGCGGCCCGTTCGGGTACCGCCAACACCAAGACCAGGAGTGAGGTCAGGGGAGGCGGAAGGAAACCCTGGCGCCAGAAGGGCACCGGCAGGGCGCGTGCCGGCAGCATCCGTGCCCCGCACTGGAAGGGTGGAGGGACCGTGTTCGGCCCCAAGCCGAGAGATTTCTCGTTCAAGGTGCCCCGGAAGGTGCGCAGGCTCGCCTTCCGCTCCGCGCTCTCGCAGGCCGCGAAAAGCGACAGGGTGAAGGTCCTGGAAGATTTCACACTGGAGGTGCCGAGCACTCAGACCGGCGCGGAGATACTGGGCAAGCTCTCGCTGGACGGCAAGGTGATGCTCATCGTCGAGCCGGACGACGTCAACGTCGAGAAGTCCTTCAGGAACATCAGCACGGTGGAGACGTTCCTGCCGGGGGAGCTCAATACTTACGACCTCCTCAGGTTCGACAGCCTCCTCTTCCTGAGGGGGGCGCTCGAGAAGCTGCAGGGAGAAGCGCAATGAAAGATCCGCACGACGTCATCCTGTACCCGATCATAAGCGAGAAGAGCTACACCGCCATCGACCAGGGGAGGTACACCTTCATGGTGGACCCCCGCTCGAACAAGTCGGAGATAAAGGACGCGGTGGAGACTATATTCGACGTCAGGGTCAGCAGCGTCAACACGTTGCGCACCAGAGGAAAACCCCGCCGGAGGGGCCTCACTGTCGGCAGCACCTCCAGTGGAAAGAAGGCGATAGTCAAGCTGGCAGAGGGCGACCGCATCGAGTTCTTCGAGAGCAGATAACCTACAGGTGATGAGATGAGCATCAAGAAATACAAGCCGACCTCCCCGGGCAGGAGATTCGCCACGGTCTCCGATTTCTCGGAAGTCACCAGGGACGAGCCCGAGAAATCCCTGACCACCCCGCTCGCCAAGACAGGCGGCAGGAACGCTTACGGAAGGAAGACCTCCCGACACAGGGGAGGCGGAGCCAAGAGAAAGTACCGCGTCATCGACTTCAAGAGGGACAAGGACGGGGTGCCAGCGCGGGTCGCCCACGTAGAGTACGACCCGAACCGCTCCGCGAGGATAGCCCTCCTCCACTACCGTGACGGTGAGAAACGCTACATCCTGTGCCCCGGAGACCTGAACGTGGGAGATACCGTGATGTCGGGGTCGGGCGCGGACGTGAAGCCCGGGAACGCCATGCAGCTGGGCAGGATACCGGTGGGCACGCTCGTCCACGCCATAGAGCTCAAGCCCGGGGGAGGAGCCAAGATGGTCCTCTCCGCGGGGGCTTCCGCCCAGATAATGGCGCGAGAGGGCGGCTTCGTGAACCTCAGGCTTCCCTCGGGGGAGGTCAGGAAGGTGCTCCTCGAGTGCCGGGCCACGGTAGGCGTGGTGGGCAACCCGGAGCACGAGCTGGTGCGCATCGGCAAGGCGGGCGCTTCC
>JAGUWJ010000046.1 GCA_020062425.1 Actinomycetota bacterium
AGAACATTCCAGCTGTCCCGCGGGGAGATGAGCCTGAGGACTCTCTCTGTGCGCAGTCCCGACTCCCCTAGCTGCTTGCTGACCCGGGCCACCGCTATCAGGCTCTGGCAGAAGAAGTAGCCTAAAGGCCTGGTGAAGAGGACCTTCCTAGCCAGTTGTATGTACGCCGGCCTGGGGCGCTCCGGGGAGAAGGTCCGGGGCTCGACCCTGGGCCTGAAGCCGGCCTTCTTCAACCCCCTGTGGAGAGAGAGCGGGCTCTGCTCGTTGACGTGAAGCACGTCGTCAGACTCGTGCCTGTAATCGTCAGGCAGCGGCCTTTTCAGCAGCTTGCGCCCGACGAAGCGCACCAGCGGGTAGCCGTACTCGTAGAACCAGGTGTTGGGGCCGGTGTGCACGATCAGGGTGCCCCAGGGGCGGAGCACCCTGCGTATCTCGGCAAGGGTGGCCTCTATCTCGTCAAGCCGGAGATGCTCGTAGACGTCTACGAAGAAGACGGCGTCGAAGGAGTCGTCGTCGAAGGGGAGACCCTTTGCGTCGGACCGCAGGAACCTGGCGTTCCCGCGTGCCTCCTCTGGAAGGGACGAGGCCAGCTCGTTGGCGAGTTCCACCGCCGCTTCCGCGTAATCCACCCCGACCGCGTGCGCCCCCAGCATGGCCAGCCGGCAGACCAGCTCGCCCCTGCCGCAGCCTACGTCGAGGACCTCCCTGCCTGACATGTCGCCAGCGAGCTCCATGGACGCCCTTATCCTCTCGGGCAGCTCCAGCGCACCCTCGAGGAACTCGGAGTAACCTTCACAGTCGCTGGTGTAGTATTCCCTGGTGTATAGCTCAGACGGGACCGGGTCTGTCCTGTCAGATTCGTCCGAGGCTCTCGACATCCGTGCTCCCGTCCGGTTCTTCGCCTGCCTGGCCGCTCGACGTCGGCGGCACGGGCGGCATGTAGCGATCCAGCCACTCGAAGGTCAGCCGCCAGACCTCTTCCCTGGCCTCGGAGCCGGTAACGCCGTGCCCCTGGCCGGGGAATATCTTCAACTCGGCGGTCTTGCCCGCTTTGCGCAGTGCGTCGTACATCTCGCGCGCCTGGTCGACAGGCACGATTTCGTCGTTCTCCCCGTGTATCAGCAGGACCGGGGCCTGTATGGAGTCAGCGTAGTTGACCGCGCTGCGCACCGCGTACTCCTCGGGGCGCTCCTCTAGTGTCCCGCCGACGACGGACCAGTACCTGAGCAGCAGATTCCTGATCTTCGACTCATGCGTGAGGTGATACCGGTAAGCCGCGGCGAGGTCGCTGAACCCTGCCTGGGCGACGACAGCCCTGGCGCCGGGGTACCTGCCCGCGGCTATCAGCGCTATTGAAGCGCCGTGGCTGAGCCCGCAGAGTGCCACTCGCTCTCCGTCGACCACGCCGCGCGCCTGGAGATATTCGAGGCCCTCGATGACGTCATCGATCTCCCCCTTGGCCAGCTCGTGCTCGCCCTCGGACTTGCCGCTTCCGCGGAAATCCGGGCAGAACACGCAATAGCCCCTGTCGCGGAACTTCAGCGCGACATCGCTGAACCCCGCCGCCGCTCCGAAACCGGGGTGGTTCACCACCACCGTCGGCCAGGAGCCGCTTCCCCGCGAGGGCTCGAACACCAGCCCGGAGACGGTGACGCCGCCGGTGCTCCGGTAATAGATGCGGTACCCCGCCTTGACAGAACCGTCAAGGGCCTCGCGGACATCGCCGACAAGCGGGATAGCCCTGCCGTAGCTGCCGGCCTCGTACGCCTTGAGCGCGTTAGACCACCTTGCGCGCGCCTCGCGGACGTCGTACCCGTCGGAAGCCATCCGCATCAGCCTCATGAAAGCCAAGGTCCCCGAGAGAGCCGCCCTGGCGCGCAACAGGTGCTGGAGCGGTCCGGCGACGGGATTGAACCCCAGGACGTTGCCGGCCAGCAACCCCACCAGCGCGAGAGCGATGGCCGCCACGATCAGCGCCCTGCTTCGCTTCGGCCTCTTTGCGCCGGGAGCCCGTTTCGCAGCCACGACTATCAGTCCACCTTGAGCAGCTCGTTGAGTTCGCGCAGGCTCTTCCTGCTGATCAGCCGGGTTCCAACCACCAGGGCGACGAACACCACAACCACTACAGCGGTGATGGCGACCGCGTAAGCGACAGACCCCATGAAGGTCGCCGCGAACTCGTCGCCCCTGATGAAGAACCAGGTGAAGGCCAGCGCGCAGAGGTAGGCGACGCCGAGGCAGCACGCCGGGGCGATCACGGTGCGTAACCACTTGATGCGGTGCCCGAGCTCAGGCGAAAGCGCCTTGTAGTACAGGAAAAAGCCTATCATCTCGGTGGTGAGCACCGTTATCGCGGCGCCGGTGTAACCGAGGAACGGGACGACCGCGAGCAGGATCACGACCTTTATGAGCAGCACGATGTACACCACGACCGCGGCTTTCTTCTGCTTGTCGAGGGCGACGAAGAACGGGAAGCTCACCGCCGAGAGGGAAGTGAAACAGAGCGTAGCCATAGTCAGCCAGACAACCGGCCAGGTGTCTATGAAGTCGAACCGCTGGATTATCAGCACAGGCCTCGCGAGCAGGGGCACCACCACCGCTAGAAACGCCGAGAAGAGGAACATGTATGTGAGCATCCTCTCCCAGATCGCTCCCAGCCGCTCCTCGTGCGATTTCTTCACCTTTGACACCGCGGGCAGAACAGCCATGTTGATACCGAGGCTGAGATAGACAAGTGACTTTGCGAACATGCCGGCGGCGTTGTACAAGCCCACTTCCTTATCGCCTTTGACCCAGGAGAGGACCGGCACGTCGACGTAGGCGTAGATAGTTATACCAGCCACAATGATGAAAAGCGGCCAGGCGCTTCGGAGAAGGTACCCGCACAGCTCCCTGTCGAAACCGAAGCGGCCTCTCGCCGGGGGACTTTCGCTCTCTTCCTGCGCCGGGGGGACTTCACGGCTTGTCCCTTCATCCTCCAGTGAAGCGAGCGTGTAGTCCGCCAGCAGCGCTTCGTCGATGGGGACGCCCTCCGGCAGCTCGGGCGTGTGGATCAAGGTCTCGGCGATGGCCAGGTCCTGCTTCTCGGCCTCACCTTCGATGCCGTGTTTCATCATTCGCCTGTACAGCAGGAAGAAATGGACTATCGAGTAGGCAATGGTGACAAGATAGACAAGGGCCAGGAGGACCAGCACGGGGTCGAAGCCCGCGTAGATGATGTAGAGGGAGAGGGTCACCTTGACCACGGCTATGACGATGTACACGTAAGCGACAAGCGTCAGTTTTTCCACCGCCACGAAGCACTCGGCGAGCGAATTGGAGAGAGGGCCCTCCAGCAGCATGCAGAAGCCAACCACCAGGACCGTCCAGAACTTCTGGTCGAAACTCGCGGGGCTACTGGCCAGCGCGGTGGCGAAGTCGGTGATCAGCAGCAACAGGAAGGTCAGCAGGCCGAGCGCCAGCCGGATTATCACAACGTTCCTCAGGTAGAAGCTCATCTTCGAATGGTCTTGCGCGACGTCCCGAACCGAGATGTTGCCCAGCCCGAAATCGGGGAGGATCATGAATATGGAGTAGAGTGTGAAGGCGTACGCGTATATCCCTGCGTACACCGGGCCCAGCTCCCTGTTGATGACGATGACCAGAAAGAACGAAAGTCCGGAGGTGACTATCTTGGAGCCGATGAGCACGGCCGCGTTCTTGGAGACCCGGGCAAGCCTGCTCGATTCACCGCTCCGTTTCTTGAATAGACTCATGGCACATTCTCACGTTGAGACATGAACGTCGATTGAAACGCGCTCGAGGCCGGTGTCAGAGGTGCTTGAGCGCGAAGTTGGTCAGAATCACCCCGGTAGGCTTGATGTCGAAACGGTAGAAACCCTCCAGCGCTTTCAGGGCGCCGTTGCGGGTGCAGTTTCTCACGTCTATCACGATGAGGCTCGAAGTGGTGCTGTTCGCCGCGATGGCGGAGTCCATGTTCTCTATGAGCGGCGGCCCGTCCAGGAAGACGGCCTCGAAGTCGTTCTCGCAGCGCCTGACGACGTCAGTGAAGAGGGGCGAAGAGAGCAGGTCCGAGGGCATAACCGAAGAGCTTCCCGCCGGGACTATAGAGAGGTTCTCGACGCTCGTCTTGAAGTAGAAGCCCTCCGAGGGCTCCTTGCCCTCCAGGACCTCGGCGAGCCCGGGGAGTTCCCCCGCGCCCAGCAGCTGGGAAGCTGACTTGTCGACGAAGTTGCAGTCGACGATAACGGTGTTCCTCCCGGACCTGGCCATGGCCATCGCCAGGTTTATGGTAACCTTGGCCCCGGTGTTCGCCTGAGCCTCTTCGAAATCGGGCATAACCGAAGCGACCAGTATGGACCTGTATTCGTCGTTGTCGTCGGATAAGACGATATTGGTCCGGATGTTAGCGTAGACTTTTCTGCTCAACTCTGTCGGCGCCTTCTCTCTGGGCAGGACACCCAGCACCGGAAGGCCCAGCATCTCCCTCGTCTCCTCGCTCGAGCGGAAGTGGGGGTCGAAGTATTCAAGCCCGAGCACCAGAGTGATCCCCAGCACCAGGCCCAGGAAGGCTCCGATGCTGACGTACGCCATCGGGTTGGGAGCGGTAGGCTTGTTGGGAGGCACGGCCTTGTTGGTAAGCGCCAGCTTGCCCCCGAGCATGAGGCCCGAGCTGCCTAGTATCCTGGAGGTTTCCTCCCCCCAGGCATTAGCTATCTCGGCGGCCCTGGTGGGGCTGCTGTCGGTGAAGTCGAGGTTGAGCGATGTCGTGTTCACCTCGAAATCCGCCGTCACGCGCTCCTGCAGCTCTTCAGGGGAGATATTGATGCCAGCCTCTTTGAGCTTGGCGCTGGTCGCCCTGGCGACATCGATGCTCTGTGCGGCGTTCGCTATCGCCTGCATCGAGTAGGCGAGCCCGAAGGTGATGGTCGCGTCCGGATTCTTGGTCATTGGATTGATGGGAGCCTCTGCGGCCATTATTATACGGACCTTGTAGACTGGGGTCTGCACCACGGAGACTATTGCTCCGGTCAGTGCGGCGACGAGCACGATGGCGATGACCATCCAGTACCTGCGCTGGAGAGCGCCCGCGATATCCCTTGGCTTCATGTTCCCGCCTCTCGACTAGTCATATCGTTGCTTCTTATTCTAGCAATTACTTATTCCGGTTGCCTTCGCAGTCCTTCCCCGCGGGTAGGAAAGCTGTGATTCAATGATCGCGCCTCTCTGCCGGCCCGTCCGAGGACCTGATGTACCAGGTCGTCAGCAGCAGCGCAAAGCCGAACGGGAGATAGAGTACAGCCGACAAGGCGTCCTTCCAGTCGCCCTTGGCGAAAATGTATTCAAGGACGTTGAGCGCACCCAGTGCCACCGATGCGAAGCCCAGGCCCAGCTGCAGTCCGAAGAGTTCCCTGGTGCTGTCGCGGTAGGACACCACGCCCGCATAGACCATCAGACCTGCCAGGGTCGCCCTTACCATGAAGTACTGCAACCAGAAGAGGTACTCCTGCGCGCTCGCGCTCCGCTGCATGCGTCCGATGAAGAGGTAGACCAGCACAGCGAAGGAGACCAGGCCGAACGCCGCCTCCAGGAACCCCCTCCAGGTCATTACCGTTGTTACACTCTGTTCTCGACTGCTCATGCCCGTTCTCTCAAATGCGACCGCTCGAGCTCGGACTGATGTCCTCTCGAACGGTTTTCCCCAGAAACATGAAAGACAGCCCACCAAAGGCCTGCCTGGTTCAATTGTCCACCATAGGCGTGATTTCCGCATCCCCCAAATGGTGTCCGCTGGTACTAACTTAGGGTGATATTCACTCCTGCGGTCAAGTTCGCCCCGAGCGGGCCGATGGATTCAAAGAGTAGGTGTGCGAGAAACCGAAAGGAGCGATCTTGTCGAGGCGTTCCCATTTGGAGTATCTACTGATAGTCCTGGTGGCATCCGCGCTTCTTGCGGCGTCGCTCCAGCCGGCGCTCGCAGCCGAACCTTCATCCACCGGCGGCTCCGGTGAAGGCAACCTCATCTCCGAGCGTTTCGGGTTGGCCTCGAGCCACCTGATGCTGACCGATCCGCAGACCATGAGGAGGCAGCTCGACGCGATGGCGGACGCGCAAGTCCGCTGGGTGCGCTGTGGCTTCGCCTGGACCGACCTGGAAGTCCAGCGCGGGAAGTGGGACTTCTCCCGGACGGATTTCCTGGTGGAAGAGGCGGCCAAGCGCGGGATCAAAGTGCTGGGAATCCTCGGCGCGTCCCCGTCCTGGGCCAACGGCGGCCAGGACTACAGGTATCCGCCCACCGACCTCAGCGCCTGGAGATCTTACGTCTACAGGGTGGCCGCGCGCTACCGGGGCCGCATAACCGCCTGGGAGATATGGAACGAGGAGAACATCGCCAACTTCTGGAAGCCCAAGGCGGACCCGCGCGCTTACGTGAGGCTGCTCGGTCCGGCATCAGGCGAGATCAGGAGGGCGAGTCCCGGGGCCAAGGTGATATTCGGGGGTGTGGCCGGGCTCGGACAGCTGTACCTGAGGGACTGCTTCGAGGCGGGAGCGGCCAAATACATAGACGCCATCGCCTATCACCCCTACGCGACGGAGATGTGGGGGTCATGCAACCCTTACGACCTGGTCCCCAAAGAGGAGCGCTGCCTCGAGGTCCTGGGCCAGATGAAAGCCCTCATCTCTCACTATTCGGCGAAGCCGCTGGAGATATGGCTGACAGAGTTCGGGTATAACACCAACGGCTGGTGGGGGACCGTCGACGAGAAGACCCAGGCCGCATACATGCTTCGCACCCTCGTCAACTATGCCAGCGAGGGCGTGGACAAGGTCTTCTACTATTCCCTGTGGGACGAGTCCCCGTACAGCTGGTGGCATGACCACTTCGGCCTCCTCAACAACGATTTCTCCGCCAAGCCGGCGTTTCACTACTACAAGGCTTTCGAGCGGAATATCGGCGCTGCCGCCTCTGCGGACAGGGGTGCCATACTGTCCTCCTCCTGCTCGAGGCCTTCGAGCCTCGAGGTCCACCCCTTCCGCCTGCCGGACGGAAGCCTGGCGGCGGCCGCCTGGAAGACGGACGACAGGGCCGACTCGTTGAGCCTGGTCGTGGGAGGAGCCGCGCTGGAGAACCCCGAAAGGGTGAACCTGGTGACCGGCGCCAGGCAACCGCTCGAAGGTATCGAGCGTGGGCGGGACGGAGAGATAATCGTGCGGGGGCTTCCCGTGGGCAAGGTGCCGGTCATCCTGAGGTTCGATGCCCGGCCCGGCGCGTTCCCCGGTTCGATCTGGTACCTGGCCGAGGGCACCACCGACTGGGGCTTCGACACCGCCATCACCATCGCCAACCCGAACGAACGGCCGGTCACGGCCAGGGTCACCTACATGATGGCCGAGGGAGCCCGCACCAGGCCCGACCTCGAGCTGCCGGCACGTTCGCAGACGGTGCTCCACCCCGCTGAGGATCTCGGCAAGACCGATTTCTCGACCAGGGTCGAGTGCGTCGAGGGCAGGACCATCGCGGTGGACCGGCGCATGACCTGGACGGGACCCGGCGCGGCAAGCGCGGAGGGCCACTCGTCCGTCGGCGTCACTTCCACTTCCAGCACCTGGTACCTGCCGGAAGGCTCCTCCAGGTGGGGGTTCGAGACGTGGCTGCTGGTGCAGAACCCGAACGGCCGTGAGGCCACACTGTCCCTTACCTACATGACCGAAGGTGTCGGACCAAGGACCTTCGAGAAGAAGATCGGTGGGAACTCGAGGGCTTCCTTCAACATGGCCGCCGACATCGGCGAGGCCGACGCTTCGATTAAGGTCGAGAGCGACCTCCCGGTGGTCGCGGAAAGGGCTGTCTACCGGGGCAACCGGCGCGAGGGCCACGGCTCCGTAGGGACCACGCGTCCCGCGCTGGAATACTTCCTCGCGGAGGGCACCACCGACTGGGGATTCAAGACGTACCTGCTGGTGCAGAACCCCAACGGGCAGGAGGCTACTGTGACCGTCACCTACATGACTCCTTCGGGCCCGCGCGAGCAGGCGCCGTTCACGATGCCCGCCGGCTCACGCAAGACCATAAGGGTGAACGACGTGCTGCCGCCGGTCGACTTCTCCGCGCGCATAACAGGATCGCTCCCCATCATCGCGGAGAGGGCCATGTACTGGGATTCCCCCTTCGGTGAGGCGTGCCACGATTCCATCGGCCTGTCCGAGCTGTCGACGGTCACATGCCTTCCCGACGGGGACACGCAGGGCGGGACCGAGACATGGACGCTGGTCCAGAACCCTAACGCCCGCAAGGTGAGCATACGGGTCACCTACCTCACCCCGACGGGTGAGGGCAACGTGACCTTCACGGACACCCTGGAGCCCAACTCGCGGAAGACCTATAACATGGCGGAGCACATCCCCGATGGAAAGGCCGCCGTGCTGGTCAACTGCGAGACCGCCGGCAGCACCATAGCGGTCGAGCGCACCATGTACTGGAACGCGAGGGGCGCCGGAACGGGCACTATCGGGGCGTCCGACTGAAGCTGCTCGAAGAGGCGTCGGGCTGGCAGGTGCGAGGGGATTCCACGCGAAAGTATTAGTTGCGCGCGTTGGATGGCCGACACCAAGGGGGGAGAGGAATTGGACCTGCCGAGTGAACTGAAAAGGTACTACCTCTACGCCAGGGGTTACTCCTTCCTGATCAGGCACAAGCTTGCCGGCAAGGTGGTCGACAAGGTCCTCGAGCTCGTGGCCTTCATGGATTACCGGCTCCACATACTGCTCTGCATGTGGCATCCGAATATGGACACCCGCATCAAGCTCTTCCGGAAGCGCGGCCTCCAGATAGGGCACGGCGTCTTCATCGATTACGGAGTGTGGGTGGACGTCTCTCACCCCGATTACGTTGTCGTCGAGGACCACGCCCTGCTGGGCTACTGCTGCACCATACTCTCTCACGACGCTTCACTCAACCAGTTCGCGGACATGCCCATCAAGGCCGTCACCACCCGGATCGGCTACAACTGCGCCATCGGCCCCAACGCCACCATCATGCCCGGTGTCTCGGTGGGGAAGCACGCCGGTGTCGTCGCCGGCTCAGTGGTGACCAAGGACGTGCCAGACGGCGTGGTGGTGGGGGGTGTGCCCGCGGTCCCCATGACGACGCTCGCCGACCTCTTCGACAAGTGGCAGAAAGATATGAGGGAGCACCCGGAGCGGTTCTACGACCATCAGCACGCGTTCCGCGCGCCGTCCACCCCCTGGGACGACCGGATCACCTGGCGTCAAGAGGGGCTGAAGATACAGTCCGCTCTCAGCCACAGGACCGGCACGCCGTTCGACTACATACTGGAAGCCAGCCAGATGAAGAAGAGCGGGGATCAGGGCGACGTCGAAGAGACCTAGCGCCCGTCCCGGGAACCGCCCCACTCCGCATCCCGAGGAGCGTTCATGAGACCTTACAGGCTTCTGGTGGTAAGCCATGTTGCTGAGATAGGCGGTGCCGAGCGGGGGATAATCCGTAAGCTCGGCAGCCTGGACCGGACGCTGTTCGAACCCTCTTTCGCCTGCCCGTTCGAGGGGCCTCTTACCCGCGAGCTCGCCGAGATAGGCGTACAGGTACACACAGGGTACCCGTCGAAGGAGCTGTTGAACATCCGCAGGAGCTCACTCGGTGATAACAGGCTGCTGATGCTGAAATACCCGGTCGCCTTCCTGTCTTCAATAATCCGTCTGGCGCGGCTCATCCGGAGTGGGGGTTATGATGTGGTCCTGGCCGACAGCGCCAAGGCTGACATCTACGCCACACTCGCCGGCCGGCTCGCCCGGCGTCCCGTCGCCTGGCACATACACGACATCTACAAGGAGCCCACGTTCAGCCGGCTGAACCTCTGGATGTTGAGGACGCTCGCCTCGTGTTTCACGGCGAGGATAGTCTCCGTCTCCGAGGCGGCGAAAGAGGCCATGGTCGCCCTGGGTGTCTCCGGCCAGAAGATACAGACGGTCTATAACGGCATCGACATGGAACTACTCGAACGCACCAGGGAACCCTCCGAGGTGAGGGCTGAGCTGGGAATAGAACCCGACGCTCCCGTTGCGGGCATGGTGGGCAGGCTCGTGGACTGGAAAGGACCGGACTACTTCATCAGGGCGGCGGCGCGCGTTGCGGAATCGATTCCCCAGGCCCGCTTCCTCCTGGTCGGTGCAGCGACGTTCGGTGAAGAGTCCTACCTGGACGGGTTGAAGAGCCTCTGCAGGGAGCTCGGCATGGAGGACCGGGTCATCTTCACGGGATTCCGCAGAGACGTGCTCGACCTGATGAAGGCGATGGACGTGGTGGTGCACGCTTCGATCGAGCCGGAACCTTTCGGACAGGTCCTCCTGGAGGCTATGGCCGCGGGGCGGCCGACTGTGGCAACCACGGGCGGCGGCGTCTCCGAGATAATCGATGACGGGGTGACCGGGCTGCTGGTTCCACCGGCCGACGCCGGGGCCCTGGCCGGGGCCATTGCCTCTATCCTGAAAGATCGGGGGAAGGCGGTGGAGATGGGTGAGGCGGGCCGGCACAAGGTGGTGGAGTCCTTCACCGTGAGCGGTATGTCGCGAGGCCTGGAGAGGGAGCTTCTCAAGGCACTCGGGGACGAGCGGTAAAGTGTGAGCGGCGCCGGGCCGAAATCACTGTTGGTAGAGTCTGACGGCCGGACAGGGGCATGGGAATGAGGATCGGAGTCGAAGGGCGCACGCTGCAGGGCAAGAGGTACGGCGTCGCCCGGTACCTGGTGAACGTGCTGGGGAACCTCCTGGACATCGACGACCGCAACGAGTACCTGGTCTACCTCTCCGCGGCCATTGAGCCCCTGGGGTTTGAATCGCCCAACCTCGACTTCGAGATCTTCACCTCCAGGCCGAACATCCTCTGGCGGCACCTGCGGCTTCCCATGGCTATGCGCAGGGACCGCATCGACCTGCACTTCTCCCCTTCTTACATGCTTCCACTGATAAAGGTCTGTCCGTCCATAGTGGTTGTGCACGACCTGACCTTCAGGGTGCACCCGGAGTGGTTCTCGGCGGATCGCAGGTTCCTTTTCGACGGGATATTCTGGCGCGAGGTCAGACGGGCGGAACGCATAATCACCGTGAGCGAACACTCCAAGAAAGATATAGTGGAGTACCTCGGCGTGGAGCCCGGGAAAGTGGTTGTCATCCAGGAAGCCGCCGACCAGCGGTTCAAGCCCGTGGAGGATGAAGCCGAGCTGGAAGCCGTGAGGGAAAGGCTGGGCGTGGAGGAGGGTTTCGTCTTCACGGTCGGGGCGGTCCACACCCGCAGGAACCTGGAAAGGCTCATAGAAGCGGTGGCAGGCGCCCGGCGGAGCTTCGGCGTGGACCCCATGCTTCTGATAGTGGGGACCCCGGCGCCGTTCAGCCCGCCCGTCGACATCCCGGGCACCGCGGAACGGTTCGGCTTGGAGGAAAAAGTGGTCCACGCGCCTTTCATCTCGGACGAAGACCTGCTCCTGCTCTACAACGCGTGCGGCCTGTTCGCCTACCCCTCGCTGTACGAGGGATTCGGGCTTCCCGTTATAGAGGCCATGGCGTGCGGGGCCCCGGTCGCCTGTTCCAACACGACTTCCATACCCGAGGTTGCCGGGGACGCAGTCCTTTATTTCGACCCTGAGAGCGTGGAGGAGATGGCGGAGGCCATAGGGAAAGGACTTACCGACGGGGAGTTGCGAGGAGAGCTCTCCACCAGGGGCAGGGCACGCGCCGCCACGTTCTCGTGGAGGAGGGCGGCCCGGGAGACGCTTGCCGTCTTCGAGGAAGTTGCAGGGTGATCTGTGATGACGGCTGAAGATGCTAGAGAGTACCGGCCGACCGTGAGCGCGGTCATACCGAATTTCCAGCGCAAGAAAGACCTCAGGGAAGCCCTGGAGGCCATCAAGGCCCAGAGTTACCCCATCATGGAGATAATCATCGTCGACAACAACTCCACCGATGGCACCAGGGAGATGGTGGAGACCGAGTTCCCAGAGGTTGAGTTGATCCAGTCCCCGCATAACATCATAATCCAGGCCTTGAACATCGGCGCCAAGACCGCGCGCGGTGACATCATCCTCCACCAGGACAACGACGGCGTGCTGGAGCCCGACGCGGTGGAGAAGATGATAAGGGTGTTCGCTTCGGACCCCCGCATCGCCGTGGTGTACTGCAAGAACGTCTACTATGATTCCGGCGAGGTGTTCAACGCGCTGCGCTGGTTCACCGAGGAGGAGAACAACTCCGATGGGGTGTTCGACACGCCGTCGTTCCACGGTAACGGCGCCATGATGAGGCGGGACGTCCTGGAGGAGGTCGACTATATAGAACCGGAGATACTGCTTTACCAGTTCGAGAGGAATATCTCCGCCAAGGCCATCGACCGGGGCTACCGTATCGTGTACCACCCGGCCGCGGTCATCCGTCACAAGATATCAAAGGAAGTCCGGGACCCCGGGTTCAAGATCTACCTGACCTTCACCGGAGGCTGCTACTTCCTGGCCCGGTTCTATCCGGCCGGCAAGGCGTTCAGGAACGCTTTTTACTACCTCGTCTTCGGGATCCTCTACTCCATCAAGCGCCACACCTTCAAAGAGCTCTTCCGCGCTATAAGGCACACTTTGCTGCGCCTTCCCGAGGTGCTCCAGGGGAGGAGCGTGGTCTCACCGGAGGCGATGCGGGTGCTGGAGAGCAAGCCCATCGAGACGGCGATGATAAAGTACGGTGCCCTTGATGCTTTCACAAGAAGGTTCCGCGGTTCCGGCGATTGAGCCGGAGACCTCTCGCGGGAACCAGAATGGGGGAGTTTTGAAGCACGTCACAGAGGACATAAGGCTGGCGGTGAAGAGAAAGGGCGGGTACGGCGCTCTTATAAAGAACCTGCTGGTCAACGCCGGCCTGCAGGCGGTGGCGCTCTACAGGCTGTCGCACTGGTTCTACACCAAGGGGTGGATGACAGCCGCGCTGTTCGTAATGCGGTTGAACCATTTGCTATGCAACGTCGAGATTACACCCGACACGGAGATCGGTCCCGACTTCCATCTTCACCACCCAGTGGGGGTCGTCATAGGACCAAGGGTCAAGATGGGCAAGGGAGTCCGTATCTACTCGACCGTGGCGCTGGGCGCGCTGTGGAGAGAGGGGCAGCAGACGTCGGTCGAGGTGCGCGACTACGCAATGATCTACCACGGCGCGAAAGTGGGAGGCCACTGCGTGGTGGGCGAGTTCGCCCAGGTAGGCCTGAACGCGGTCTCGATATTCCAGGATATCCCCCCTTACGCCGTAGTGGTGGGCAATCCCGGCAGGGTGGTCAAGATACTGGGGGAGAAGGTAGACTCCGCCGACTACAAGGATTACAAGTACAACCCCGACGACTACCACGGCCCCCCGCCGGGGATCGAGCCGGACAACTGGGAGGACTGACCGGAGTCAGGTTCGTTAGGGCTTGCGGCACACGTGAAGGTCCTCGAAGAAGTCGAGCCCCTGGCGTGCGATCTCTTCTTCGCTGAAACTCCTGCCGAACGGTACGACCTCCACATCGAAACCGGCGCTCCTCAAGAACTCCGGGAAGTCCCTCCAGCCGTACGAGCGCCGGTGGTCGTCGAACTTGAGCACCTCCTCGACCTCGGCATCGGTCATGTCCTTACGCTCGACCGTGTTCTCGGTTAGGGTGGGGACCTGGATTATGGCCCATCCCCCGGGCTTGAGAACGCGGAAGAGCTCGGAAAGCGCCCGGTCGTCGTCGTCGATGTGCTCCAGCACGTGGTAGCAGATAAGGCAGTCGAAGAGACCGTCCCTGAACTCGAGGTCCCTTATGTCCATGAGCCGCATGGCCATAGGCGATGCGATGTCTATCGAGACGTACTCGATCGTCGGGAACGAGCGGCAGAACTCCTGGAAGCACCACATGGGGGCTATGTCCAGCAGGCGGGTCTCCTTCGAGCCGAAATCGGTCTCGTCACGCAGGTAGCGGCACAGCTGCCGGTAACGCTCGGTCGAAAGGCAGTACGGGCACAGCGCCGTCATGTAATGGGTGAAGAGGAACAGCCTGGAGGTCCTGCCGCAGCAGGGGCACAGCTTCCTGTCTCCACTGTAGAGGCGGTGCCTGAGGATAGCGAGCGCCTCCTTCACGGGATAGCGCGGAGGTCCCTGCCCGTCCTCAAATCTTATGGGTCTTCTCAGCCTGATACTCGTCACGACAGCTCCATTGTCGAGGCGGGCTTCGAGCACGCGCCTGCATGATGGTACCACAAACGTTCCTGACCCGAGGCGGGCGGGAGGATTCACGTTCGCTTCCTAGAATGCATCATCGCGGGATAAGACACGACCCGCGACGGTGAGCAGTATCTCATTCTATCGAGGATCCCCGAAAGCGGCGGCCGACGGCCTTGAGAGTCTCGCCCCGCGACAGAGATTTTTTAGAGACGATGGAGGATAACCATGCCAGACCTGTTCAGGTCGAGAGGCCGAAAGAGCGGCATGAACGTAGCGGTTATCGGAAATTTCGTTCCCAGGCAGTGCGGGCTTGCCACCTTCACCACGGACGTGGCGATATGGGTCGCGAGGACGTTGGGCTCTGGGTCCGAGGTGTTCGTGGTGGCGATGAACGACCAGCCGCAGGGTTACGCATACCCGAGCACAGTAAGGTTCGAGGTGCTTGCCAACAACCCGCGTGACTACCCCAGGGCGGCCGACTACATCAACCTGTCTGAGGTCGACGTGGTGTGCCTCCAGCACGAGTTCGGCATCTTCGGCGGGCCGAGGGGCATCTACATAACCGACCTCCTGCGGGACCTGAGGAAGCCGGTCGTCACCACGGCGCATACGGTCCTGCCCGACCCCGACCCCGAAAGGCACCGCGCCATGGTAAAGACCGCGGAGCTCTCAGACGCCATAGTGGTTATGAGCAGGAAGTCGATCGATTTCCTCGAGGAGTACTACGGGGTCCCGCGTGAAAAAGTCCACATGATACACCACGGCGTGCCCGACATGCCGTTCGCGGACCCCGACGAGTACAAGCGCCGGTGCGGTCTCGAGGGCAGGACCGTGCTCCTGACGTTCGGCCTGCTGCACTCCAGGAAAGGCATCGAATACATGATAGAGGCGATGCCTGAGATCGCCCGGCGGTTCCCCGACGCCGCTTACGTTGTGCTGGGCGCCACCCACCCACCACTGAAGCAGAAAGAAGGGGAGAAGTACCGGTTCTTCCTGAAGAGAAAAGCGAGGGAGCTGGGCGTAGAGGAGAACGTGGTGTTTTTCGACCGGTTCGTCACCCTTGAGGAGCTTACCGTCTTCCTCGCCGCGTGCGATGTATACGTGACTCCCTACCTCGACGAGAACCAGATAGTCTCGGGGACCCTGGCTTACGCCGTCGGTCTGGGCAAGCCGGTCATCTCAACCCCGTATCACTACGCGGTGGAGATACTCGAGGAGGGGCGCGGGGTCATAGTGCCTTCTCGTGATCCCGACGCACTGGCGCAGGCCTCACTGGAGCTCCTCGCGGACCCGAAAGCCATGACCCGCATGCGCGAGCTGACGTACTCGTTCGGCCGGAAGATGGTCTGGAGCGAAGTCGCGAAGGAGTACGTGGAGCTGTTCCGAAAGGTACTCGCCGGAAGAGAGGTCACTGCTCCGCCCATGCCCAGACGGGAGCCGGTACTCCTCCGCGACCTCCCAAGGCCGCGGCTCGACTACCTTGCGAGGTTGACCGACGGAACGGGCATCATACACAAATCGCACTTCGATATACCCGACCGCGCCAGCGGTTACACCACCGAGGACAACTCGCTGGCGCTGTCCGCGGCGGTGCTGGCCCACCTGCGGACCGACGATCCGGCGGGCCTCGAGCTCGCGCGTACCTACGCGGGCTTTCTCGGCTACATGCAGAGACCGGACGGGCGCTTCCACAACGTGCTCTCTTACGACAGGTCCTTCGCCGACGAGGTCGGAAGCGAGGAGTGCCAGGGGAAGGCCCTGGAGGGCCTGGGGGTGGCTGTCGCGCTCGAGCCGGACGAAGGACTGGCCTCGATGGCAAAGGCCATATTCGACGGCGCCCTGGAGGGCTTTGCCCCGTCTTCGCTCAGAGCTATCGCCTATACGGTATGCGGCTGCTTCCATTACCTGACACGACTGCCCGGCGCCAGCATGGTGACGGCAGCGCTCGAACGCGACGCCGCGAAGCTGCTGGAGGCATACGAGAACACGGCTTCACCCGGATGGGAGTGGTATGAGGAATCCCTTTACTACGCCAACGGGATCATTCCGCGCGCACTCCTGCTCGCCTACCGCGAGACAGGTAGGGAGCGTTTCAGGGAGGTCGCGCTCGAAAGCCTGTCATTCCTTACGCGGGTCTCGTACCACGACGGGGTCTTCGACCTCGTAGGTGACCAGGGGTGGTACGTCAAGGGCTCGCTTCCCGCAAGGTTCTCGCAACTGCCCATCGAGGCCGCATCCATCACCGCCGCCTGCGTCGATGCCTTCCTGGTGGAGCGCGAGGACCGGTATCTCGAACTGGCGCGAGCCGCTTTTGAGTGGTTCCTGGGGAGGAACATCCGCGGCGAACCTCTTTACGACTTCGCCTCCTTCTCATGCTCGGACGGACTCGTCTTCAGGGGCGTCGATCCTGACAGGAGCGCAGAGGCGATAATCCACTGGCTTCTGGCTCTCCTCCGCATACAGACCGCGCTCCACCTGGAACTGGCCGGAGCGGGGAAGGATAGGTCCCCCGACGGGTGAACCATGGAATAGCGGGGTATGATGTCGCCAGACGGTGCAACGCCCCCAGAGTTAATTTCACGGATGTAGGACGTGCCGGGGGGGGCCTTGAGTGCCTGAGAACAGAGAGACCCAGGAAAGCGGGCATTTCAGCGAGGACGGCCTCGAGTACATCATCACCAACCCCGCGCTGAGGTACCCCTACATAAACTACCTGACCAACGGCAGGTACTGCTCCTTCATCACACATACCGGGGGTGGTTACTCGTTCTGGAAACAGCCGCCGGCGTACGGCATAAACCTCTGGGCGCCGGCGCTCGGCAACGGCCCCGGGCGGTTCGTCTACATCAAGGAAGGCGACGAGATCTGGACCCCCAACTGGCTTCCGACCAGGACCGAGCTGGACTCCTGGCTCTGCAGGGTCGGCCTGGGCTACCAGCGCCTTGAGGCCATGAAGGACGGGCTCTCGGCCTGGCTCTCTTTCCTGGTGCCGCTCGACGCGGACATAGAGTACTGGATCATCCACCTCATCAACGAGTCGGACCGTCCCAGGAGTGTCGAGGCCTACCCATTCGTGGAGCTGCTGCTCGGACAGCACATGCCCAACATCATCTCGTATTACTCGAACATCCTGTTCAACCGGGTCTATCTCTCGGGGGACCTGCTGGTGGCGGAGAAGACCTACTGGAACCGTGAGGCTTTCATGCCTAACCAGGCCTGGCCCATTAAGATCTTCTTCGCCAGCACGGAAGAGCCCGACGGATTCGAGACGCTCAGGGACGAGTTTGTCGGACCGGGGCGCGGCACGTCCAACCCAAGGGCGGTCTCTGACGGTCACATGACCAGCAGGGCTAACGACGGCAGGCCGGCGGTCTTCGCTCACAAGTACAAGATCGATCTTCAACCGGGGGAAGAGAAAAGGATAATAATCGCCATGGGAGTCATCCAGCGCGAGGAGGACTTCGACATGGTGAGCTACCACATAAGGCCGGAGGTGTACGAGCAGAGGTTCCTCGACTGCAACCGTTACTGGCTCGACATCGCGTACGGGGACACGGCGTTTACGCCGGATACGTGGTTGAACCAGTTCGTCAACATCTGGAACAAGTACCAGTCTAGGGTCTGCTTCTGGTGGTACCGATCGGACGGCTCTTACTTCATCTGCAGCGGCAACGAGAACTGGGGATACCGGGACTCTGCGCAGTGCATCCTGGGCGCGCTCCCGCGCTTCGTGGATGACGCCTGGGAAAGCATAGTCTGGCACATCAGCCTGGTGCGGTCCAACGGGACCGTGGACCAGGGCTACATCCGGGACCTGGCCTTGCCGTCGGGCACACCGGGGAACATCGATGTCGCCATGTGGCTGCCCATTTCCATCTTCTTCTTCCTGAAGGAGAGCGGACGGCTCGACCTGCTCGACGACATGGTGACCACCAACGACGGCGTGGAGATGACCCTGGCCGAGCTGATCTACCGCGTCATCGAGAACATCTGGAGGCGCCGCGGCAAGCGCAACCTGGTGCTGATCGAGAAAGGTGACTGGAACGACGCCATAAACTACGCAGGCAGGAAGGGACGCGGCGAGTCGACAATGGCGAGCGAGCAGCTGCTGTACCTCTGCCGGGAGTACCTGGAGCTTGCCTCGATGGTGGACGGCCTTCCGGGGGTCAAGACGGTGGGAAAGGTGGCCCGCTATCTCGAACGCTCACTGGAAGAGCACGCCTGGGACGGCGAGTGGTACATCCGCGGCACAAACGACGAAGGCCAGGTGATAGGGGGGAAGGGAAACCCGGTGGCGGAGATATTCGCCAACGCGCAGAGCTGGGCGGTCATAGCCGGGCTGGACCCCGAGAGAACCACCCGGGCTATGGCGGCCGTCCGCGAGAGGCTGCTTACCGACAAGGGGTGCGCGCTCTTCCTTCCGGGCTGGAGCGAGCCCGACCCCGACATAGGCATCGTGACCAGGTTCGCCATCGGTACAAAGGAGAACGCGGCGATATTCCTGCACGCCACGGCCTGGGCGACAATGGCGTGGGCGCTGGTGGGTGACGGGGATACCGCCATGAAGTCGTTCCGCAGCGTGCTCCCCAACGTGCGCTCGAGGGAGGACGGCGACCTCTACATCTCCGAGCCGTACGTCTACGCCGAGTACATAATCGGGCCGGAGTCCGAGTACTTCGGTGAGGGCTCGCACTCGTGGTTCACCGGCGGCGCGGCGTGGCAGTGGCACGTTTTCTGGGGATATATACTCGGCGTGCGCCCTGATCACCGGGGCCTCCTCATCGATCCCTGCCTCCCGAGCGACTGGGAGGCCATAACCGCCAGGCGCTGGTTCCGCGACGCGATCTACGAGATAGAGATAGACAAACCGCGCGGGGTCTGCAAGGGCGTCAAGCGGGTCGTCGTAGACGGAGAGGCGGTCGAGGGGAACGTGATAGCGCCGCACGGCGACGGAGAGGTCCATCGCGTCCGCGTCGAGATGTAACTTCCGTTGGTGTCAGGCACTAAGGGAAGTTCCGTTGGTTCCGTTGGTGTCAGGCACTAAGGGAAGCTTCTTCGGATGGGGCCAGTCCTTTGAGTTAAGTCGATGGGCAGGACCTGCAAAAGGTGATTCCCGACTTAACTCAAAGGGACACCTGTAAGAAGCCCAAGTCAAGACGCAGCTTCTCCCGATCCCGGCTCGCCGGGTAGGCAAGGCTATGTCTGCTTGGGAGGGCGCCCCGTTTTTCCTGCGTTCACAAAGGCCTGACCAATCGTCTTTCCCCTCGTCTCTTTTCCATGCGGACCAGTCCAAACCGCCTGGTACGTGCAGCCGTCTGCCGGCCAGACACCTGTATGAGGCTGGACTCCTAATAGCCCGCCTATGGTTTGTTGGGGCCTTCTGTGGGCCGGGGGCGTATCCAGACCCGGTGCCTGGCTACTTCGAGCCGGCAGATGTCCCACTTTTGATGCTCCCCGGCCACCCGGTCCGCTTATGAGGGGGTCTACCTTGCGTCCGCTTGCCTTTAAGGGCTCTCCCTCTAAGCGCCGGTGAAGGCCTCTCCTGCTACCAGCTCGTCAGCGCACTCTGTCTCATCCCTCCAGATCGCCAGCATCATGGTGAGTATCTTACGCTGGGTGTTCAGCCGCGCGTGCACGGGGTCGCCGGTCCTTTCAAGGGATCGCGCGTAGAACTCTTTTATGCCGTTTGGACCCCTGGCCGCGCGAGCCCTTTCGAACGCGGTGCGCGATACGTCCTTCAATACTGAGTTACCAGCTTTGCTCAAGCGTTCCCTTCCCAGGGGAGAGCCGTCAGAGGAGCGCTTCACCACCCCCAGGCAGGAGTAGCTCACGATGGTCCTGCGTTTGAAGCGCTCATGGCTCCCCACGTAGGCTGCGAAGCGGGCCGCGCTGACCGGTCCCACCCCGGGTATCTCCATCAGGCGCCGGATGACCGGAAAGGCTCTGGAGGTCTCCAGGAGGAGTCCCCTGGCCTCAGCCTTGGCACTCTCTAAGTGGTCCAACAGCCGGAACTCCTGCGCGATTACCTCTCTGGCGCGCCTGCTCCCAACCTGCTCGAGTGCCTTCTTGCGGCCCTCCGCACGGAAGACGCCCTGCCCCCTGGTGATCACTCCTTGCGCTCTCAGCCTCGCCTTTATCTGGCACTTGAGCCCGGCCGCCCTCCTGGAGCGCTCGTCGTAGTGCTGCACCACCACCTTGAGGGCGGACAGCTCCTCATCATCGGGGTGCCACACCGGTGAGTAGCTGCCCAGCCGGAGGAGCTCAGCAAGCTTGGCCGCGTCGACTGAGTCGCGCTTGCTGCCGGCCTTGGCCACCCAGGCGTTTCGCTTGGGGTTGCAGACGATGACGCTCTCCGCGTGAGAACGCATCTCGCGAGCCAGCCAGCCCGCCATCTCACCCTCCTCTAAGAGCACGTGCACCTCTCCCTTGAGCCCTCTCAGGAAACTGATGGCGTTGCGCGCGCTGGTAGTGAACATCTTGGAGTTGATCCTCTTGCCTCGCTCATCGATGGCAACAGCGGTGGAGGTCTTTGACCCCACGTCCATTCCCACGTAAACTCTACTCATGACAGACGCTCCTTTCCTCGGGTTTGGGTAACACGAGTTTAACGGAGCGTCCGTCTTCTTAATAATCCAGACCCCCTTCTGATTTACGGTAATACTTCCGTTGGTGCCTGACACCAACGGAAGAGGGGAACGTGATAGCGCCGCACGGCGACGGAGAGGTCCATCGCGTCCGCGTCGAGATGTAACTTCCGTCCCCAACGGAAATTTTGCGGCAGGATGCCTTTTGCTGTAACCTGTTTATTTGAACCGGAGGCCGTCAAGGGCGTATTTGACGAGGAGCGTGTATGGCTGAGATAGATGATGAAAAACTATCCGAAGAGGCGAAGCAGCTCTACCGCAAGACCAAAGTGCCGCACAAGTTCTGCCCAAACTGCGGGACCAGGAACGAGGCGGACGCGGACAGGTGCTCAAACTGCAACAAGGACATCTCCTGGATGCGAATCCCAGAGCCGGTGCCGTATTCCGAGGCCCCCAAGGAGAAGCCCCGCAGCCTCCCCGAGGAGCAGAAAATATTCACGCCGCGCGCGGTCCTGGTCATCTCGCTTGTCCTCGCCCTGATACTGGGGCTGATCCTGGTCATAGTGCTGATCACCAAAGGTAAGAGTGCAGTACCGGCGCCGGGGCTTCTGCTGCCCGCGACGGCCTGCGCGCTGGCCGCCCTCCTCGAGCGTCCCCCCCGCCGCGTGACTGGCGGGGACAAGCGCATGTTTCGAATCTCTTCGAACTAGCCGACTCACCACCGTAAAGAGCTTACGTAGACGTGCATGAGACTCCGCCGAAAACTGGAACCAGAAGGCTCGCGCCAGCAATCGCACTCTTGATGCTACTGTGCGCGATGTCGTTCTGCGCCGCTGCCGGCGCCGCCCCTTCCCTTGCGCAGGGACCGGATGGCAGTGGGCTCGGACCCGGCTCGGGGGTCACGCAGGTACGCGAGACCGTACGCGTCCTCATGCCCGACACGTCAGTGCGCACCATGTACATGGACGAATACCTCAAAGGCGTCGTCCCTTCGGAGGTCGGCGCTTCCTGGCCGTACGACTCGCTTTGCGCCCAGGCTGTCGCGGCGAGATGCTTCGCCTCCACGGCGGACAGGCACCCCGAGGAGGGCGCGGACGTCTGCACCACCACGCACTGCCAGGTCTGGCGCCCCGAGCGGGACGACCGGACGGACGTGGCGGTCGATTCGACGCACAACGTCGCCGCCCTTTACGACGGGCAGATAGTGTCCGCGTTCTATTTCGGGCACTGCGATGGGCACACGCGCGACTCAGAGGACGTATGGGGAGGTTACCTTCCGTACTGCAGGTCGGTTCCCTGCCCGTGCGGCTTCACCAGCATGTACGGGCACGGTGTCGGCATGTGCCAGGAGGGGGCGCGCGTCCTCGCGAACGCCGGCTGGGACTACCGGGACATCCTCAAGCACTATTACAGCGGCGTTGAGGTCCGCAGCACAGAGCCGGCTCCGCAGAGGTGGTACTTCGCCGAGGGTACCACCCGGGAAGGGTTCACCACCTACTTCTGTCTCTCTAATCCGGGCGCCGCCGACGCCGCGGTGAAGTTGAGATACATGATGGAGTCAGGAGGAGATCGCGAGGTCGACGTCGTGGTCCAGGCCGGCTCGCGGCTCACTGTAGACGCAGCCACCGACGTCGGTGCGGGGAAGGACTTCGCCTGCGAGATAACTTCCGAGAACGGCGTTCCCGTTGTGGCGGAGCGCCCCATGTACTTCAGCTACAAGGGCGCGATAACCGGCGGCCACGACGCGCTGGGCAGCAATTACCCCAGGCCTACCTGGTACTTCGCCGAGGGGACGACACGCGAGGGCTTCGACACCTACCTCTGCGTAGCCAACCCCGCCGACACAGCGGTGGACTTCGTGGTCAGCTACTACCTCGAGGGAGGGGGCACCAAAGACGTGCTCTACAAGGTCTCTCCGAGGGCCAGGAAGACGGTTGAGCCCACGCGGGACATCGGGCGGGAGAAGGATTTCTCCTGCAGGGTGGAGAGCGCCGGCGGAGCTGCGCTCATAGCGGAGCGCCCCATGTACTTCGACTACCAGGGCGCGATCACCGGCGGCCACGACGCGCCAGGCGCGCTTTCCGCGCGGTCCACCTGGTACTTCGCCGAAGGTTCGACGCGACCCGGGTTCGAGACTTACCTGTGCATAGGCAATCCCACCGGCCACGAGGCGGAGGTCGAGGTGAGCTACCTGATGAACAGCGGCGACAACCGCGTCACCTCCCACAAAGTTGGACCCATGACCAGGAAGACCATCCGTGCTTCAGACGAGGTCGGCTCGAACAAGGACTTCGCCTGCAGGGTCAACTGCCCTGACGGCTCCAACGTGGTGGTCGAGCGCCCGATGTACTTCGTCTACCAGGGTGACGTCGCGGGCGGCAGCGACACGCTGGCCGCACCCAATCCGAAGCCCCTCTGGCAGTTCGCTGAGGGTACCACCCGCCCCGGATTCACCACCTACGTGTGCCTCGCCAACCCATGCGACAAGGCCGCGTCGGTGAGGGTCACCTACCTCAGGGGAGACGGAACGTCGGCGGCGCAGGAGGTCGGAGTCCCGGGGCAGTCGCGGGTGACCCTGAGCGTGAACGACGTCCTCGGCAGCGGGGACGACACAGCCCATGACGTGGCTATCACGGTGGAGGCTACAAACCTGGTCGGGATAGTCGCGGAGCGACCTATGTACTTCGACTATCACGGGGCACTCAAGGGCGGTCACACCACCACCGGACACTGAGGGCACCCCGTCGGTGCCGTCACCTTCCGGTGCGCACTAGCGCGTGAGGTCGACCCAGGTCGGCCCAGCCCAGCCCGTGTGGCCGTTAGCCTGGACCACACGCAGGTAATAGAAGGAGTCACCGTCGAACGAGCGGTCGGTGAGACTCAGGGAGCACTCGCGCTCCCCGCCGCCCCGCCACACGACAGAGTATTCCGTGCCGTCGAACTTCACCACCTCGACCGATTCCAGCATGTCGGTCCCCAGCACGTACCCGGTGATGCTGGGGGGCTCGTCCGATGAAAGCTCGGCCCCCTGCAGGGCGCCGTTGACCCGGAGCTCCATCAGTATGCGCTCGCCGGTGGTCCCGCAGACGGCGCGCCGCCTCAGGGCCTCCCAGGCCGACTCGCGTGTCCTCTCCGCAGCGTATATCCCCGCAAGGCCGCCGTCGTGGAAGGGCTGGGGCGCACGGTGAGGTCCCACCCCGACCAGGTGCTCGTCGCTTCCCGCGATGAGGCCGAATCGGTGGCCGGCGGCGAGGGCGTCGCGCACGTAACTGCCCGACTGATGACCCGCGGACTCTTCCCCCAGAATCAGCCTTATCAATTTGCCCTTGAGGCCTTCCACCAGCGCGGCGTGCGATATCGCAGGCGATCCTCCGAAGACCTCGGAGCTGCCGTGCCTCGAATAGACCTCCACCAGCCTCTGCACCCCGTTCACCGCGGGACCGAAATCCGCGCGCATCTCGCCCGCGTGCGTCTTCCAGGCGGTGTGGTGCGGTATGACGATGACGTCCCGTCCGGAGAGCGCCCGGAACAGCTTCTCCGGCGTCTCGTACCTCGGATCGGTGTGGGGGAAGAACGCCAGCTCCTCACCCGGCCCGAAGATCACGCTGCGGTGACCCAGCCTGTGGTGCGTCCACTCGTACGCCTGGAACGTTACGAACTCGCCCGGGAGATAGTGCTCGTCCGCCGACCGCCGCATGAGTTCTAACTCCGCTGGCGTTCTGGGGTGCTCTTCCCCCAGGCTCCATATATCGTGCTCGCTGACGGCGGTGAAATCCCAGCCGAGAAGGTCCCTCGCCCGGTGGTAGAGGTATGAGGGTTCCTGCGTCCCGTCCGACACCAGTGAGTGGGTGTGCAGGTCACCCCACAGCAGCGTGTACCCCGCCTCTGAGCACAGGACGGGGTTGCTCTGTCCGCGCAGATTCCCACCGGCGTCCCGCACAGCGATGCGCGCCACCCCGGAGCCCCTCACCCTCGCTGACAGGCGCGCCACCCCCCCGTTTCCTTCCCCCACCAGCACGGAGTCAGGGGTCTCCAGCGGCCCG
Organism: Actinomycetota bacterium; assembly: GCA_020062425.1. Lineage (GTDB taxonomy): Bacteria > Actinomycetota > Geothermincolia > Fen-727 > Anoxymicrobiaceae > JAGUWJ01. Next base: position 24,860 of record JAGUWJ010000046.1, read on the forward strand.
TCGGCCGATACCAGCACCCGGCCGCTGAAGTGCGGCGTGAGGAACCCCCGGCCGTCGATGCAGCGGAGCAGCACGCTCAACTCGCTCCCCGGGGGGGCCGTCGACGGG
>JAGUWJ010000099.1 GCA_020062425.1 Actinomycetota bacterium
AAGAGGATGAAGTTGGAGATAGCGCGCCCGGCCTGCCGGTACCCGACCGCCCATACGTGGGTGGGATCGGCGGCCGAGACGCCGGTTATGACGCCTCCGGTGACCCCGCTCGCCTGCGGGGTCCAGCTACTGCCGTTGAAGAAGACGGCCGTCCCGTCCGCACCGACGGCCCAGACGTGCGATGCGTTGGCGGCGGAGGCCGCCAGCAGGGTGCTGCCCGTTCCCGATACTTGAGAGCTCCACACAGCGCCGTCGAAAAAGAGCACGGTGCCCTGAGCGCCCACCGCCCAGACGTGACGGGCGTCGGCCCCGGCGAGCCCGTTGAGGTCGGCGGAGGTCCCGCTGGCCTGGGGGCTCCAGGCCCTCCCATTGAAGAAGAGCAGGGTGCCGTTCGCTCCGGCGGCCCAGACGTGAGAGCTGTCGATTGCGAGGACGTCGTTCAGGTCCTCTCCAGTTCCGCTCTGCTGGATGGTCCAGCGGGCGCCGTCGGAGAAGAGCAGGGTGCCACCCTCACCCACCGCCCAGACGTGGGACGAGTCGGCGGCCGAGACGGCGTAGAGGTCGTTTCCCTGTGGGAAGGGGTTCTGCCAGCTCCACTTGCAACCGGTGGCTGCCGATGCAGTACCGGAAGCGATACACCACAGGCCTGTGGTGATCAGAATAGCTGTGACGAGGGCGACCGCCCCCGCCGGTTTCTCTCTCATGCGGTACCCTTCCGACGCGCGCGCCAGCATATCTTACCACGTGAGGAAACGTGCCTGACAAGGCTTGCTCGGGTTTCTGACGCCCGGCTCTCAGATGTCGATCAGGCGGGCGTCGTCAGTGACCTCGACGATGGTGTAGATGTTTTCCCGGCTGGAGGGGTCGTTGAACCAGCACCCGGTGTTCACGGCCCTTGTTCCAGAGAGCGGCAGGTCAAGCATTCCCGGCTTGTGGCTGTGCCCGTAGATGAAGTAGTAGGGCATCTCGCCGCAGAAATGGTCGAGCAGAGCCTCCACCTCCACCGCGTTCTCTTCGATGTCGGTGCCGCGGTAGGCTGACACCCGGTAGTCCTTCTCGAAGCCGAGGAGCTTTGCGGTCCTGCTGACCATCCGGTAGAAGCGGTAGCGCCCGTCTATCACACCCGGCACCTCTGTACTTAGGGTCACCATTTCGTAGTAAGGGCTCACGAACTTCTCTATGTCGTCCAGTCCGACGCTGGGGTTGTTCTTCAAGAGAAAGGCGTTCAGGAACTTGCGCCTGGGCTTCCACAGCGAGCGCTCGAAGAACCCCAGCAGGTGCCCGTGGGTCAGGAGGGCGGCTTTGCCCCTTACCTCGACCTGGTACCAGGGGTAGGTCATGAAAGCCTTGAACTGGGCTTTTTCGGGCTTCACCGGCTCCAATACCGGGCAGTCCTCGGTAAGCGGCACTGTCAGCTCGCCACGTTCCAGGTCGCCGTCGCGGAGCCTCTTGTTCGTGAGCTCAGTGTGGCGAAGCCTTACCACGTGGTGATCGTGGTTGCCTGGGATGTAGACCATTCGGCCGACGTTGTCCAGCTTGAAGAGCTCGGACATGGTCACGCGTGAAAGCTCGATTGCCTCGGTGACGGTGGTGGTCCAGAAATCGAAGATATCCCCCAGCAGCACCAGCTCGTCTATGTCACCCATCGCGGCGAGGGTGGCGACGAGCCGCTCCAGGGCGTGATCCGTAGAGAGCGCGGCGAACTCGTTGCCGAAATGGGTGTCCGAGATTATGACCAGCCGGTCGGCGGTGGATTCGGGCGCACCGGGTGGGCGGAAGAGGGCCCGCGCCCCCGGAATACGTGAGGCGATGAGCTCGATGCGCCGCCTGGCCTCGTTCGCTATCCTCGACCTGTTGTTCAACTGCATGACGTAATCATAAGGGATTATGCGACAAAGGGCCTCGCGGCATTCACCGCACGAGAGTCAGATCTCGAGGCCGGCTTTCTTGAGCGCTCCGGTTATCGCCCCGCGTGCGGGGCACTCCGGGAGCTGAAGGAACGACTCGCCCCTGCCGTCGAACCTGCGCACTGTATCGTCTTCCGGCACCCAGCCGAGGACCTCCAGCCGCGTCTCGTTCTTTATCGGCTCGACCTCAGCCTGTTCGCGCGCGCGGTTGATGACCAGGCCCGCGCCCTCGCCCCCGATCATCTGGTGGGCGACGTCCCTTATGGTCTCGGCGACGTTCAACGCCTTCGCCGACGTGTCTGCGACCAGCAGGATGTAATCGACCGGGCTCATCACCTTGCGGTTTATCTGCTCGATGCCCGCCTCGGCGTCGATGATGGTGCTGTCGAAGCGCTCGGCCAGCCCCTCGATGGCGTCGCGCAGGATGACGTTCACCCGGCAGTAACAGCCTACGTCTTCGGGGCGCCCGATGGCGAGGAAGCCCAGGTTGTCGTGCTCGGTAAGTGCCTCGGCGAGCAGGTAGTCGAGCGAGATCGAGAGGTCCTTCTCGTCCCTGCCGCCGACCTTGATCTCCTCGATTATCTCCTTGCGCACGTCGTTGAGCGTCTTCTTGGGGGTGAGTCCCAGGGCCGTGCTCAAGCCCCCCGCCGGGTCGGCGTCGACGACGAGCACCTTCCCGTTTCCCCTGTCGTGCAACGCCTGGGCGGCGACCGCGCTTATGGTGGTCTTCCCCACCCCTCCCTTTCCACATACTGCTATTATCATGTTGAGAGCACCTCGTCATCGCGCGCCGGAGCCGCGCTTCATCTCGTCCAGCCTCTGCCTTATCTTCTTCAGGTCCATGACTGTGTCGCACACGTCCTGGTACTCGCAGGTCTCGCAGTCGTAGTTGTCTTCCTGGTACATCATCATGAGGGCGTCCACCACTCGCTGGGCACCCCGGGCGGCCGGGGTGAGGCTCTTCACGTGCTCGGCACTCGAGGTGATGAACATCACCTCCGCGGCTTCGACCTCGTCCAGTTCCTTCAGGGCTTCAATCAGCGATGCGCCCAGGTCCGCGAGCGAGAATCCTCTTCCTGCTGCGTCGCTCGACACCCGGCACCAAAGGCTCTGTTTGCTCGGCATGGTGCGGGTGGAGAAACCTTCGAGGCGGGTATCGTAGACCGCGTCGCGTATGTCGCGGTACGATTCGTACTCGTTCTCGAAGCGCCCCGACACAACCACCACCTGTGCGAAGGGGATGCTTGTTTCCGTCGTCTCGGCGACGTCCGGGCCGACGAGGGTGATGCGCCCGTCCTCGACGCCGTCTTCCTCGGACCAGAGGAGTACCGAGAGCGACGCGACAGCGGGGTTGCCGAGCTCGAGGGCGGTGTCCTCCTCCAGAACCAGGCTCGGGCCCTCGGGCCACGGCTCCCTCCCCTCGAAAGAGAGCTCGCGCGCAAGGCCGTCCGCCCTCCAGGCGTCCGCTTGCTGCATTATCTCGTTAAGCTGTTCCTCAAATAGCGCCATAATTTTCATTGGGGACAGACACTTAACCAGAATTTTGCCAGGATGTGGAAGGAATCATAATTTGCGCTGGCACGTTCTGGCAAAATTTTGGTTAAGTGTCTGTCCCCATTTTCTATTCCTCCAGGCTGGCGAGTATCGCGGCTCCCAGCGCCGCGGCCAGACTCGGATCGTAGGGGAACTCGTAGAAAGTGCCACCTAGCTTGTCCCTTACCAGGCTGGTGACCGACTCTATCCTCGCCACCCCGCCTGTCAGCGTGTACTTGTCGCCGGTCGAGAACCTGCGCGCCTGGGCTGCAACGATACTGGCCACGGCATCGCAGAGACCGGCCACTATGTCCGAGGGCGCCTCGCCCTCGTTCACGTGGGTTATGACCTCGCTTTCGGCGAACACACCACACTGGCTGCTGATTGAAACCTTCTTCTCCGACCTGGACACCGCCGAGTCGATATCGTCTATCCCAACGCCTATCGCGTTGCTCATGACCTCCAGGAACCGCCCCGACCCCGAGGCGCACTTGTCGTTCCTCATGAAGTTGACCACGTCGCCGTCCTCGTCGATGAGCATGCTGGCGATGCTCTGACCGCCGACGTCCACCAGCATGTTTATCTCAGGGATGAGGTATGCCCCCGCCGCGGCGACGCAGGTCAGCTCATCCTCGACGAAGTCGACGCCCTCCAGCATTTCCGCCCCGCTTCCGGTCCCGGCGCTCGCCTCTATCTTCTCACGCGATATCCCCGCGTCCGAGAGCACAGACTCCACGAAACCCGTTATCTCGTCAGCGACGTTTCCCGTGGTCTCCATCACACCGCTCGCGATGAGCTCGTCGTCGTCCAGCACGACCACCTTGGAGAGCAGGTTCCCCACATCGATACCCATGGTTATCACGAGCCACCTCCCGACCTCTGGGCCAGGACGGCCGCTCCGTACGCGCCCATTATCTGCGGGTCTATGTTTGACGAGAGCATGTGCTGGCCAAGCATCCTCTCCAGCTCAGACCTGACGGCTATGTTCTTGGCCACCCCTCCGGTCATCATCACTTCCGGCTCGGTGCCGACCCTTCGGACCAGTGCCATCACCCTGTCCGCCATCGACTTACAGATGCCCGCCGCCAGTTCCGCCTTGTCGTAGCCCTTCTGCAGGAAGTGCAGGACCTCGGTCTCCGCGAATATGCTGCAGCGGGAGCTAAGTTCAATCCTCGACCGCGCCTTGATGGCGAGAGGCCCCAGGTCCTGGAAAGAGATCCCCAGCGTCCTGCTCATGACCTCCAGGAAGCGGCCGGTCCCGGCGGCGCACTTGTCGTTCATGACGAAGTTATCCAGGTCACCCGCTTCGCTGACGCGTATCACCTTGGCGTCCTGGCCGCCGATATCGATGATGGTCCGCACCCGGGGCGCCGTGGAGAAGGCGCCGGTGCCGTGGCAGGATATCTCGCTGATGTTCTCCTGGGCGAGACCCTCGTTCTGCACCTTGTCGCGCCCGTATCCCGTGCTCACGCAGTAGGTGATGTCGCCCCAGGAGAGCCCGTGTTCGTCCAGGAGCTCTCCCATCACCGTCCTGGCGGAGTCCAGGGGATTCGGTTTGACGCTGATGCTCTTATAGAGGAGCCTGACACCAATGGTCTTGAGTAGTGGAGTCCTGCCGTCTTCGATCAACACCGCCTGGGCGGTAAGAGAGCCTACGTCGATTCCAGCAAACGGCATCCAACCTCCTAACGGTTACTGTCGGCGTGCAATCAAAACTCCAACCCACCTTCACGGTTCCGGTTCAGTACTACTTGGCGCCGCCGCGCGACCTTATCTTCTTCTCCTTCGACTTCTTCTTCTTCACAACGACATTGCGGATGAACTCGTCGATATCCGCCTGAAGCGAGGACATCGGCGTGACGCCGCTCAACCAGGCGTCGCCCTGCAGGGCAAGCGTGGGGGCGCCGATGCGGTCCATGAGTTCCTTCTGCACGATGCTAATAACGCTCCAGGTCTGCTTGCATGCGTGATGGCCGCAGTAGATGCCGCAGTTGGTGTTCATCTCCTTGGCCATATGGATGGCGTCCTCAATCCAGGCCACCGACATCGACTCGGCGCCCATCTGGCGCGTCATGGTGAACGTGCGCGCGGCTTCACACATGCCTTCGAGCATCACCTGTTTGTTCTCGGTAGATATAGGCTCCGGAAAGAACAGGTCGAGGACGTCGAAGAGGTATGAGTACCCCTGCTCCTCCATCCAGTTGTAGAAACCGCCGAAGTCGATGTAGTAACCGGTGTACAGCCATCCGCACCTGGCCAGCTCCTCGGGAGCCGGGTATTCGCCTGACTCCAGTTTCTTCCTGGAATCATCGGCCAGGACCTGCATGGTCCTCACGGCTTCGGGCCGCCCCCACATCGTGAAGCGCGTCCCGTAGATCCACATGTTATAGAGGTTCGGCACCGGGCAGGGAATGTTCTTCTTCAACTCCCAAATCTGGTAATGGAGCTCGGCGGCGCGGTTGCAGTACTCGATTACCTTGCGGAGACGCTCCTCCTTTATCTCCTCTCCCACAAACTCCTGCACCTGGTCGACCATGCGGAAGAAGCTCTTCTTGTAAGCCTCGATGCCGCGCTCGCTGTCGTCGACGGGTTTCTCCACTATGAACTGCGGGATACCCAGGTAGTTGGCGACGAACTCGTGGATCTTGGCGTTGGCGTCGCAGGCTCCAGCCGTGCAGGAGATGATGGCGTCCGCCTCCAGGTCGTCGCGACCCAGCATCGAGCCGAGCTCTATGGTGCTGGCAGAGCAGAGGTGGTCCGGTATCCCCAGGCCCATCGCCTCGTCCCAGTACCTGTGCCCCTTGCCCTGGGTGGCGTTGCCCGCCACCGTGGTGAGGAACTCGCTCGTGATCGGTACCGCGTTCTCGAAAGCGTGAACGAACTCCGGAACGAAGTTGAACGGCACCAGGATGACCTTCTTGCCGGATGCCTTGGCCTCCTTCGCGTTTACGAGCCACTGTCCCAGCATCTTCAGAAATACTATGCTGGCGTACCTGACCCGCGGCGCCAGCACAGCCTCAAGGGTGTCGGCGATATCCGGGGGCATGGCGTTGATGATGCCGCGCGCCTCCGCGTCACTTATCTCGTCAGGCACGCGCATCACTATCTTGAACAGGTCGTGGCTCCTGTTGATGAGCCCCGGTCCGGCGGGGGCACCGACTACGGCTGGCATCTACATCACTCCTTCTCAGGCGCGCTTTCTTACCTTTTTCTTGCCGACGCGCTTCGGCAAGACTACATTCTTGATGAACTCGTCTATCTCCTTTTGTATGACACTTATCGGTGTAGTCCTCTTGAGCCAGGAGTCCCCCTGGAGGTTGAGCATGGGGACGTTGATGCGGTTCATGAGCTCGGCGCGGACGATGTTGCTCACGCTCCACGTCTGCTTGCAGGAATGGTGCCCTGAATAGATGGCGCAGTCCGCGCTCCACATCTTGGCGACATGGATGAGGTCCTCCAGCCAGCACATCGACATCGAATGTCCGCCGACCTGCCTGGTCATGGGCATGTTCCATGCCTGCATGGCAAGCCCGTCCAGCATGGTGTCCCGGTCCGTGGTGTCGATGACCGTCGGCCACAACAGGTCGAGGCCGTCACCGATGTAGGAGTACCCCTGCTCCTCCATCCAGTTGAACAGGTTGGCCAGGTCGAAGTAATAGCTGGTGTAGGACAGGATGCAGCGCGCGACCTCTTTCTCAGCCGGGTAGTCTCCATTTTTGAGGCGTTTCTTCGAGGTGTCCACCATCGCCTGCATCGTGGTGATGGCCTCGTCGGTGCCCCACATCGCGAACCTGGTACCGTAGGTGAAGAGCGCGAACAGGTTCGGCACCGGGTGGGGCACCGCGGAGTGGATGTCCCAGAGCTCGAGCATGAGCTCGCTCGCCTTGTTCGCCTTCTCCACCACACGGCGGAGTTTCTCCTCGGTGAGCTCCTCGTCGAAGAACTCCTCGAGCTGGCCGACCAGCCTGCGGAAGTTCTTTTTATACAGCGGGTGCCCGCGCTCGGTGTCGTCCACCGGCTTCTCCAGGATGAACTGGGGGATACCGTAGTAGTTGCTCACCATCTCGTGGGTTTTGGAATTGATGTCGCAACTGCCGACGGCCGCGCTGATTATAGCCTGAGGCTGGAAGTCGTCGCTGCCCAGCATCGAGCCTATCTCCACCGCGTTCGCCGAGCAGATGTGATCGGGAAGGCCGAGGCCCAGAGCCATGTTAAAATAGCGCTCGCCCTGTCCCTCCAGAGCTATCACGCCGATGGTGCTCAAGACCTCGCTGGTCACGGGGAAGGCGCTGTCGAAGGCCTGCACGATCTCGGGCGGGAAACAGAACGGGACTAGGACGGACTTCTTCCCTTCCAGCGGCGCGTTCTTGGCGTCCCTGAGCCACTTGCCGATGGTCTTCAGGAAGATGAGGCTCACATCCCGCAGGCGCGGGATGAGCATGGCACTGAGCCCCTTGCTGGTCTCCTTGGGGATCACGGCCAGCACTCCCTCGACCTCCGCGTCACTCATCTCATCCGGAAGCTTCTCGACCAGTTCAAAAAGCGTTGATACCCTGTCGAACAATCCGAATTTCGGGCCGAACGCATTCACTTCGGACTTCTCATGGAGCTCGAGTCCAACGCCCATAGTGATTACCCCCCTATCCGCTCGAGGAAAGCCTGCACCCTGGTCCTGATCCTGCCAACGTCCGCTCTGGAACCGTATTCTTTCTCGAGTGCCAGCACCGGTATGTTCCGTTTCTCCAGGTCGAGCCTTATCTGCACGTTGTCGACACCGTGGACGTCGCAGAACTTATTGTGCATGACCACGACCCCGTCCACAGACGCGTCCTCGATCTTGCCCAGGATGAAGTCACGCCTCTTCGCGTACTCTTCGTACATCCTGGGGCAGAGCATGTCCTTCATATAGACATCGGCCATCGCCTCTACGGGATCGCCCTCCAGGTCCAGCGGGCTGTAGAAAGCCCGCAGGCCGTAGCACAGGGCGTCTGTCACGACGAGGCCGCCCACCGCTTCCACCGCGCGCACGAGCTCCAGCTCGTCGGTCGCGGCTCCGGCCAGCATCAGGCGGGCTCGGTACCCGGAGACGCTCGAGCCTTTTCGCTCCTCGATGGCGGCGTCCGCCATCCGGATAAACTCCTCGTCGGGAACCGCTGACGCGAGGAGGAAGAGGGACAGGGCTTCCGCGCCGGTGAAGGCGGGGTTCTTGCCCTCCCTCATCTCGTAGATTGTGCGGAGCCGCTCCTTGATTTCCTCCTGCTTCTCCATGGAACTTTTCAGGGCCTCGTCGGTTATCTCCACTTTGAAATGCTCCTCGAGTGCTTTCATGAAGAGCCTTAGTTCTTCACGGTAGTAATCCATGGAGTCGTCGGTTATCACGTGGGGAGCCTTTACGTAGTGGAAGAAGGAGACGGGTTTGACGTACTGCCAGTTCTCGTACATGCCCCGGATGTGGTCACACCCGTTGCTCTCCACCAGCCCGTCAAGGAAATCGTAAGTGCCGTCGAGGCCCAACTGCAGGCAGGAACGGCAGAAGCTGCAGTTGAAACGCGCCAGGTGCGAGTCGGCTATCTCGGTGTTCGGGTTGCCGAGCGCCCTGATGCGGTACGGGAAAAGGCCCGCGGCGTCAATGATCTCGGGAGGCGTGAAGACGCAGGTATATCCCACCACCTTGCCTCCGCCCTCCTTCCACTTCTTGACGAACTCGTTTTCCACCACCTCTGAATGATCGATGACCTCCTGCATTGCGGTTCCCACTGTCACACTGCTCACTCAAACCACCTCTGAATCCTGATTTCGGCGGCTGATATGGCTGCCGCCGGTCGGAGTCCCCTGCATCAACCTCTCTTGAAGACGAATTTGAACATGTGGCCCACTACCTTGAACGTGCTGGACATCACGGTCTTGATCACCTCAAGGGCCATCTCCCGCTTGGCGAAGATACCCTCGATCACGCCTCCCGCAATAGTAGTCAATAACAGACCCAGCTCCCTCGCGTCCATGACAGACATCATTTCCACCACGTAGTCCCTCACCGCCGCAGGGCCCGCCGCACGGTTCAGACCGACGATGATCTCGTTTGCGCGCTTTCCCATCTCCTCGGGCTGCAAGGTCATCTTTATGCCCGGGTTGGCCAGAGCCGCCCTCTTGACATCTCCCGCCATGCCGCGTATCAACAGCTCGAGCCGCTCCGTGTTGATGACCTCCAACCCCTCGGCAAGCCGCTCGCCCTGAATCTCCGGATTGGCCTCTCTAAGGCGCAGCGCGAGCGTGATGAACAGGTCGATGGTCCGTCCGATCTCCACGGCTTCCGACTTCTCGTGGAAGGCCATGCTGACCTCGCGGAGCGTCTCGTCGGGCAGCGCGGTCCATTCGGCGAGCGCGTTCGAGAATATCCTGAACACGGAGTTCATTAGTGAGGCCACCATGGGCGCGAGAGGAAGCAGCCTCTCCGGGTCCCGCGTGGCCTGCTCTATCAGGACGCCGGCGATGACTTCCAGGTCTTCACCCAGGGCACTTATCGCTCCTGACGCTACCCCTGTGTCGAGGTTGTCCAACATCCTCCTGGTAAAATCGTTGAAAACCCCTCTGAAGTAAGGCTCGTCTCCGCCAAGCACTATGTTGCCGGCGTGCAGCAGGTTGATCTGCCCGAAGAGCCCGCTGAGCGCCCGGCCCAGCTCCTCCGCGTCCAGGGCGGACATGGTGTTAAAGAGCGCGCTGGCCAGGATCTCGGAGGGCATCTCCAGCTTCCCGAACAGTACCGAGAGCACATTGATCAGGTAGTTACCGAGAGGTGGTACCATACCCACGAGGTTGGCGATGATGACCGGGTTGTCCAGCATCTTCTCCAGCACCCTGGCCGTCCCGGCGGTCCAGGTCTCGAGTTGCTCCTCCAGCACCTCCCGCGCCTTCCCGTAGTCGCTTTCGGTCACTACCCTGTCGATCTCAGCCGACAGCTTCTCCTGGAAATTGATCTTCTCCAGGATGGGGAAGTAGGCGCCCGGGATCTCCTTCATCCTGTCGGTGTCGATCCTTCCGAACAGCGAGATGACGAAGGTATCGAGCAGCTCCGAGGGCAGCTGCTCCAGGCTGGTGCTCATCTCCAGGAGAGCTTCCACCATGTAGTTGATCAATTCGGGGAACACGCTCATCAGGCTCAGCGTGAACTCGAAATCCTCCCAGAGGACGGTGTTCACGAATCCCTTGGCCTTCTCCCTGTCGGCCGTGGAAATCCATATCTTCACGAGCTCCTTGAAGGAAGGAGTCCGGAGCATCTCGCGAACGACACGGGTCACCGCTCCCGCGTCTTCATCGCTGACCTCTTCGATGTTGAGCGTTATTTCTTCCATCAGTTGTCCGCCCCCTTCGTCTTCTTCTTCTGTCCTTCGCCTTCTACCGCTCGCCGCCACGAATCGACCAGCGGATTCACCACCGATTGGATGAACTGGGGATTCTCAGAGGCCACTTTGTCTATGCCGTTCGTGACACTAGTCACCAGCGCGCTCATCTGGGAGTCCTTACTCGCTGCGGACTCACCCATCTTTGAGGCCATGTTACTGAGCACCGGAACCACCTTGTCCACCATCAGCGAGCCGGCGCTCTGGCCTTCGGCCGCTTCTCCTTCCAGGGCCCCCGCCAATCCCCGGCTGAACCGTTGGACGAAGTTCGGCGCGGCAGCTTTGAGGTCTTCGCTGTCCGTCGCGCCCATGTCGAGCAGCAACATGAGTGTCAGACCAACGCCCGCTCCCAGGCTGTCGGCTTCCAGGTCGTCGATTATGCTGGCCATGAAGCTCGAAATGAGCTCGGGCGTGAAGTTGCCCAGCTGACGAAGCAGCTCCACCAGGAATCTGACCAGGATGTTGAGCAGTATGGGCAGGGAACTGAACAGGCTGAGGAAGAACTCCACGTCCTGCCATACCAGTGTCTGCGCGAGGAGTCCCGCGTTCTCTGGATCGAGGTCGTTCAAAACCAGGTTGACCGACTTCTTGAACGAGGGTGTGCGGAGCAGCTCGCGTAGAACCCTGCTGGACCCCTCGAAGGGCCCCTTTTTCGGCATCTCTGTCTCGGCCATCAAACCACCGCCTCTTTAAGCTGATCTCTCAGAGCTCACCTTCAGTCCAATGTGATCACAATGTTTCACAATCGTAGAACCACCGCGCGACCTCCATCTGGCCAAGCTGCTTGCCTCCCAGCCACAACTGGATGATCTTCACGTCGCGCCAGTGCTTCTCGATATCCTGGACCCTGTCGCTTCCGTAAGGCCCCATGATGTTCATCGCGCGATCCAAGATGTCTATGGCACGGTCGCAGGCGAAGTACTTGAAGGAGCGCATCTTGGTCACGATCTCATCTGACCAGTTGTCGCCATAGAGGTCTGGGCGGTCCAGCATCCTCGCTCCCTGGTAACCGATGATACGGGTTGCCTCGATGTCCCTGGCGATGTCCGCGAGCACGCCCGCTATGTCGTCGTTTTCCTTGAGCGGCCTGCCGCGATATGTTTTCTCCGAGCAGAAATCGCGCAGGAGCTCATAAGCGTTGAGCATCGCGCCGCTGCAGAATGCGACGCTGAGCAAGTTGCCCCAGGCGACCATTTCCTTGAAATACTTGAAGTCGTCGCCGGGACCATGGGCGCGGTACCAAACGGGCACCCTCACGTTCTCGAACCAGATGTCCGAGTTCTTGTCGGCGGCCATGCCCGCTTTCTGGTAGGGCTTCCCCTGCGTTACCCCCGGGAGGTCCGTCGGTACGAAGATGAACGCGAAGTCGTTGGGATCGTTAGAGCCGAGCTTGGTGGTACATACGACACCGAACAGCTTTGATACGCCGCCGCTGTTTGTGGGCCACAGCTTGTGGCCGTTGATGACCCACTCGTCACCTTCCAGTGTAGCGGTGGTCTGAATCGTGCTTCCGGAGAGCAGGTCGAGGTTCTCGATGTCAGAACCTCCCTGGGGCTCGGTCATGGCGTTCGCGGCGAACACCGGTTCGGTGGTGTCACAGAACATCGGCGCAAACTCCGCGCAGAGTCTTTTGTTTACGTGCGGCTCTTTGCATATCAGGAGCAGCGGCCAGTGCAGCACCGCGAAGGCGACCCCTATGGCCGAATCGGCGCGCGACACCTCTTCGCACACACGATAACCTCCGACTCCGGCATAGTTGGAATGCCCGAATCCGAGGCCGCCGAACTCCTCGGGAAAGAAGAACCTCTGGAAACCCATCTCTCCCATCAGCTTCTTGAACGCCGGCTCGATGGTGTGATGCTCTTCCCAATCCTCGTCGTAACCTCGGCGGAACGGAATGGATTCTTTGTTCGCCCAGTCCCGTGACGCGTCGCGCAAGAACTTGTCGATCGGCGAAAGGTACTCGACCGGCATCGTAAAATCGTCAATAGTGCGCATTGCTCCTCCTCCTAGAGAACCTTGCGGTCAAACCGTCACCACGTTCGCTCAGAGCTGCTCGAGGTTGAAATACTGCCTGGCCATACAGGTCTGGGCGACGGTCTCGGGCAACACATATGTCTGCACCGTCTTGACATCGCGCCAGTACCGCTCGAGGTTCCACTCGGTCGCATACCCCGCGGAAGCCATAAGCTCCATGGTATTGTGCATCGCTTCCATGGAAAGGTGCCCAACCTGCTTGAGCGCGGACACCGCGGTCACATGCATCGTTCCGCTTCCGGCCGAGCCGTACGCGTCGGGACGCGAAAGAAGTCTTGCCAGGTTATATGTGAGGACGCGGCATGTGCCGGTCTTGCTACCTATCTCGCCCATCAGCGATGCCACCAGAGGGTTCTCCTTGAAGACCTGGCCTTTGCCCTTGATTACCCTCGTATCGCCCCATTCCTTCAATATGCCGTGCGTGGTCTTGAGAGCGCCCGTACAGGCGGCGGCGCAGGCCATGTAGTACCATGAGAGCATCGCACGAAGGGGCTCGATGCCCTCGAGGACCAGCGCGTCGGCGGGCACCTTCACCTTGTCTAAAGTGACGTCAGCGTTGCGGCTTGCCGCGAGGCCGGTCTTCTTGAGCTCCTCTCCCCTCTTCAAGCCCTTGGCATCTCCTTTTACCAGCAGAAGCCCCGGTTTGCCCTTACCGGTATCACAGACCACTGCGAACAGGTCGGCCGTGGCCCCGCAGCACTGGGGGCGAGCCGGCCCCCCGTTGATGACCCACCCGTCCTTCCCCTTTTTCGCCGTAGCCGGGTAATCGAGGCCGTAGTAGCGAGGGCGGTCCGCCATGTCGGTGCCGTAGGCGGGGAGCACCAGCGAGCAGATGGTGACGTCCCCCCCACAGAGAAGAGGGGCTGCCTGTTTCAGTGACTCTTCCGAGCGTTTCGGTGCGACCGCAAGCGCATACTCTATGGCCAGAGTGTTGGCGAACAGGAAGCCAATGCTGGTGTCGGCGGCGCCCACCTCCTCGATGACGGCGGCCGCCGCCATGGCGGCCTCGGGCGCGTCCATTCCCCCTCCGCCGGCTGCCTCGGGCATGATCATCGCCTGTAGGCCGATGTCGACCATCAGCTTCCGCATGGCGGGGAGCAGGAGGGCGTCGTAGTCTTCCTTGTGCTCGAGGCGCCTGGCAATCACCTCCTGCTCGGCCCAAGAGGACACGGTCTCAGCCATGGACCTGTCGGACTCCTGGATCCATTCGTCGGGGAGCGGAAACAACTCCTGATACTTCATAACACCACCTCTTGACTCATCACCGATGTGCCTTCAGAACTTCGCGCTCTCGTCCGCCCTGTTTTGAAACAAGCCCGTTCAGCTGGAACTCCATGAACTTGCGGGAGACCTCCTCCACCGGGTAGTGGCCGGTCCTGTTGCTGAAGCTGCCCGCCACGTGGAGCTGCCCGCTGACGATGAACTCCGCCGCTCTCCTCCTGTCGTTATCGGCCAGCACCCCAATCTCTATCCCGTAACTGACCAGCCTTTCGAACTGGTCGCAGAGCCTGCTCTGGAAATCGTAGTAGAGCTTGAGCATGTCCTTGTCGACGACGACCATCTCGTGGAGGAAGAGGTTGGCCATGCCGCGGTTCTGCCTGAGAAGGCCGAAGAGCCCGTGCATCAGATCATTCAACAGATCCAGAAATCCGGCAGGGGTGAGAACTTCCGGCTTTGCCTCGCCGGCGTCGCTCGTTATCTCGTCGATGTTGCTCGCAAGCCGCTCGACGATCTGGTCGATGATGGCGCCGGCGACGGCCGCGAACAGCTCGCGCTTGTCCGAGTAATAGTGGTAGAAGGTGGCGCGCGCCACTCCCGCCTCTTGGATCACGTCTTCCACAGTCGTACCGTGATACCCGAGCCTTGGGAATACGCGGCCGCCGGCCGCCATTATCTGGTCCCGCTTCTCAATGGAACCCATTCTCACCCACAGCACCGGTCGAGAAGAAACATACATACATATATGTTCACAATGCAGTGATTATTCATCAACCTCGAGAGGGCTGTCAATACAGAAAACGTTAATTCTACCATCTCTGAAAAAGCAGCCGTCATCCTCTTCCGTCAACTGCCTCCATTCTCAAACAGCGGCGAACTCGGTTCAACCATCTCTTCGTGCTTCT